>JAFIFJ010000147.1 GCA_020832085.1 Gammaproteobacteria bacterium | reverse complement strand
GCCCGCAGGGCGCCCCGTAGGGGGGCGCACTGCGTGCGACGCATTTCGCTCCAGACGAAATGCACCCACAGTCAGCGCATCGCAAGTTTCTTCCGCGACAGCGTGAACGAACGTTCTTGGCGAACTCCCACACAGCTTTGACCGGTGGCTATGAGAGGGCCATGCAACCTTCAGGCGCCGCGCTTGGGGGGCAGCGGAATCAGCACCGAGGTCCGGGCTAGGTAGGCCCGATACTCGGGATCCTCGCCCCAGCGTTTCATACCCCGTTCTTCGAGCATGGGAATGCCGCTGACTTTCGTCAGCAGGAAGATCACGAACAGCGGCGAGGCGATGGTCACCCACTGCCAGCCCACCAGCGCCGGGGCGGCAATCATGAAGATGCCGATCCAGAGCGTGATTTCGCCGAAGTAGTTCGGGTGCCGCGACCAGGACCACAGCCCGTGGCTGATGAAGCGGCCGGCGTGGGCGGGGTCGGTGCGGAAGCTGCGCTTCTGCCGATCCGCCACCACCTCGATGACGAAACCGGCGGCGAACACCAGCACCCCGGCCAGTGCCAGAGGCTCCAGCGGACCCGGGGCACCCGAGGTCATGGCCGCCAGCGCCGCTGACAGAGTCAGGAACACCCACAGACCCTGCAGGGTCCAGGTCATCAGGAAGCGCCAGAAGCGCGGCTTGATGGCATCGAAGCGGCCATCGGAACCGTCCTGTTTGACGCGCACGAAGAGGAAGGAACCGAGCCTCAGCGCCCACACCCCCACCAGTGCGGCCAGGATCAGTGAACGGGTATCGCCGATGTCCGCCAGCAGGTAGGCCATGACCACCAGGGCCAGATAGGTGAGGCTGCCGGTGAGATCGAAGTAATGCTCGGTCTGTGCGAACCAGGCATGGACGAAGACCAGCCACTGTACGGCGAAGGCCAGCAGCGCGCAGAGGGCGAAGAGCGGGACGCCTCCCACCCGTACGCCACCCTGGCTGCCCGCCCAAGCCACGGCAGCACCCACCATCAGAGTAACGAGGATGGCGGCGATGGCCTGCATGTCTGATTTGCGCATCGGAACTCCAGGGCGACGAAAAAGAGCGTTCAGGCCGGGCTTCAGCCGATTAGGAAGCCCGCATAGCCGTGGTCGCGGACCTCGTTGCAGCGTGCGACGTAATCCGGGAAGCCGAGATAGGGCATGAAGACTCGCGGCTTACCGGGAACGTTGGCACCGAGATACCACGAGTTGCAATGGGTGAACAGCGTCATGCCTGCCCTCTCGTTGACGTGCTCCACCCAGGCCTGCTCAGCCTCCGCATTCGCTTCGATGGTGGCCCTTCCCTGCCGCAGCAGATCCGCCAGGCAATCGCTGATCCAGTCCACGTGCTGCTCGATGCAGTAGAGCATGTTCGCCAGCACCGAAGGACTGCCGGGCCCGGTGATGGTGAACAGGTTGGGAAAGCCGGCGACCTGCAGTCCGAGATAGGTCTTGGGTCCGTCTCGCCAGCGCTCGCTCAGGGTCATGCCGTTCCTGCCGCGGATATCGATGCGCGCCAGGGCACCGGTCATGGCATCGAAGCCGGTGGCGAACACCAGCGCATCGAGCGGGTAGTCCCTGCCGCCCTGACGGATCCCCTCGGGCGTGATGCGCTCGATGGGTGCCTCCCGCAGATCCACCAGATGCACGTGGCGCCGGTTGAAGGTCTCGAAATAGCCTGTATCCGCGCACAGGCGTTTGCAGCCCACCACCGAGTCTGGCAGCAGCTTCTCGGCCACCTGCGGGTCTTTGACGATGCCACGGATCTTCTCGCGAATGAACTCGCAGGCCAGTTCATTGGCCTCGGGATTCACCAGCAGGTCGCCGTAGGCGCGCAGGAACAGCAGGCCGCCCAGCTGCCAGTGATGCTCGAACTGCCGCTGCCGTTCCGCCTCGGTGGCTTCGAGCGCCGAGGCCTCGCTGCGCGGATGGCGGGCGCCGAAGGCACTTTGCATCTGAGCGCTGCGGGCCCGGAAGTCGGCATAGTTCGCTTTGACCTGCGCTTCGAGTTCCCGGTCCATGGGTTCGTTCTGGGCCGGCACGGAGAAGTTCGGCGTGCGCTGAAACACGAACAGTTCGGCTGCCTGCTTGGCAATGACCGGAATGGACTGGATGGCGGACGAACCGGTGCCGATGACGCCGACCCGCTGGCCGGAGAAGTCAACGCCATCGTGGGGCCAGCGTCCCGTGTGGTAGGTCTCACCGGCAAAGGTGTCGGCCCCGGCAATGTCCGGCCAGGTCGGCACGGACAGGCAGCCGGTGGCCAGGATGCAGAAACGCCCACGGTAGTGCGCTCCGTTGTCCGTGCTGATGGCCCAATCGCTGGCATCTTCGTTGAAATGAGCGCTTGCGACCCGGGTTTCGAAGACGATGTCCCGGCGCAGATCGAAACGATCTGCCACGTGGTGGATGTAATCGAGGATCTCCGGTTGGGCGGCGTAACGCTCACTCCAGGACCAGCTCTGCTGCAGCTCGGCGTCGAACTGATAGCCGTACTCCAGGCTCTCCACGTCGCAGCGGGCACCCGGGTAACGGTTCCAGTACCAGGTGCCGCCCACATCGGTGCCGGCTTCGATCACCAGCACCGAAAGCCCAAGCCTGCGCAGTCGATGCAGCATGTACAGGCCGGCGAAACCGGCACCCACCACCACGGCGTCATAGCGTTCTACTGCGGTCATGTTCCCTCGCGTCCGTGTCTGCCTGCGGCTGTCGCAGCGCTGATGCGTGCCCCGACCCCAGTCCGGCATCGGAAGGATACGGGAGGCCCACTCGCCAGGGGAACCGCTGCCTGGCGCCGGCCTCCCCCGCCGGGACCCCGGCGCCTACAATGCCCCTCTCGAAGTTTCGAACTGCCAGCACAACGGAGCCAACATGAAGCAATCCTCCAGCGAATTCCTCTCCATCGCCCATCCGGTCGACACCCTGCGCTGGCAGCTGCCGGTGACGCCCACTCAGACAGGCGGCCGGGGTTCACTGTTCGGCGGGGTGGGACTGGCGGCAGGTATCGTGGCGCTGGAGCAGGCTGCGGGCAAGCCGGTGGTGTGGGCCACAGGCCAATACCTGGCCCTGACCCAGCAGCCGGTGACCATCGATCTGGAAGTGCTGCTGCCTGCGGTGGGTCGCAGCGTCACTCAGGGACGCGTGGTGGGCCACGTCGGTGAGCAGGAGATCATCACCATTCTCGGCGCTGCCGGGCAGCGCCCCTCCGATGCCGAAGGTTGCTGGGTGCGGTGTCCGAAGGCCCCTGTGCCCGAGGACTGCCCGGAGATCGTCCGACCCCATGAGGGCGTGACCATTCACGACGAAGTGGAGCTGCGTCTGGCCCGCGGCAGTTTCGGCTTCACGGGCTTCGGCACCCCCACCCGGGACGGCCATTCCCTGCTCTGGGCCCGCATGCCCCGAGTCGAACACGACGCCGGAGCATTGGCTATCATCGCCGACTACATGCCGGCCGCCCTGGGCAATGCCCTGGGCACCCTCGCCTACTCCACCAGCCTCGACAACACCATCCGCTTCGGCCAGCTGCAGCCCACCGAGTGGGTGCTGTGCGACAACTACGTCGAGTACCTGGGCAACGGTTTCGGCCACGGCACTGTCCACCTCTGGAGCGATGCCGGCGTCCTGCTAGCTACCGCCAGCCAATCCATGATCGTTCGCGTTCCGGAAACGCCGGTGTCGCCGAGCTGACGGGGCGGGCCCCGCTATCCAGCGCCCTGCTCTCAGGGCTTCACGAACTTCAACGTCATGCGGTCGGATTCACCGATGGCCTGGTAGCGCTGGCGACAGGCGGTGAGTTCCGCCTCATCCTCGATGTCCGCGCAGGCCCGCAGGCTCGGCGGCAGTGCCCACACGCCCATCTCGTGATCCGCCGTATCCATCGGGTTGGCGTTGATGTCGCTGCGGGCTTCGAAGGTGAAGCCTGCGTTCTCAGCGGCCTCGATGACGAAAGCCTCCGGCAGGTAGCCGATCCTGGCCTCAGGATCGAAGTCCCGATCCGGCGGCAGACGATGCTGAATCACGCCGAGCACACCCCCGGATTTAAGCGCCTCGTATGCCGACGCCAGGACCTCCTCGTGGATGCCCCGTCCCAGCAGGTTGTGGAAGTGGCGGGAGATGAGCACCAGATCCGCAGTGCCCGCCTCGCCCATGCTCATCTGATCCGGCGGCGAGAAAGTCACCACCTCCACCTGATCATAGACGCTCGGTTCGGCCTCGAGCTTGTCCACCAGGGCCTGACCGATGCGCCCCACCATGCCGGCCTCCGGGTCGGTGGTGAAGTTGGCGACCACCAGCTGGCCTCCGTCGCGCAGGACCGGCGCGAGCACCTCGGTGTACCAGCCCGCACCCGGCCACAGTTCCACCACCGTGAAATGCGGTTCGAGGCCGAAGAAGGCCAGGGTTTCCACGGGATTGCGGTAGCGATCGCGGACCCGATGGGCATCCGAGCGATGGTCGCCGGCCAGGGCTTCGGTCAGGGCGCTGCGAATGTCACCCTGGGGCCGGGCAGGTTCGCTGCGTGCCGCAGGATCAGGGGTGGGCGGCGCCTGTGGGGCTGCGGGCTGCGGCGGATCAGAAGGGCCGCAAGCGGCCATCAGTACTGAAATCAGGGTCAACGTCGACAAACGTAAGATCATGAGCAGGACTCCTGGCGGCCCCCGGACCCGAAACGGCCTCCGCGGGGCGGTGATGACGACGATTCGGGAGGCTACCACAAGCCCGGCATCAGCCGTCACGGGGCTGCAGCGGGCTGCGCGCTGCAGCGGCATGCTGTTTGCCGCTCAGCCCACCTGCCGGTATGTTCTGCGCTTCGCTGATCACTTTTAGGAATGCTCGATGGCAACCGTTCTCCGCGTCGTACTGCCCTGTATCCTCGGCGCCGGCAACGGCCGTTGAGCCGCAGCATGGCCGAGCAGGAGTATCGTCAGCCGCGCTTCGCCCCACCGCCGGGATCAACCGAGGTCTTGCTGGTTCGGCACGGCGAATCCCGGGCCGCCACCGCCGACAATCCCTTTCCTCTGGTGGATGGCCACGGTGATCCGGAACTGCATCCCAACGGGCAGGTGCAGGCGCGGCTGGTGGCCGAGCGGCTGCGTCACGAAGCTCTGGCCGCCCTCTACGTCTCCAACCTGCGTCGCACCTCGGAGACCGCCGCCCCTCTGGCCGGTCACCTGGGGCTGACGCCCATCGTCGACGCCGATCTCAGGGAGGTCTGCCTCGGAGACTGGGAGGGGGGCCTGTTCCGGGTCAAAGCCCACGAGCAGGATCCCGTTTATCTGCGCATGCAGGCAGAGGAACGCTGGGACGTCATCCCCAATGGCGAGTCCAACGAGGCCCTCTCAGCGCGATTGAAGGCCGCCCTCGGGCGCATGCGGCAAGCTCATCCCGACAGCCGTATCGCCGCCTTCGTGCACGGCGGCGTCATTGCCAACATTCTGCACATGGCCACCGGTTCCAGACCCTTTGCCTTCACCGGGGCCGCCAACGGGTCCATCAGCCACATCGTGCTGCTCGCAGACGGGATCATGGTGCGCAGCTTCAATGACTGCGCCCATCTTGCTGATACCATCGTCCCGGGAGACAGCCAGCTGACCTGATCGACCCGACAGCCAGCCGAAGGAGGCCCCCATGTCCAGGTTGCCTGCCACCGCTACTCTCCTGCTGACCCTCCTGTTCGCGCCCGCCCAGGCCGTCGAACCGCCACCGGCTAAGGACATGGCCTTCGTCAACGCTCGCGTCCTGACCATGACCGGACCCGGTGTCCTCGAAGGCCACACCGTGATCGTCCGCGACGGACGCATCCACGCCCTCGGTCCGGACGCCGACTTGTCGCCCGCTGCGGATGATGTGGTCATCGATGCCGGCGGTCGAACGCTGATGCCTGGCTTGGCGGAAATGCATGCCCATGTGCCGGTGCCTCAGGGACCCCATCAACCGCCGGGTTACACTGAGGACGTGCTCATGCTCTGGGTCGCCAACGGCGTGACGCTGGCGCGGGGCATGCTCGGCCACCCCCTGCATCTCGAGCTGCGTGACCGTCTCGATCGGCACGAGGTCCTCGGGCCGCGCCTGATCACCTCCGGCCCTTCGTTCAGCGGCCAATCCGTGAGCGCCATCGAGGAAGCCCGGCGCCGGGTGGCCGCTCAGGCCGAGGATGGCTACGACTTCCTGAAGATTCATCCGGGACTGACCCGTGAGCAGTACGACGCCATCGTCGAAGCAGCAGCTGCGGCAGAGATCCGGCTGGCGGGCCACATTCCCGTCGACGTGGGTCTCGCTCGCGCCCTCGCAGCCGGCCAGGAGACGGTGGACCACCTGGACGGCTACATCCACGCCCTGGTGGAGGATCCGGCCGCCCATCCGGACGCGGCCCGGTCCTTCTTCGGCATCGGTCTGATGCCTCATGTGCAGCGGGAAGCCATCGCCAGCGTGGCCGCCGAAACCCGCGCCAGCGGCGCCGCGATGGTCCCCACCGAAACCCTGTTCGAGAATTTTCTGGCGGCGGTGGAGGATATGGAGGAGCTCACCGAACGTCCCGAGAACGTCTATCTGCCACCGGCCCTGAAATCCGCCTACCTGGCGCGACTCGAAGACGCCGGCGCCATGGCCGAGGTGGTGGCGGAGTTTCTCGCCCTGCGCAAGGAACTGCTCGGCGCCCTGCACCGGTCCGGCGTCCCCATCCTGCTGGGTTCAGATTCTCCCCAGATCATGAACGTGCCGGGCTTCGCCAGCCATCGCGAACTCGAAGCCATGGTGGCAGCCGGACTCAGTCCCTTCGCCGCCTTGCAATCCGGCACCACGGCTCCGGCGCGATTCTTCGGCCACGAGGGACGCTACGGCAGCATCGTCCCGGGCGCAGAGGCGGATCTGATCCTGTTGCGCGACGATCCGCTTGCGGACATCGGCAACACCCGCAGCATCGACGGCGTCATGGTGCGGGGGCGCTGGCTGGATCGGGCATTTCTGGATGCGGAACTCGCGCGCATCCGCGAGCGTTACGCGGCACTGTAGCCCAGGCGCGGGTCGCAGTGCTCCCGCACCTGACTGGCCACCCACTCGGCCTGTTCCGGCGTCAGGTCGTCCCTGAAACCGCCAACCTTGGCACGGCGGACCTTGAAGGTGTCCGGGTCGCTGCCATCGCGCAGCCGCAGGGATGAATTCTGGAAGTAGCCCGAGTGCTCGAGACGGCTCATGTTCTCCACGGAGCCGAATTCCACAGCGGCCGCGATCTGCTCGTCACTGAAATCCTCGCCGAGGAAGTCCACCACTTCGCGCAGGGTCCGGGGCGTGTCGCCGCGCAGGTCCTCGTAGCGGATGATGAGCGCGTTGTGGCGCCCGGCCAGCTGCCGCGCCCAGAAATTGTGGTAGTCGATCAGCGCCGGCAGGCCCAGGTCGGGCTGCTGAATGAACTCCCAGCGCGCAAGGGTCCTCGGATCGAAGTCCAGGCCGAATTCCGCTTCCAGCAGTTCGCGCTTGAAGGCCTTGGTGCGCTTGCGGTACTGCCGGTGCCAGGACACCGCAATGTCGCCGGGATCCCGGGCGAGGAAGAGGACCTTTTTCCCGTCCAACACCGGGTCTGCGGCCTCGAAGGCCTCGGCGATGACCCGTTCCCAGCTCGCGCGACCATGGGTGATCAGAAACTGCGGCAGCGTCGCGTCCTGTCGCTTGAGTTCGTCGGCCTTGAACACCCGCTGCAGCGAGACGCCGTTGCGGCTGGCATAGAGATGGGTCAGCAGAGCCCGCAGCCAAGTGCCGCCGGTTTTCGGATGACGGATGAACAGAACGTCGCAGCTCGCGAGCATCTGCCGCTGCAGCCGGCCGAGCATGGCCACCCGTGCGCGGACCCTCAAGGCTTTCGGCAGCACCGCCGTGGACTTGATGATGGCCCAGTGCCGGGCTCGCAGCGGGCTGATGACCATCCGCTACCAGCCCTCGACGATGGTCTTGCGCTCCAGCGGATCCATGGCGGCAATGGCCGCATCCGCGTAGTAGGAGTCGCTGCGAATGGACTTGGTGGAAACCTCGGCAAAGATGCAGCCGGTTTCGCTGCGAAAGGCGTGGAGCTGGCCCCGCTCCACCAGCAGCTTGTCGCCCGCTTCGAGATGGATGATGTCGCCGTCGAGGTCCACTTCGAGATCACCCCAGAGCACGTGGAAGGTTTCCTCCTTCTTCTCGTGCTTGTGGTGGGGATGACGTTGCCCCGGCAGCATGATCAGGAACTTGTTGCAGTACTCGTCGCGATTGATGGAGTTCACCAGCACGCAGCCCACTTCGCGGCAGCGCTCGAGACCGTAGTGGTGGGAGACCTCGATGGTGATGTCGTCACCGAGGGCGATGCCGGCTTCGTAAAGCTGGCCCTTGGCATCGTGGAGGATGCCCCGCAGGCGGCTCAAGCCATCGTTCTGATGCACCTCGAAGACGGCTTCGTCGGCGCCGTAGTCCCGGCTCGCCACGTAGTGGGTGCGATACTGCCCGAACTGTCCCGACGTCAGCTGCCCCGGTTCGCAGGGCATGGCGTAGTAGACGTCCCCACGACCGATGGCTTCACCTTTCTGAAGCGGACGCTTGGCGAAGACCCCGCGCTGCAGTTCCAGCAGCGATCGAGCTTCAGCTTCCGACACCGGCTTTTCCCCACCCGCGCCGCAGATGGCCCGGGCCCGGGTCGCGGCCGCCAACCAGGCGTCCGCCTGCGCGGGATTCATGGAATAGCCATTGAGGGTAATGGTGTCCGTGGGCACGCCGAAGTGACGCTCCAGCAGACGCGCGCCCTTGGCGATGGCCACGGTCACCACGTCGGTGTTGTCCGGGGGCTCGTGCCCTGAGTAGCCCACCGCGACGTAGGGATAGCGTTTGGCCATCCGCGTCATGAAATCCATGTGGTGCTGTTCCGGGGGCGTCGGATACATGGAGACGCAGTGCATGACCGCCAGGGCTTTAACCCGCTTGGTCAGAAAAGTCACCAGATTGTCGATCTGATAGATGGAGAGGCCGCCGGTGGAGGCAATCACCGGCCTGCCGGCCGCGGCGATGGCTTCCAGCAGCGGCCAGTCGGTGGCCGAACAGCTCGCCACCTTGATGATGTCCACGCCCAGTGCCTTGCAGAGTTCCACCGAGGGCTCGTCGAAGGGCGTGACCACGCTGACCAGACCGCGCTTGCGGATGGCCGTCAACAGCGTCCGGAAGTCCTCGGCATCCAGCCGGGTCGATTCGAAACGACCAATGTGCTTGATGTCGCTGCGACCCTTGGCGGCCGGATGAATGAAACTGTCCAGCTCACGGAACTGCAGCTTGACCGCCGCGGTGACGCCGTGGCGCTGCTTGAGTTCTGCCGCAGCGTCGATGATGGCGATACCGTGATCCACATCGCCCTGATGGTTGTTCGCCATTTCGAAGATGTGCAATCCGTCGAACATGGCCTTCGCTTCTGCTTTCATCATGAGTGAGTCACCGGGTCTCCCAGTCCGCACAGGGCCAGCGCCTGCGTCAAGGTCGTGAGTCTGTCGTCGATGTAATAATCCGCCGGCGGCTTGCCGAACTTAAGCTCATGGTACCGCACCCCCCAGCGTTCGAGTTGCTGTCGGGTCACGTCCGACCAGTCCTTGCCCGTCGCCGACCCGCGGGCCGTGAACAGCACGATGGTGCACCCGGCTGCGTGCAGCGCGTTGACCCGGGCAATGTTGTCCCGCATGGGGCCGGCCTGGGCATAGTCCAGGTCCGCCACGGCTTCGGCCAGCACCCCGTCGATGTCCACCACCAGACGCTTGGGTCGCGGCGCGGACACCACCGCCGGCCTGTCGCCGCGGGCGGCCAGCACCGCTTCCACCTCGGCCAGGTCCGCCAGGGTATCAATGCTCACCATGGGCTCGTCGATGACCACGGCCGCCGCAGCCGCGCCCTTCAGGGAGCCGGCATCGAGCAGGCAGGCCCGGGTCAGGGCGTAGGCCACGCCGTTGCGGTGGTAGACCGTATCGAGCTGCTGACGGGCAATGATCTCGGCGCCGCGGGGATCGTAGTAGTCGAGACGGCCATCCCCATCGACGCGCAGCTGCTTTAAGGGATGGGACTTGGTATCCGTGGGACTGACGGTCCAGACCGCATCGACGCCGTCATGGATCAGTTTCTCCACCGTCGCGGTGACGTGCTCCGCCCGCCGCAACGGCGAGGTGGGCTGCAGCATCACGACGATGTCGTAGTGACTGCCATCGTCGGCCTCGGTGGCCGTCAGGGCGTGACGCAGGACATCCACATCGCCGATGCGATCGCCGGACAGGTGCTCGGGCCGCATGAACGGCGCTTGCAGCCCCGCTTCCATGGCGGTCTCCCGGATCAGCAGGTGATCTGTAGACACCACCGCACGGTCCACCCAGGGCAGGGTCGCCACCAGATCACCCGCATGGGCCACCAGCGGCCGGCCGGCGACGGGCTGCAGGTTCTTCAGCGCAATACCCTTGCTGCCCCCGCGGGCGGGCACCACCACCAGGATGCGTCGACCGTCGAGGGCCATCAGCTGTCCAGGCCCCGAAGGGACCGATAGTCGACGCTGACGCGACGCCCTGTCCGGGCCGACTCCAGTGCTGCTGCAATCACGCACATGGTGGCCAGACCGGACTCGAGGTCCAGCGGCGACGGCAGCGTCGGCTCGGCCAGCAGCTTGACGACGTGCTCGATTTCGCCGCGAAAATCATCCGGACGGGTCTTGGCCACCCGTTGCTCACGGCCCCTGCCGTCGTCCCGCACGAGACGCACCAGATCGTGACCCGGATCCGCGTTGACCTGCCATTCGAGATGGCCGTCCTGTCCCTCCAGCCGCAGCCACTTCTGCGCCGGACGGGTCACCACGTCCTGATTGATGGTGCCGAGCAGGCCGGACTCGGTGCGCACCGAGAGCTGGGCGATGCGATCGTAGGCCGCTCCGTCCTGCTCCACTTCGTCGAGTTCGGCACTGACGGTGGTAATGCGGCCGTGACCGGTGAGCTCTGCGAAGTACTGCCAGATGTTGATGCCGTGACTGTGCTCACCGATGGCGCCACCGCCGCGGGAGGTGAAGCCCAAGTAGGTGTCTGCAGGGCCGGACAGCCAGGGATGGGCGCCGAAGATCCCGCCCCAGTGTTCCCGGAACAGTGCCCGCAGGGTCGTGACCTCACCGACCCCGATGTCTTCGAGCCAGGCCGCGGCCAGACGGGTGTGCTCGGTGAGGCGATGGTTGTAGGCCACCAGCACCCGCGTGCCCTGCTTGGCGGCCTGCTCCCGCAGTTCCCGGCAGCCGTCGAGGTCCGGCGTACACAGGGGCTTCTCGATGAGCAGGATCTTCGGAGCCTGCCGGGCCAGTTCCAGCGCCGCAATGCGCATATGGGTGTCCGGCGGTGTGCCGATCACCGTCAGGTCGAAGCGCTCACCGGCCAGCTCGTCCGGGGCGGCGAGGCGGATATCAGTGTCCCAGGCTCCATAGCGGCTCGGATAGATGTCGTCGCGGGTACGTTTCAGGGCTGCGGCATCGATGTCGGTCATGGTCACGGCGCAGCCGAGGCTGCGGCAGCCCTGGGCCAGATGATTGCCGATGGAGCCGGCACCAATGATCTTCACGCGGGTGTCAGTCATGGCTGCTGCACTTCTCCTCATCTGGCGTCACGAAGACTCCATGGACCATCGATTCGCGATACCACACGCTTCCGGGAGGGGCAGCCCATCAGCGGTAGCCCAGCCCCGCATCGAGGCGCTCTGCGACGAAGGCATCGATCTTGGCGATCTGCCCGGCGTCGAAGTAGTCGCGGTAGCCGCCTACCTTGCCGCGGCGAACCTTGAAGGAATCCGGGTCATCACTGTTTTTCGCCCGCAGCCGGCTGTTCCTGAAGAAGTCATCCTTCTCCTTGGCCTTGAGGGCTTCGAAGGAGGCGAAGGCCACCGCCTCGGCGATCTCCCCGGTGCTGAAATCAGCGCCGAGAAACGCGCACAGGCGTGCCATCTCGGCTTCGGGTTGCGCTCGCAGCGCCTCATAGCTGAGACGGTGGACCGCATCCCAGCCTTCGAGTTCCCGGTGCCAGAGGTTGAGGTAATCGCAGATCGCCGGCAGGCCCGGGGGCGCCTGCATGACGAAGTCGAACAGGCTCATCTCACCTTCGACTGCATACATTTCGCGCTTGTAGTCGGCTGCCCGGCGAGTGGCCTGAAAGTATTCGGACACGGCCACGTCACGCGGATCACGGGCAAGGAACACCGTCGGCATCGCCCGCAGGGCTGCGCCGGCGCGGGCATCCCGGGCGAGCTTGTCGAGTTCGTGACCATGGGTCATGGCCACGACGGGAATCGCAGCATGCTGCCGATGGAAGTTGTCGTATTCCAGCAACTGATGCTCCGGCAGAGCATGGCGACGTTGGTAGAGCCTCGACAGCATGGCACGCAGCCAGGTCCGCCCACTCTTGGCCCGGGACAGCACCAGGAAATCGGCGCCCAGCACCAGCCGGTTGTCCAGCCGGGCCCGCAGGGACCGCCGCAGGGCAGTACGGCGCTGCTTGGGCAGCGGGGCAGTGAGGGCCCAGATGCCTGCGCGATAGAGGCGTTGGCGATCGATCATGGAGGGCGTGGCCAGCGAAAGCGGCCGCGGAGCATAGCAAATCGGTCATGACCGGACCATTGCAACGCCGGGCGCCCATCAAGCATGCTGCGCCGCCGCGGCCTGCCCCTGCTGCGGGCAGCCGCTTGCGGTAACCTTGCGGCTGTGAAACCTGCGTTTTGAGGAGAATTGCCCTTCATGGCCAGCCCGACCCGACGCCGCCTGCGCCGGCTCGGCTTTCACCTGCTCGGCGCCCTGGCCCATCTCTGCCGACCCTTCGGCATGACCGGCATCCGCTGCGTGGGGGAATGGGTCGGGGAACTGAGATTTCGGGTGAATCTTCGTGAGCGGCGCCGCATCGAGTCCCACATCGCCGAGATTCTCGGCGCCGCCGCCGATGGGCGGGAAGTCCGCCGCCTGCTGCGCCACGCCTACCGGGTCTCTGATCGCAGTGCCTTCGAGATCGTCGCCATGGGGACCCACCCCTTCCCGTCCGACACCATCCGCGCCGCCTGCACCGTGGACCGCATTGATCGGCTGCAGGCCGTGGTGGCCCAAGGCAGCGGCGCCATTCTCCTCGGCATGCACATGACCAACGGCATCCTCATGGCGGCGCGGCTGGCCACGGAAGGGCTGCCGGTCACCGTGGTCTATCGCGAGTCACGCAAAATGAGACCGGGATTCTTCGCCGACCTGCTCAGCGCGCACGGGTTGCAGGGCATCGACGCCGGTCAGCGCAGCAGCGCCTACCGGCAGATGCTGCGCGCCCTGCGGGCGGGCCGCATCATCTACGTGCTGATGGATCAGGGCACCAAACACGGGGGTGTCAGCGTGGATTTTCTCGGCAAGACCTTGGACATGCCCGCCGGCCCGGCGGAACTTGCACGCCGATCCGGTGTCCCGGTGTTGCCGGCCCTGGCATTGGGTGGAGAGGCGAGCTGGCGGTTCGTCATCGGCGAAGCGCTCGAGCTCGACGACGGCAGTACCGAGGCCAGCGCCGCCACCCTGGCCGCGAGCATGGAGCGCCACATTCGCAGCCACCCTGAACTGTGGTCCTGGCACCACCGCAAGTGGCGCCGTTTTCCCATTACCGCTGCCGGATCAGCGAACTGAGCCATGGCCTTCCTCCTGCACAGACTCCTCCGCTCGCTGCTGCCCCCGGCCTGGGATCCCCATCGCCCGCCAGCCCTGGAGAAGGTCCCGGAGTGCATCGTTCTCGAGCCTGAAACCACGCCGTCGTCGCAACCCACGGTGCGCATTTACCTGGGAACGGAGCGGGGACAGTTCCGGGCCGAGCGGGTCTTCCTGTGGTCCGTGATGCAGCATCGCGATCCGGCCCGGCGCTATGAGATTCACCTCCTGCGTGAACTGGCAGGCTTCCAGCGCGGAGCCTGGCTGACCGGCTTCACCAACTACCGCTTTCTGGTTCCGGAACTCACGGGCTTCAGCGGTCGTGCCATCTACAACGACACCGATCAGATCTACCTGACGGATCCAGCCGAGCTGTTCGATCAGGACATGGGGTCCGCAGGCTTTCTGTCCATCAATGATCGCGACACCTCGGTGATGCTCATCGACTGCGAGCGCATGGCGAAGGTGTGGGGTTCCGGTCCGGTCCGCCGCGACAGCCGCAAGGCCCTGGAGGCGGCGGCACGAGCCGGACAGCTCTGGGGACAACTGGACGGCGGCTGGAACGCCCGTGACAGTGAGTACGATCCGACCCATTCGAAGGTCGTGCACTTCACGACTCTGCAGACCCAGCCCTGGCGTCCCTTTCCGGACCAGTTCGTCTATCTGGACAACCCCACCGGGGACCTGTGGCCGGCGCTGGAAGACGCCTGCACCGCCGCAGGCTTTCTGCCCTTCACCGCCTCCCGGCCGTCCCGGCTCTGGCCTGCCTGCGCCGCCACCCTCGAACGGCAACCCGAAGGCCGCAAGCTGCTGGCGGCACTCGCCCGTGAGCCCGACAACACAGGCGCGGAGTTCACGGTCGAGGGCCTGCTCGACCAGGTTCCCGACAATGATCTGCCCTGGGTGCTGGAGCGGTTGTTCGCCGCAGCCGGCCACCTTCACCTGCGCCTGCAGGAGCCGCGCGTCGCCCGACCCGGCCGTGCAAGACGCAGCGGTTGGTTCTGGCAGCAGCAGCTGCAGCTGACGTCACGCCGTCATCCCGACACCCGCTGGGACTTCTACCGGCGTTGCGGCCACCAACGGCAGTGGCTGGCCGGCGGCCCGGCAGGCTCTGGCCCCATCGTCGTGCTGACCCATGGCAAACCGGGGCACAACAACAATGCCCTGGCCCTGGCCCGCAGCCTGGCAGCGGGCAGCGGCCGCAGGCTGGTGGAGCTGCCGGTGCCCTATTCCCCGGACGGATTCATCCTCGAACGTCTCGCTGGCCGCGGTGTGATGGCTGATCTGCCGAACGACACCGCCGTGATCGTGGCATCCGGCTGGCTGCCGACCCGGGTCGCCCGGCGCGCCGCAGCGGGCATGGGACGCGACCTGCGCCTGGTCCTGCTCGGACGCAAAGCCGGACCGCCCCCTGAGCACGGCGGTGTGGTGGTGCAGTGCGGGCATTTCGGCCTGCCGCCGCATCCCAATCGCATCCGGACCCTGCTGCCCATGAACGCGGGGATGACCTCTGTCACCCGCGACCCCAGCCCCTGGCAATCCTGGCTGGACGCCCCGCAGCGGGTGGCCCTGCTGGTGGGAGGGGATACCCATGCCCACCAGCTCTCGGCCCCCCAGGAACTGGCGCGGCAGGTCTCTGAGTGGGCTCGGGATCAGGGAGCCCGCCTGCTGGTGGTGACCGGTCGGCGTACCCTGCCGGCCATTCCCGGCCTGCGCCGGGGATTGACCGATGATGATCTGCTCTATATGTGGCGCCCCAACGATGACGGTAATCCCTACAGCCTCGCCCTGGCCCATGCCGACGCCTTGGTGGTCACCGGTGAAAGTGAATCCATGCTGGCGGACGCTGCCAGCGCCGGCCTGCCCTTGAACATCTGGCCCTTGTCCGCCAAGGCCGGCCATCCCTGGCAGCGCTTCGTCGCGGCGGTGGCCACCATGGCCACCCGTCACCGCTACAATGCACGGGGCAGCATCCGCCCCCAGCAGGGCCTGCGCTATCTCTGCGCCCGACTGCTGGAGCGGGGCGTGATCCTGCCGCCACGCAATCTGGAGGCGCTGCACGACGCCCTCTACCAGCAGCAACTTGCCGCGCCCTTCGCTGCCGCGGCACCCCGGCCCCAAGGCCATGTTTCGGAACTCGACGAGGTGGTCCGCAGCCTGATCGCAAGACTTCGGCTCGATGCTGAAGCCGTGACGGCAGGAACCACCCTGGATGCGCGCCAGTCGGGCGATCAGCTCGACCGCCGGCGGTCTGCGCCCTTGACCGATCTTTCCCTCGAAGGAGGTTCTACTTGACCACCGCCACCCTGCTCGACCCGTCCCGACTCTCTGCCATCGCCGCCCGCGATTTCCAGGAGGCGGAACCCTATCCCTGGCTCAATCCGGAAGGCCTGCTGACGCCCGAGGGATTCGATCAGCTGCGCGGCAACATGCCGACCCTGGATCTGATGAAGCAGAGCTTCGGTCGCCGGCGTGCCCACGGACAGCAGCCCCATGATCGCTTCGCCCTGGAGTACAAGCCCAGCCTGCCCGTGGCCGACGTCTGGCACCAGTTTGTGGCCGAACTCAACGGACCGGTCTATCAGGGTTGGCTGGCGCGCCTGTTCGGCAACGATCGCTTCCGGCTCAGCTACCACTGGCACTACACCCCACGGGGCTGTTCCGTCTCGCCCCACTGCGACAACAAGGCCAAGCTCGGTTCGCACATTTTCTACTTCAATACCCCTGACGACTGGCAGGAGGACTGGGGCGGCGAGACCCTCATTCTCGATGATGGCGGGCGCTTGAAGCGCGACAGCGCTCCCGGCTTCGATGACTTCGACCGGGCCTGGAAGGCCAAGGCCATGGGTAACCGCTCCCTGCTGTTCCATCGCCGCGGCGATTCCTGGCACGGGGTCAAGCCGTTGACCTGCCCGGAGGACCGGCTGCGCAAAGTCTTCATCGTCGTCATCAACGCCGACAACCTGCTCAGCCTCGCCCGCCGGCTGTTCCACCGAAGCGCGGGGATGTAAGGGGGGCATCGGCATCGGGATCGGGATCGATTCCCATCCAACCGGCTGAGCATCACCACCCTGTTGGCCCAAGGACGCCGTTCAGGCTGTTCGTGTTTTCGTCTGCTGAGGTGGCTTCTTGTTCGATAGCGATACCGATAGCGATAGCGATAGCGATAGCGATACCGATAGCGATACCGATAGCGATACCGATAGCGATACCGATAGCGATACCGATAGCGATACCGATAGCGATAGCGAGTGAAACGCGACCGGCGGCGCATACCCTCAGCCCCCCCAAACGACGCCATTGCAGTTTGCGTCCCGCTTTGCTCTGATCGGGGCTGAACTGAGGAGAACGAGCATGCTGACCTATCACGATCCCAGGGCCCCCACGGCCACTGCCGTGACGCCCTACGAACTCGGCCTCGACCTGCGCGGCAGCAATCAGGTGACCGTCGGCTTCCTGGCCAATGGTTTCCCCGATTCCGAGGCCTTCATCGAAGCCGTGGCCCATGCCATGCAGACCCGCCTGCCGGGCATGACGCCGCTTTACTGGAACAAGGGCAACGCTTCCATCACGGTCCCGGCCGACATGCTCGGTGAGATCCGTGAGCGCTGTCAGGCCCTCGTCGCCGCCTACGGACACTGAGGCAGCTGCACCACCGGCACCGTGCGTGACGGCATCGCAGCAGCGAAGGAAGGTCTTCCGGCCGTGGCCCTGGTCACGGAAAAGTTCTGGCCCCAGGGTGACTTCGTCGCCAAATCGGTAGGCATGCCGGATGTGCCGCGGGTACGCCTGCCCCATCCGGTAGCCGGCACTGGCGAAGCCAGTTTGAAAGCCATTGCCGAGGCCTACGCCGAAGCCATCATCGACGCACTCGAAGGCCAGACATGACCGAACTGTTCAATGCCGAGAGCGAGGAAATCGCTCTCGAGCACCTCCATGCCTTGGGCTGCACCGACGGCCTGCCCGTGGTCATTCCCACCCCGGGCCGGGTCGAGCGCATGGTGCTCGCCAGCGGCCTCGATGCCGATCTGATTCTGGGGGAGATGGGTCCCGGAGGCGGTGTGGCCAGCGTCCAGCAGATCGCCATCGCAGCGGTCATGGCCGGCTGCCTGCCCGATTACATGCCGGTGGTGCTCGCCGCCGCCAAGGCCGTCATCGATCCCCGCTTCGATCTCACCGAGATGCAGTCCACCACCCACTGCACGGCGCCACTGATTCTGGTGAACGGACCGGCCCGGCACAGCTGCGGACCCATTGCTTCGGGTTTCGGTGCCTTGGGACCCGGCCACCGGGCCAACGCCAGCATCGGTCGTGCCCTGCGCCTGGCCATGATCAACATTGGCGGTGCCCGTCCCGGCACTTCGGACATGGCCCTGCTCGGGCATCCCGGCAAGTTCACCTATTGTCTGGCGGAGAACGAAGAGGATTCTCCCCTGCCCCCTCTGCACGTCAGCCTCGGATTCGATGCCGAGGACAGCGTAGTCACCGTCATCGGTGCGGAAGCGCCCCATTCGGTAATCTTCTCCGGTACCGGCGATCCCACAGCGGATACGGACGGTTTGCTGCACGCCCTGGCCGCCGGCCTCTGCGGGCTGGCCAGCAACAACGCCATTCTCACCGGCGGTGCCGCCGTGGTGGCGCTGAATCCGGATCACGCCGGGATCCTGGCGGGTGCAGGCCTCGACCGTGCCGCCATTCAGCGCGAACTGCACGCCCGCTGCGTTCATCCCATCGGCACCCTGAAGAAAGTGGCACCCACCTTTGCCCGCGGGGACGACGACAGCAAGCTCCGGCACGGCTTCAAGGACCCGGCGGACATCCTCATCCTGATGGCCGGCGGCAGCGGCCTCTACTCCATGGTGATGCCGTCCTGGTGCGCCGGACCCCACCGCAACTCGGCCGTCAGCGTGCAGGTGGAAAGCGATCTCTACTGCGAATTGCCCGGGGCTTGAATCGGAGCCAGCGCTGTAGCAGCGGGTCGCGGATGCAAAGTGCGCACAATCCGCGTAGGGTGATCACAGCACGGAGCCGGGGTGGCCCGTGGGCGCCTTGGTCGCAACCATCGCCCACGCGGACCTGAGATCACACCCGCGAACCTGATCCGGATAATGCCGGCGCAGGAAGCAACGTTCGCTGTTGTCTTGATCTCGCCCATAGCCCGTGCCCGCGTTCAGTCGTCGCGAGGCCCGTCATGCTTGCCACCACACTCACCATTGCCGGTTCCGATTCTTCCGGAGGCGCCGGTATCCAGGCCGATCTCAAGGCCATTGCCGCCCACGGCGGCTATGGCGCGTCGGTGATCACCGCCCTGACTGCCCAGAACACCAGGACAGTGACGCTGGCGGAACCGGTTTCCAAGGCCATGCTGGAAGCTCAGCTGCGTGCGGTGTTCGAGGATCTGCACGTGGTGGCCGTGAAATCCGGGATGCTGCCCACGCCGGAGGTCATCGTCAGCGTGGCGCACGCACTGCGTGAACACGAGCCGACTCACTATGTCCTCGACCCGGTGATGATCTCCAAGAGCGGCTTCCACCTGATTCCTGCCGAGAGCGTGAGCGCCCTGCTGAGCCATCTACTGCCACTGGCGAGTCTGGTGACGCCGAACACCCACGAGGCGGAGGCCCTGTCGGGAATGACTCCGATCCGGACGGTGGCGGACATGGAAGCCGCCGGTCGCCGCATCCTGGCCAGCGGGGCACGGGCTGTCCTGGTGAAGGGCGGGCATCTCGATCATCCAGAGGCAGTGGATGTGTTGGTGACGCCCCAGGGTTGCGAGACCTTTACCGCACCGAGACTCGACGCCCGTCACACCCACGGCACGGGCTGCACCTACTCGGCCGCCATCGCCACCCGTCTGGGTCAGGGGCAGGATCTCAGCGCAGCGATTCGCGAGGCCAAGCAGTTTTTGACGGCTGCCATCGCCGCCGGCCTCGAAGTGGGCCACGGCATCGGTCCGACGAACCCGTTCTACTTCCTCGATTCACCGCAGGCCGCCGAAGCATGGGTGGCCTCCCTTGCGGCCGAGGGGCGTACAGATGCGACGTGAAACTGGCATCTCCGCTGCGGTGGGACCCTGCCACGAAATTGCTTTCGCACTGTCGCGAAGGAACATGCGATGCGATGGACGTGACAAAACCCTGTGGGAAGCTCACGAAGCGAAGCGTGGTGAGCGATTGTCCGCCGCGCCTGGGAGGTCGTTTGCATGACTGATGCCAGAGCACAGCACGATCCGGGTCGCTTGCATGTTCTGACGGACGTGCACATTCAGGATCGCTTCGGGCACCTCGAACTGGCGCAGAAGGCTGCGGCCGGCGGTGCGGACGTGGTGCAGTACCGGGACAAGGGGCCCCTGACCACCCGGGAACTGCTGACCATGGCCAGCGCCATCCGGGAAGCCCTCGACGCCACCGCCTGTCGCCTGATCGTAGACGACCGGGCCGACGTGGCGCTCACCGTG
Organism: Gammaproteobacteria bacterium; assembly: GCA_020832085.1. GTDB lineage: Bacteria > Pseudomonadota > Gammaproteobacteria > Pseudomonadales > Azotimanducaceae > SLTB01. The sequence continues at coordinate 44,352 of JAFIFJ010000147.1, read as the reverse complement.
GGCGCGGCCGGCGTCCATCTCGGTCATGACGATCTGCCGGTGGCCACGGCGCGCCGGATGCTCGGCGCGGGCGTCATCATCGGCGGTACGGCCAACTCCCTGGAGGAAGCCCGGGCCGTGGCGGCCACAGGTGTGGACTATCTTGGCGTCGGTCCCGTCTACGGCACCCGGACCAAGGCCAATCCGGCACCGGTGATGGGACTCGAAACCCTGGCTGCCATCGTGCAGGCCGTCACCCTTCCCGTGATTGCCATCGGCAGCATCACCGCGGCACGCATCGGTGAAGTCATGGCCACCGGCGCCTACGGTGTGGCCGTGGTCTCTGCAGTGGTCAAGGACGACGACCCCGCAGCGGCCACCGCACGCTGCCGGGAAGCCCTCGATGATGCCCTGGCCCGGAATCGACCATGAACGACACAGAAGTGGTCATTGCGGGCGCCGGCATCATCGGTTTGAGCGTCGCATTCGAACTGCTCGAGCAGGGCATCCCCGTCCGAGTCCTTGCGCCCACCGATGAAACCGGCACGGCGACGCTGACGGCAGCGGGCATGCTGGCCCCGGTATCCGAAGCCGACGTGGAACACGCAGACCTCATTCCCCTGGCCCTGGACAGTCTGGCGCGCTATCCGGACTTCATCCGCAGGGTCGAAGCGGCGTCCGGCATGACCTGCGGCTATCGCAGCGAAGGTACGCTTTGGGTGGCCCTGCAACGCGATCATCGGGCGGAACTCGAGCATCTGCTGGCCTTCATGGCGGATCGCGGCATGACCGCTGAACGCCTGGATGCCCGCAGCCTGCGCAAGCTGGAGCCGGCCCTGTCGCCCCGAGTCGTCGCCGGCTGCAGGATTCCCGGAGACCATCAGGTGGATCCCCGTGCCCTGCGCGAGGCGTTGTTCACAGCCATCCGGCTGCGCGGCGGACAGGTGGACACAGCCACGGCACGGGGCTTCCATGCCGCGGGCGAAAAGCTGACGGGACTGTGGATGCAGCGGCCAGGCCAGGATGAGCGCGAATGGTTGCCCTGCGAGCGCGCGGTGCTGGCCACCGGCGCCTGGCTGGGCAAGGACTTCGAAGGCGCCCTGCCCGCCTGTGGCATGCGGCCGGTCTGGGGTCAGGTGATTCGAGTTCGTGGTGCTCCGGTACTCGAACATGTCATCCGCACGCCCGATGTCTACCTGGTTCCGCGGGCAGATGGCCGCCTGATCATCGGCGCCAGTTCCGAGGAGCGCGGTTTCGATGCCAGCGCCCATGCGGGGGCCACCTACGAGCTGCTGCGCCACGCCATTGCCGCAGTCCCGGAGATTGCGGAACTCGAGTTCGAAGCGGTCTCAGTGGGCTTCAGGCCCGCCACCCGTGACCACCTTCCGGTCATCGGCGCCACCGCAACAGTGGGCCTGCATCTCTGCGGCGGCCATTTCCGCAACGGCGTCCTGCTCGCACCGGGCACTGCGGCAGCCCTGGCCCGCTCGCTGACGGCCGGCCGGGACACGCCGGAACTCGCGCCTTTTTCCCCTCGACGATTCGAGACTGTGACATGACCGAATCCCATCTGATCCTCAACGGCAAGCACCATCCCTACCCGGGCGATGACCTCATGCTGCTGCTGGCCGAGTTCGACGTCGCCCCCGACGCCCGCGGCGTGGCCGTGGCGGTAAACGGCGAGGTGGTGCCGCGACGGGATTGGCCCAAGACCCCCCTGTCACCCGGCGATGAAGTCGACATCGTCGGTGCCGTTCAAGGAGGCTGACATGCCCACGACTTCTCCCTGGCAGGTGGCCGATCTGACCCTGTCCTCGCGCCTGCTGCTCGGCACGGCGCGCTACCCGAGCCGGCAGATTCTGCTCGATGCGCTGGGAGCCGGCGGCACGGAACTGGTGACGGTCTCCGTTCGCCGCGTGGGCTTGGACAGCGGTGCCGAGAACCTCTACGACGTGCTGACCGCCCGGGGCTACCAGCTGCTGCCAAACACCGCCGGCTGCTTCACCGCCCGGGATGCGGTACGCACGGCGGAACTGGCCCGGGAAGCCCTGGAAACGCAGCGGATCAAGCTGGAGGTGATTGCCGACGAGGACACCCTGCTGCCTGACGTGGAGGCCCTGTTGGAGGCGGCGACCACCCTGGTGGAGCGCGGCTTCGAGGTTTTCCCCTACACCAACGACGACCCTGTGGTGGCGCGCAGGCTGGAGGACCTCGGCTGCGTGGCGGTGATGCCGCTGGGGGCTCCCATCGGTTCGGGGCTCGGCATCCAGAACCCCTTCAACATCGAGCTGATCTGCAAGCGCGCCGGGGTACCCGTCATCGTCGACGCCGGCGTGGGCACAGCCTCGGATGCCGCCATCGCCCTGGAACTCGGCTGTGATGCGGTGCTGATGAATACCGCCGTCGCCCGCGCCCGGGATCCGGTGCGCATGGCCGCGGCCATGAAGCACGGCATCGAAGCCGGCCGGCTGGCCTTCGAGGCGGGCCGCATGCCCCGCAAAACCCTGGCCGAGGCTTCGAGTCCCTGGGAAGGCCGTATCGGTACCCGCGAGGCCGGGGACGAAGGTGGCGGATGACCGATCTGCCGCGCCTGCTGCTCATTGCCGATGCCCATCGGGAACGCCCTGGAGCGCTGGAGGCAGCCGTGGCGGCGGGCGCCCCGTTCGTGCAGCTGCGTGACAAGGACCTTGGTGACGCGGCCGTGCTTGACCGCCTCCGGATCGTTCTCGGAGCTTCCAGCCAGGGCTGTCCAGACTCAAATGGATCCCCTGCTGCGGGGGCACACCAACGGTTCTGGCGCGGTCGCGGCAGGAACATGCGATTCGATGGGCGTGGCAAGGCCTTGTGGGAGCTCACGAAGCGTAGCGGAGTGAGCGATTCCCTGCCGCGTCGTGGAGGCTTGCGGCGGGCTGGGGATTTGCAGGCGGCTGGGCCGCCATCGCGGACTGCGCTGCGCTCCGTCCGCTCCCACAACCGTGCCATCGATCGAAACGTCTTCCGTTCGGGAAGCGGCAAGTACGCCTGCGCTGCAGTGCAGAACACCGGATGCCTGATCGCGATCAACGGCCGCCCCGCCATGGCGCGCCGTGAAGGCATCGGCCTGCATCTGCCGGCAGCGCACGGGTCAGTAGCGCGCGACGGCATCGCCCTGCTCGGCCGTTCCGCCCACGATGAGGAAGAAGTGCAGCGGGCGGTCGCAGAAGGCGTCGACTACCTGATCGTGGGCACAATTTTCCCCAGTGCCTCCAAGCCTGGCCGTGCGCCGCTCGGGCTCGACGGCCTCGCGCGGCTGACCGCACTCGCTGCGCCACTCCCGGTATTCGCCATAGGCGGCATCACGCCAACTCGCGTCGCATCCGTGCTGGAAGCAGGCGCTCACGGTGTCGCCGTCTGCTCTGCCGTACTCGATGTCCCCGATGCTGCTGTTGCGACGCAGAACTTTCTTGCGGAGTTGCCCACATGAATCGCCCTTTCGACGTCCCACCTTTCGCCCAGGCCTGCCTGGATGCCGCCGGCAGCAGCTGGGGGGCCTCCTTCGATCACCCCTTCGTGCTGGCGTTGGCGGACGGCAGCCTGCCGACGGCGAATTTCCGCTACTACCAGATGCAGGATGCCCGCTACCTGGAAGGCTTTGCCGATGCCGCAGCGCTGATCTCCACCCGCTGCCCGGATCCGACAGACAAGCTCTGGTTCATTGATGCCGCCCGCCTCGCGCTGGTGGTGGAGGGCGAACTGCATGCCGGCTACGGCCGCAAGCTCGGCTATACGCCGGCAGACGTCGCCGCTGTGGAACTCGGTCCCGTGACCCGCGCCTATCGGGATCACATGATCACCACAGCGCAGACAGCTTCGCTGATCGAGGCCATCGCTGCCCTCACGCCCTGCCCCTGGCTGTACACGGATCTCGGTCAGAATCTGCTGGCCAGGATCGGCACGCCGTCGGCCGATCACCCCTACCAGGATTGGCTGGACCTCTACGCCGGGGACGACTTCGTGGCCTACATGCAGCGCCTGCTGGAACTGATGCAACGGGCGGCGGATGCCGCCGACGAAGGGGCCCGGCAACGCGCCCTGACGGCCTTTCACGTCAGCGCGCGGCACGAGTGGCAGTTCTGGGAACAGGCCTGGCAGCAGCAGGGCTGGCCGGTATAAAGCGCTTGTCGCCCCCACCGGGGGCTCCCGCGGAAACTCATGGCTGCATGCAGGCTTATCGCTTGCCCGGCCTCGCGCCTCCCGGCACGATGCTGTGGCGGGCGCCAGAGGAAGCAGCGTGGATTTCAGACTTTCAGAAGAACATCGGATGCTCGAGGAGCTGGTGAAGAAGTTCGTCCGCGACGAGCTGTTGCCGCTGGAAGCTCGGGTTCTCGAACGCGAAGCCAACGGGCAAGGCGCTAGCCTCACCGCCGACGAGAAGGCGCCCATCGACGCCCGGGCCAGGGAACTCGGTCTCTGGGGTCTCGACGCCCCCGAAGAAGTCGGCGGTACCGACCTGCCCACGGAGGCCATGATCGGCGTCAACATCCAGATGGGCCGAACCATCACGCCCTACACCCTGCCGCCGGATTCCCCCAACCTGCGCATGCTCATGGTGGCGGCCAATGAGGACCAGCGGGAGCGCTACCTGGCACCCTACGTTCAAGGCGGCCTGATCTCCGCCATCGGCATCTCCGAGCCCGGCGCCGGCTCCGACCCGGCCGCCATGGCGACCCGGGCCATCCGCGATGGTGACGACTGGATCATCAACGGCCGCAAGATCTGGATCAGCCGCGCGGCGGAAGCGGACTTCACCATTCTCATGGCAGTCACCGACAAGGCCAAGGGCGCCCGGGGCGGCATCTCGGCCTTCCTCATCGACAAGGGCACGCCGGGATTCAACGTCCTGCGCCGCATACCCATGATCGGCGGCAGCTTCACCTACGAGGTCGCCCTGGAGGACTGCCGGGTTCCCCATGCCAACCTCCTCGGAACCGAAGGCAAGGGCTTCGCGCCGATGCAGGTCAGACTCTCCACTCGCCGCCTGCAGATGGTGGCCTGGTGCATCGGTATGGCCGAGCGTGCCCTCGAAATGATGTGCGAGTTCGCGCCGGACCGGGTCACCTTCGGCGCCCCTCTGGCCGAACGTCAGACCATTCAGTGGTGGGTGACCGATGCCGCCACGCGGATTCGCGCTGCCCGGCTGCTGGCCTATGAGACCGCCTGGAAGCTGGACCAGGGCGAGGACGTGCGCAGCGATGTTTCCATGGCCAAGGCCTACGCTACCGAGATGGCCTGGGAGGTTCTCGACCATGCCATGCAGACCTTCGGAGCCATGGGCATGACCAAGGAACTACCCCTGCAGCTGATGGCGTCACAGGTCCGCACCATGCGCATCTACGATGGCCCCACTGAGGTGCATCGCTGGGTCGTGGCTCGCAATCTGCTTGGTCTGAAACGCTGACCGCCCATGACTGAGATCACACCGGCCATAGCCTGCCGCGACACCGATGAAGGGCGCGTCTGTGTGCTCGAAGGCACGTGGAACCTGAGCGCCCTCGGGCCGGTCCTGGATGACATCAGCGAGGAGCTCGCGACTGCGGCGAAGCGGCCGGAGGCCAGAGGCGCCGAGAGCCACTGGGATCTCTGCTCGGTGAATGCGCTCGACAGCGCCGGCGCGCTGCTGCTTTGGCGCGCCTGGGGGCGGCGCTTCCCGGCCGGCCTGGATATGCGCGACGAGCATCGCTCGCTGTTCGAGAAGTGGACTCATGAACGGGAGGGCTATAGCCCCCCACGCAAGTCCTGGAGCAGCATGGCCCTGGCCTGGCTGGCCCGCTTCAGTCGCGCCAGCCTCGAACACATGCGCGGTGGCATACTCGTCATCGGCCAGTTCGCATTGGACCTGGGCACCCTCGCCCGGTATCCCAGCCGCATACCCTGGCGGGAGATGTCAGCGACGATCTTCCACACCGGAGCCAAGGCTCTGGGAATCACGGCCCTCGTGGGGGTATTGATCGGCGTCGTCATCGCCTACCAGTCAGCCATGCAACTCAAGCTCTACGGTGGCGAGATATTCATCGTCAACATCCTCTCCTTCAGCATCACCCGTGAACTCGGCCCCATTCTGGCGGCCATTCTGGTGGCCGGCCGCTCCGGCTCCTCCATGACCGCCCAGCTCGGCGTCATGCGCCTGACCCAGGAACTCGATGCCATGACCGTCCTCGGCATGTCGGTGAGTCAGCGGCTGGTACTCCCCAAGGTGATCGGCCTGACCATCGCCCTGCCGCTGCTGACCATGTGGACCATCATCCTGGCCATGCTCGGCGGCATGGTGGCCTCGAACCTGGCCCTGGGGATGCCCTACCAGCAGTTCATCCGTGCGCTGCCGGACACCATGCCGCTGGTCAATCTGTGGATCGGCCTTGGCAAGGCCGCGGTGTTCGGCACCCTGATCGGCCTCACTGCGGCCTACTTCGGCCTTCGGGTGCAGCCCAATACCCAGAGTCTGGCAGTGGAAACCACACGTTCCGTCGTCACGGCCATCACCCTGGTGATCGTCCTCGATGCGGTGTTCTCAGTGATGCTGCGCGGCGTGGGCTGGTCCTGATGGACACTGAAGTCGTCCTCAGCATGCAGGGCATTGGCACGCGCTTCGGCGACATCGTGGTCCATCGCCATATCGACCTCGATCTGCATCGCGGAGAGCGGCTGGGCCTGCTTGGTGGCTCCGGCAGCGGCAAGACCGTGCTCATGCGTGAGATGCTCGGCCTGCAGCGCCCGACATCGGGCCACGTGGAAGTCTTCGGCGAGCGCATCGCCAGCATTCCCAACAATGAGCTGCAGCGCTTGCGGAACCGCTGTGGTGTCCTGTTCCAGCAAGGTGCCCTATTCAGCGACCTGACGGTCTTCGACAACATCGCTCTGCCGCTGCGTGAGTTCAGCGACCTGCCGGAAGAGATCATTGCAGAGCTGGTGTGGATGAAGATCGAAACCGTCGGGCTCGATGCCGAGGATGCGCTGCTCAAGCCAGCGGAGCTCTCCGGCGGCATGATCAAGCGCACCGGTCTGGCCCGGGCGCTGGCCCTGGAGCCGGAGCTGCTGTTCCTCGATGAACCCACTTCCGGACTGGACCCTGTATCATCGGAACGATTCGTCGACCTCCTGCAGAGCTTGCATCGCGATCTGGGCTTCAGCATGGTCATGATCACCCATGACCTCCACACCCTGCGGGATCTCTGCGATACCGTGGCCGTACTCGCCGATGGTGAGTTGGTGGCCCACGGCACGCTGACACATGTGCGCGCCAGCGATCACCCCTTCGTGCGCGACCTGCTGCGCGGCCACCGTGCCGAGCGCGTTCTGGATACCGGAAGCACAAACCATGGGTAACCGTACCTACGCCCTACTCACGGGGCTGTTCATCATCCTGCTCGGCAGCACGATTGCCGTAGTGGCGTGGTGGATGTCCGGTGGCCAGACCCAGCGTCTGCCCTACACGGTGGTCAGCACCATGGAAATCGCCGGCCTCAACGTGTCCTCGCCTGTGTCCTATCGAGGCGTTCGGGCAGGTACGGTCACCAGCATCCGCTTCAATCCCGAGGACATGCGCGAGATTCTCATCGACATCGAGGTGGACGCCGACCTGGCTGTTTCGCAGGGCACCTGGGCCACGCTGCGCATGCAGGGCATCACCGGGCTTTCCCAGCTGGCCCTGCACGACGAAGGCGATCAGCCGGAGCGCCTGTTGACCCGCGCCGAGGATCCCGCCCGCATTCCCATGCGCCCCGCGCTGCTCGATCGACTGACGGATCGTGGCGAGGAAATTCTCGGCACCGTCGAGCGGCTCGGCGCCAATCTCGAGCAGCTCACGAGCACGGACAACATTGACCGTGTCGGCAACATCCTGGCCAACGTGGAGGTCGCCAGTGAGCGCCTCAAGGACTTTGACCAGCGCCTCGACCCCATCCTCGACGGCCTGCCTGTCCTCACCGATGAGGCCCTGGCGCTGCTGGTGGAACTGCGCGCCCTGGCCGCAGGTCTGCAGGGCTTGCCCGAGCAGTTCGATGCCCTGACCCGGGATGCCCAGGCGCTGACGCTGACGGGCCAGCGTATCGGCACGGACCTGCGCGAGGATGTCACACCGGCGCTGGCGCGAGCCCTGGACGAACTTGCAGCGACGGGCATCGAATTGCAAAGTCTGGCCCGGCGCTTACAGGATCAGCCCGAGAGCCTGCTGCGTGGTCCCCAACGTCCCGCACCGGGTCCTGGTGAACCTGGATACCGCCCGCAATGACAAGGACCGAACATGGCTGATGCACCCCACCGCGCCCCTCGCCTTTTGACAGCCGGGCTTGCGGTCCTGTGGCTCGCTGGCTGCACAGCCCTGCTGCCAGAACCCGAACCGGCTCCGAGTCGGTTCGATCTTGGCCCCATTTCGCAGCAGGAGGTGACGGATGCGGACCTGGCTGGTGTACGCCTGCTGAGCCTGCGCGCGGCAAGCTGGCTGAACGGGGGCCAGATTCCCTACCGGCAGCTGCATCAGCGCCCGGAGGCCGTGAACCACTACGCCGCCCACGCCTGGATCGCCCCACCGTCTGAGATGCTCAGGGCGCGGCTCGAGCAGATGCTCGCTGCCGATGGGAACGCGCGGGAACGTTGGCGCCTGGAGGTCGAACTGCTGAGCTTCGAGCAGGTTTTCACGTCAGCCCGGGATGCCCAAGCGACCATCCTGCTGCGAGCCTCGCTGCGGGAGCGAGGAGGCGATGACCGCATTCACCAGCGCTCCTTCAGCGCCACCACACCGGTGAGCGCGGACGTAGACGGCGCCATCGAGGGCTTGCCCAAGGTGGCTGACACGGCGCTTCGGGACCTGGTGGCCTGGGTGGCCGACGTCACGACTTCGTCGCGCTAGTCCCCACCATGTCAGCGAGCCTTTCACCGAGAATGGTGCTGATGTTGAAGTTGAGCTGGGCAACGATGTTGGGGAAGAACTTCAGATCCTTCTGCATGCGCTCATAGTCGAAGCGCAGGGCCGACACCGGTCCTGTCGCCCGCACGTCAGCCGTGCGCTCCACGGCCCGGATGTAACCGATCTCACCGAAGACGTCCCCCGGCCCCAGCGTCGCCAGGACTTTCTCCCCATCCTCGCCACGGCGAACCACGTCCGCATGGCCGTCGAGAATGAGGTACATGCTGCGCCCCATCGTGCCCTGCTCCACCAGACACTCACTGCTGGCGAAATCATTGGTTTCGGAGATCAGTACCGCCTTGCGGCGCTGATACTCGCTCATCCCGGCAAACAGCGGGCTCTGCTGCAACACCTCTTTGTTCACCGAAATCGCCAGGATCTGATAGAGCCCCACCAGCCTGACCCGGGCCATGACGATGGGCGTGATCAGCAGATTGGCGAGAATGGAGAACAGCATGGTCGCCGCCGCCAGGGCCCCGAACTGGGCCACCACCGTGAAGTTCGAAAACAGCAGCACGCCGAAACCCAGCGCCAGGGCCAGACTCGAGACGATCAGCGGCGTGGCTTCCTCCTCCACCGCCTGATGCACGGCACCCACGTAGTCCGAGGTGCGCCGGCAGAGCTCGTTGTAGCGAGCGAGCAGGTGAATCGTGCCGTCGATGGCGATGCCCACGGCGATCACGGCGACCATGGCCGTGCCGGGATTCAGAGGAATGCGCAGCAGCCCCATGATCCCGAACATCAGGGCAATGGGGATCACCGCAGGAATCAGGGCAATGGCGCCGCCCTTGAACGACGTGAACATGGCGGACATGACCAGGAAGATCAGCCCGAGCAGCAGGCCGAGTGCCTGCACCTGACCGAGCATGAGACTCTCGGCAGCCCGGTTCACCAGCAGGTTCTCGCCGGTGATGACCACCCGCAGGTCCGGTGCCGCAATGTGATCGATGACGTCCTCGAGCTCACGGATGTGCGCGTTCAGGGTGTAAGAGTCGTTGATGTTGTGGCGAACCACGATGTTGGCCCGCCGATAATCGTGGCTGACGTACTGTTCGAGATCCCCACGGTGGAAGAACAGGAGGTACTGGGCTACCAGCTGCCTGGTTTCCGGCAGCGCCAGCTCCGCGAACTGCCCACCGAACTCCCGATGTACGAAAGCCAGATGATCGGCAATGGAAAGGCTGGCATCGAAGGCTCCCTGGCGCTGGATGAAGCGCTGGATCTCGGCCAGCCGGGTGACATTCGCCGGTTCCTGGAAGGCACGGTCGTGATCGCCTTCCAGGGCAATGTAGAAGAATTTCACCCCTGCCAGGTCGTCAGCGACCCGTCGCGTGTCCTGGATCAAGGGGCGGTCGGCCGGGAAGTAGGACAGCGGATCATTGGTGACGTAGAGGTTCGACGCCTGCCAGATGAAGAAGACGCACAGCGCGGCAGTGACCGCCAGCGTGTTGGTGGGGAAGCGGTCCTGGGACACCCGGAACAGCCGCACGATGCGACGGGGCAGCCCGTGGCGCCGTTCCTCCTCGAAGGACTCCGGCGGCCGCAGCGACCCGAACTTCACCAGCAGCATGGGCACCAGCAGCAGGGTGATGACGCCGTTGGCAACCATGGCGAACGTGGAGGCAATGGCGAAGTCCTGGATCATGCCGATGTTGCTGAACAGGTTGGCCGCGAACCCGAGGGCTGTCGTCATCACCGTCAGGATCAGCGGCAGGCCCATGTGTCGCGCCATGTAGCGCACGGCATCGAGGCGAACGTCTTCGGCGCCTTCCGCAAGCCCCCTAAAGTAGGCCGCGATGATGTGAGTGTCTTCGGTGGATCCGATGACGATGATCAGGGCCGGGATCATGGCGCTCAGAATGTTCAGCGGCACCCCGGCCCAGCCGAGCATCCCCAGGGTCCACACCACCGCCAGCGACGAGGTGACGAGGGGCAGAATCGCGGCCATGGGGCTGCGCATGAAGAGCAGTATGGCGCCGATGAGCACCAGGGCCGCCAACGGCCCGAGCAGCAACATGTCGCTGAAGAGACTGCGGGTCAGTTCCACGCTGATGCGCGGCGGACCAACCTGAAACACCCGCTCGAAATCACCACGATGACGGTCCAGCAGGCGCTCGATACCGTCGTGCACCCGCGCCGAGGCATCGGGTATCTCCTCGATGTCCTCGAGGCTGACGATCAGGGCCGTGACGCGGCCGTCAGGGGAAAAGAAGTTGTAGCGGTAAAGCGGATTGGCCAGCGCCCGGTCCCGGGCGAGCAGGGCACCTTCACGGGTTTCCGGCACGCCATCGACGAGCAGCTGTGCGTCCACCCGGCCGCGCCTGCCTTCCACCGTACGCAGGTTGAACAGACCGTCCACCCGCTCCACGTGAGGCACCTGACGCAGACCACGCTGCAGGGCTTCGAGACTCGCGAGTTTCTCAGGCGTCCACAAGGCGTCGTCACGAACATAGATCAGCGTGCGATTGTCGGAGCCGAACTCGTTGGCAATGCGCTGGTACACCGCCCGGGCAGGATCGTTGGCGGGAATCAGGCTGTCGAAGCTGGTGTCGACCTGCAGGCGCCCTATCCCCGAGGCCGCCGCCAGGGTGATCAGCACCAGCACGAACAGGGTGCTTGCCTGATTTCGAACCCCGAGCAGGAACAGCCAGCTGATCACGACTCATCCTCCACCGCCGCTACAACCCGCGCCAGCGGCGGCTGGTTGGCCAGAATCCATTGCGCCGTGAAACGCTCCGGCGGCACCAGGTCTGCCGAGAAGATCCTGCGTTCGATCCGCAGATAACTCTTGTGGCCATCCCGCAGGTTGTCCATGCGGACCAGATTGGGTCGCCAGACACCGGCGCCCACCGGCACCAGATCATGATGGGTCTGGCGGCGCTCGACCCGGCCGAGGTCGTCGAAGTGGTCCGTGCGCGCGATGAACAAGCTGTCCTGCAGAATGAAGTGGGCCCGCAGGGGTGACGATGTGGCCGGCTCCACGCCTGCACGATAAACGTCTATGCGGTAGTAGGGCTGGCCAACGATGCGCTCATCGCGCCGACGTACGTAGAGGTGATCTGCGAGCACTTCGCCGGTGAGGTTCTCCACCGTGAAATCACTGCCGAGGAAGGAGCCCTGGCTTGAGCGCTCACTGCTTTCGATGAAATCCGGGCCCAGCGCAGGCAGATAGAACGACTGTCGGGTTTCCCCGGACGCGTTGCGGACGGCGAGCAGGGCCACGCCCATGACGTCCTCCGGCGCGTCGAACAGCAGCAGGAAGCGCACGCTGCCGTCCTCTTCGACCCGGGTGAAACGCCGCAGGCGGCGGGTATCCCGGTGGCCCAGCCGGTCCTGAAGGACCATCACCTGCTCTTCATAGACATGGGGATAGAGCTGATGCCGCTCTTGCACGGCGCGCATGATCTCAGCACCACTGGCCTCATCGAGGATGTGCTCGAGGCCATGGTCGGTTGCAGTGGATGCCGCGGCATGGGCTGCCGCCCATAGCAGCAACCATGAGCCCGAGTGCTTCAGGAGCCGCAGGACCGTCACGCTTCACCCCGCTGTGGATCCTGACTCAGCAGCTCTCTGGCGATCTCCGCACTGAGTCGGCCGAAGAGTTCGGACATGGCGGCCACCTGCCCCGCATGATCTGCGTCTGCCAGCCGGTGCTCCGAGCGCAATCGGCTCAGCCGTGTCGTCAGCGTGCCGTGATCAGAGCCCGCCATGAGCTGCCAGCGGGCGTCGAGGTGCACCTGGCCGCTGGCGTTGGCCTCGAAGGCCTCGATCACCACCAGAACCCGAAAATCCGGCCGCGAAGCACTGCGGGTCCGGGGCGTGGAGACATCGACGCTGCCGAGCTGCTCCGAGAGATTGATCGACAGCGTCCGGAGCAGGTTCAGGCGCAGTCCCTCGCCCCATTGATGGCCACTGGCCAGCAGCACCTGACCATCCGCACCCCGGCGCACGAGTGGGTAGCGATCCAGATAGCGCGGCAGCTCCACATCCAGGATTTCCACCACCAGCGGCGCGGCCCCTCCCGCGGCCAGCACCGGGCCGGGAGCCGGATCGACCAGATAGTGGCGGATGGAGGAACCACCGGCGCAGCCCACCACCGCCACCAGCACAAGCAGGGCCAGGAGTGTGCGCATCATTCGTCTCCTCCGCGACCGAAGATCACCGCCTGGGGCTCACGCTCCAGAAGTTCCACCAGCGCACGGATGGCACGGGCCGTTTCCTCCAGCTCCGAGAACATGCGCACCAGGTTGTAGTACATGGGAGCCTGGGGATCGAGGGCGTCGGCAGCGACCGCAAGGGTCCGCTCCAGATTGCCCAGGACGCCGCGCGCCGCCACCAGAGTCGCCTCCATGTCGGACGCTTCCACCTGCTCGAGGATGCCGCGGAAGGCCCGCATGGACCCTTCGAGGTCGACCAGCATGCGCTCGAGTTCCGGCGCGTTGAGCAAGGCATTGGTGCCTTCCAGGGTGCCCAGCAGATTGGCGGCAATCTCGTCGAGGGCCACGGCATCGAGTTGCCCCACCAGCTTCTCGATGGACGCGGTAATGGTCTCCATGGCGCCGGGCACGGTGGGCAGCTCGGGGTAGTCGATTCCCGCAACGCCCCGCAGGCGCAGCTCGGAATCCGGATACATATCCAACTCCACGAAGAGCTGGCCGGTGAGCAGGCTGCCGGTCTGCAGCCGTGCCCGCAGCCCACGTTCCACCAGGGACTCGATCACCGCCTCCGGTGCCGGTCCGCGGGTGACGTCCATGATCCGCTCGGGTTCGATCTGCACCACGACGGGAAGATTGAACTCCAGGGTCTCCGGATCGAGTTCGAGGCGCACGTCGCTCACCGAGCCGACCCTTATCCCTCGGAATTCGACCGGTGCGCCCGCAGCGAGGCCGCGGACGGAACCGTCGAAATAGAGCACGAAGTTGAGCTTGCGGATGTAGGCCCGCTCTTCGATTTCCCGATAGCTGGCGTGGAGGGTGAACAGCAGGTCCTCGACCTCGGCCGTCACCTGCTCGGCCTCGGCCGGCGTTTCGAAGGCAATGCCGCCGAAGATCAGGGACTGCAGGGATTCCATGCGCACTTCCGGGCCGTCCGCACCGAAGCCCACATCCACCCCACTGACGTTCCAGAAGCGGGTATTGCCCCGCACCAGCTGGTCGAAGGGATCACGGATGAAGGCCGAGATGAAGATGCTGCGGCGATCACTGGCCAGCTGCCTGCCGAGGACCTCACCGGCGAGAATGCCCCGGTAGTAGATCGGCGATCCGGCATCGATACCACCCAGGGTCTCCGTGACCAGGGTGACCGTCCTGCCGGGTTCATCGGCCGTGATCAGGGGCTGTTGCTCGAGCCCGACGAAGTGTCGCTGGGGAGAGCCAGGACCCGGGTCGATCTGGATGTAGGCACCAGAGATCAGCGTTTCGAGTCCGGATGCACCCCGCAGGCTGAATTCGGGCCGGACCACCCAGAAGCGGCTGTTGCGGCGCAGCAGGTTGTCCATGCCGGGATCGAAGCGCACCCGGACCAGGACATTGCTGAAGTCCTCGGCAAACTGCACCCGCTCCACCACCCCGACGTCGACGCTCTTGTACTTCACCCGGGTCCTTCCCGCCTCGATTCCGGCTGCCGTGCGAAACTCGATGGTCACCACGGGCCCCTGGTCTGCCAGCGTGCGGAAGATCAGCCAGCCGCCGATGATCAGCGTCAGGATGGGAATCAGCCATACCACCGAAGGGCCTGACCGGCCGTGGATCTCCGGCTGTCCGATCCGCGGCTCGCTCATGCGTGCACCCCGTCCGCCCGCCGGGGATCCGGCTCATCGTCCATAGTCGCGTTGTCCCATATCAGACGCGGATCGAAGCTCATGGCGGCAAACATGGTCAGGATCACCACCCCGGCGAAGAACGTTGCCCCGATGCCCGGACGAATGGTCGCGAGCACATCCAGACTCACCAGCCCCGTCAGCAGGCCCACCAGAAAGACGTCCACCATGGACCAGGACCCTACCATTTCCGTGACCCGATACAGCCGTGTCCGATCCTTCGGATTCCAGTTCGACCGGCGCTCCACGGAGCGGAGCAGCCACACCAGGCTCACGAGTTTGGCCAGCGGCACCACGATACTGACGAAGAACACCAGCAGCCCGAGCCCCCACATGCCGGCACCGATGAGCTTCGTGACACCGCTCAGAATGGTGTCAGGCTCCCCCTGGCCGAACTGGATGACTTCCATGATGGGATAGACGTTGGCGGGAATGAACAGCACCGCAGCAGCAAACAGCAGCGCCCAGGTCCGCTGCACGCTGTTGGTCTTGCGGTAATGGAGACCGCTGCCGCAGCGTGGGCAGTGGGACAGGCCGGCATCACGGGGACGCAGCAGGCCGCATGTGTGACAGCTGATCAGGGCCTTCCCGGAGCGGACGACGGCAGGATCGAGCTGGCGGATCGGGGACAGCTTCCAGAGTTCCCGCGGCTCGAAGCTGGCCCGCCCGCCGGCGTAGGCCAGCATGGCGCCGATGAAGGCGAACAGGGCCACACCGGGTATGACGTTGGCCAGATCCTGCAGCTTGACCACCGCGACCAGGGTGCCGAGCAGGAAGATCCCGAGCAGGCTCCAGGGCAGCAGGGCTCTCACCATCCGCCACACCCACCCCATGCCGGGCGCCACCTGACCGAAGCGGGCAGGCAGCAGCAGGTAGAGCATGCCGCCGATGCTCAGCAGCGGAAACAGGATGCTGGTGGCGAACACCAGCAGCCCGAGTTCGCCCATGCCCATTTCATAGAGGGCCCAGCCGCCGCTGACGAGGCGGTTGGATTCCATCCGGCCACCGAACTCCAGGGCCAGGAAGGGGAAGCTGTTGGCGATGAGCAGCAGCACGAAGGCGCTGGCGAACAGCGCCAGACTGCGATCCAGGGAATTCGGAATCAGGCGATAGAGCGTGGCACCACATTGCCGGCAGTCGGCGCGCCCGCCCTCCGGGACGTCAGTGTGCCAGTGCAGAGCGTCGCACTCGTGGCAGGCAATCACTTCCCCTTCGACATCCGCCATGCGGCCCGCCTCAATCCCCCGCCCCCATTGCCCCCCCCGCGCGTCGAGCCGCAGTGAGTCATGCCGATCCACACCCCGTGAACATAGCAGACAGTCAGCCGGCCCATCATCACCCAGACCCCGGTCTTGACAACACCGTCGCGCTTTTCTCTTCCCGGTGCGTAAGCTAGCGTAGCGGACAACCCCACAGCGTCCAGAGGTCCGTGTGTCAGCATCAGACCACCCACACTATCGCGTCGTGATCCTCGGCGCAGGCATGTCAGGCCTGTGCATGGCCATTGAGCTGCGCAAGCACGGCATGGGCGACTTCACCGTTCTCGAGAAGGCCGAAGGGGTCGGTGGCACTTGGCGGGAGAACACCTATCCCGGGGTGGCCTGCGACGTTCCCTCTCATCTGTATTCGTTCTCCTTCGAGCTCAACCCGGACTGGAGCCACGCCTTCTCGGGAGGCGAAGAGATCCGCGCCTACTGCGAGCGCTGCGTGGACCGCTACGGCCTCGAACCCCATCTGCAGTTCGACGCCGAAGTACAGGCCCTGGCCTTCGACGGCGACCGCTGGCAGCTGCAGCTGACGGACGGACGGCAGCTCTGCGCGGATCTCGTGGTCAGCGGCCTCGGTGGCCTGCACCGTCCCAATCATGCCGCCATCGAGGGCCGGGACAGCTTCGCCGGCCACCTCTTCCACACCGCCGAATGGGACCATCAGCACGACCTCGCCGGCAGCAGGGTGGCCATCATCGGCACCGGCGCCAGCGCCGCCCAGGTCCTGCCCAGCATCGCACCGGTTGCCGGCAAGGTGACAGTGTTTCAGCGCTCGGCGGCCTGGGTCTTTCCGCGCATGGCCAGGGACATTTCACCCCAGCGCCGCGCACGCTACCGGCGCTTTCCGGCCCTGATGCGTCTGCACCGCTGGCTGCTCTGGCTGCTCATGGACGTGCTCGGCACACTCTCCCTGCGCCGCGGCAGCGCCTTGCAGGCCCGGCTCGAGCGCCGGGCGAAGGACTTTCTCGAGCAGGAGGTCCAGGATCCGGAGACGCGCCGCAAGCTGACGCCTGACTATGCCGCCGGCTGCAAGCGCCGCTGCATCTCCGACGATTATCTGGCCAGCTTCAATCGCCCCAACGTGGAGCTGGTCACGGACATGATCACCCGCATCGAAGCAGGCGGCATCCGCGATGCCAGCGGAACCCTGCACGAGGTGGACACCATCATCGAAGCCACCGGCTTCAAGCCCTTCGACATCCACGAGTACGTGGACATTCGCGGCCGCGACGGGGTCCGGCTGCAGGAACAATGGCGCCACCGGGTGGAGTCCTACCGGACGGTGATGGCGCCGGGCTTCCCCAACTTCTTCATGCTGCTCGGACCCAACAGCGCCACCGGTCACACCTCAGCGCTGATCATGATCGAATCCCAGGCCCGCTTCGTGATCCACTGCCTGCGGCTGCTCGCCCGGCGCAACGCCCGCCACGTGGAGCCCACGGCCGATGCCACGCGGCGCTTCAACTTCCGCATTCAGCGCGACATGCAGAAGATGGTGTTCAGCGGCGGCTGCAACGCCTGGTACACCGATGAGCAGGATCACAACTACACGCTCTGGCCCTATTCGGCGCTGCGCTTCTGTGCAGAGTTTCTGCGCCTGAAGCCCGAGGAGCTGAAGATCGGACGCTGAATCCGATGCGAGCCACGGCCGCGGAAGGCCGCCCTGCGGGCGATCATGGTCCTTGCACAGGATCAGGCATCGCGCGCAGGGCGTGCTCCCACAGGGCGCTAACGCGCCATGTTGATGATCTTCAGCTGGGTGAACTCGGCCAACCCTTCTTCACCGAGTTCCACGCCGAGACCCGATTGCTTGGCGCCGCCGAAGGGAATGGCCGGACTCATGTCGGCATGCTGATTGATCCACACCGTTCCCGCATCCATCTTCTCGGCCAGGGCGTAGGCCCGGTCGAGATCCTTGGCCCACACCGAGCCGCCGAGGCCGTAGGGTGAGTTATTGGCCCGCTTCACCACATCTTCGAAATCGCTGTAGCTGATCACCGGCAGCACCGGCCCGAACTGCTCTTCGTCCACCAGCCGGGTGCCGTCGGTGATGTCCCGGACGATGGTGGGGCGAATGAAGTAACCTGGCCGATCGGGCACTTCACCGCCGGCAATGATGCGACCGTGCCTGGCAGCGTCCTCGATGAGTTCCTTGACCCGCTCATACTGCATCCGGTTCTGCAGCGGACCGAGCCGGGTGCCCTGCTCCAGCCCATCTCCGATCACGGTGTCATTGGCCAGCGTGGTGAGTTCATCACACACCTCATCGTAGATGGATTCGTGGACGTAGAGCCGCTTCATGGCGATGCAGACCTGACCACTGTTCTGGAAGGCGCTCTGGAACAGCTTCGGGGCCACCTCTTTGGGGTCCACGTCGTCGAGGACGATGCCGGCGTCGTTGCCACCGAGTTCCAGGGTGATGCGCTTGAGCAGACCGGCAGCACCGGCCATGACCTTGCTGCCGGTGGCCGTGGAACCCGTGAAGGAGACCTTGCGCACGTCCGGGTGGGCCGTGATCGCAGCACCGAGGTCGTTGGCATCGCTGATGAAGTTCACCACCCCGGGCGGCGCCACGTCACGGATGAGTTCGCCCAGCCGAAGGGTGGACAGGGGCGTAGTGGCCGCAGGCTTTACCACCAGGGTGTTGCCGGCGATGAGTGCCGGCGGCAGTTTGAAGGCCATCAGGATCAGCGGGAAGTTCCAGGGTACGATGGCGGCCACCACACCGAGGGGTTTGCGGTGGGCTTCCACACGCTTGCCGGCGGAGTCCTCGAGCACCTTGACCGGCAGATCGAGGCTGGTGAAGTAGCGACAGAACGCCGCCATGCCGTAGACCTCACCGGTCGCGTCTGCCAGGGGCTTGCCCTGCTCCTGGGTCAGAATCTGTGCCAACTCGGCAGCGTTGGCTTCGATGACGTCGGCAATGGCGTTGACCACCCGCTTGCGTTCCTCGATCGTCGTGGCGCTCCAGGACGGAAAGGCTGCCTTGGCAGCGGCGACCGCCGCATTGAGCTGATTCTCCGAGGCCCTCGGGCAGGTGGCGAGCACCCCTTCGGTAGCCGGATTGATCACGTCCATGGTCTGGTCGCCAGCGACCATTTCGCCATTGATCAACATCTTGTAGGCAGTCATCACAGTGCATTCCCGGCAGCTTCAAGAGGCCGGTATTGAAGCACTCCCTTCCGCAGAACGCATCATCCTTCCGCCCTCAACCAAGGGCAGAGCCATCGACAGCGAGACTTGGCCTCAGGGCCGCTGTGCCGCATCCTAGGGAGGCTCTGAAGCGGGTGCTCAATGGAGCAGCGCGAGCTGTGGGCGCAGACTGTGTCTACCCTGCTGTGGACACCTGCTTCGCCATGATCTGCCCGAGGCCCCGCCATGCAAATCTGGACCTGCTCCGGTTGCGAACAGACCCTGTTCTTCGACAATGCCGTCTGCCCACGCTGCGCAGCCGGACTGGGCTTCCTGCCCGACAGGCTCGACCTGGCCACGCTGGACGCTGCCGGCGACGGGACCTTCCGGGTTCTCGGCACGACAGACGGCCCAACCTATCGACTCTGCGCCAACAAGGTGGAACACGACGCCTGCAACTGGACGGTTCCGGCGGAAGATGCAGAGCCCCTGTGCCGGGCCTGCCGCCTCAACCACACCATTCCGGATCTTACGGCGGACAACAACCTGACCCTGTGGCGACGCCTGGAGGCCGAGAAGCGTCGTCTGGTCTACAGCATGCTGCGCTTCGGGCTGCCCACTGCCAACAAGATCGAGGACCCGGAGCACGGACTCGGTTTCGACTTCCTGGCCGACGCCGAACCCGAGTTCCGGGAAGGACCCGGTGTCATCACGGGCCATGCCGACGGCCTCATTACGCTCAACGTGGCCGAGGCCGACCATGCCGTCCGCGAGCGCATGCGGCAGCAGATGGCCGAACCCTACCGGACCATTCTGGGCCACTTCCGGCACGAATCCGGCCACTACTACTGGGACCGACTGGTCCGGGACAGCAGCTGGCTGGAGCCGGTTCGCGCCTGCTTCGGCGACGACCGCCTCGACTACTCGGAGGCACTGCAGCGGCACTACGAGTCCGATGCTTCCACGGGGTGGAGCGAGCATTTCGTCAGTCACTATGCGAGCAGCCATCCCTGGGAGGACTGGGCAGAGACCTGGGCCCACTACCTGCACATCGTCGATACCCTGGAAACGGCATGGCAGTTCGGGATGCGCGCTCAGCCCAAGGTGGAGGAGGCTTCCGAGCTGAGCTTCCGGCCGCCCCGCAATCCCTATCGGGAATCGGACTTCGATGCCCTCATCGAGGCCTGGATTCCGCTCACCCAGGCCCTCAACAGCCTCAATCGCAGTGTGGGTCAGGAAGACGCCTATCCCTTCGCCCTGGCTCAACCCGCCATCGACAAGCTGAAGCTTGTTCACGACATCATTCGCGACACCACCGGCAGCGGTGCGAGCTGACCCTGCTGCGTTGACGCTGCAGCACGGGACAGCACTGCGTTACAGACTTCGCAGCAGGTCGCCGAGCTTGCGCACCGCCATGTTGAACATGGAGAAGTCGGACGGGTTGTCCCGCAGCAGCTCAGCGACGATGGCCTGCCAGCTCTGCTCGAAGACCGGATGGGCATCGAGCCAGACATCGCCCATGGCGCCGTGCGGGTCGGCCAGAACATGACTGGTCAGCGTGCAGGTATGGGTCACCAGGTCATCAAGCAGGGCGTCCCGTTCCATGGCCTGCCACAGGTTCTGGGGCTGGATCCGCATCAGCGCCGATGACACTGCGGGCTGGTCCAGGCGTGCAGCCAGTTCGGCATACAACCCGGCGGTGGTCGCCACCCCATGGCCGCTACGTTCGGCGGCGTCGATGATCGACAGGTCCTCCACCGCCTGGGTGGCGTGAGCCGTGATCTCCGCCAGATCCTCGGGCACGCCTGCTTCGAGCAGGCGCTGCACCTGGGCAATTTCATCCGGGCGGATGGCCGTACCGGGAAGCTCGCTGCGCGCCTGCTGCAGCTCGATGATGCGGGGACCGTAGAAGGCCACCTGCTCCCCCACCACCAGACGACCGCGACGGTGGCGCAGGAACCAGCGGCCGCCGCGGCGGCCCAAACGCAGCAGTTCGACCATGAGATCGAGCTGCAGCGTCATGGGAATCTGCCCGCGCAGGCCCTCCAGGCGCTCGAACAGCTCGCCGATGCCGAACACCCCGCGCACGATGAGCAGCGCCCGCACGACCTCGGCGGTATCGCCACCAATGTACTCCTGCAGATGCGTCACGCAGGTGATGCCGAAGTGATTCACCAGATCATTGGCCACCTGAGTGGCGACGATGTGGGGGTAGAGGTAGTGGCCGGGAAGCTGCTCCCTGAACCGGGCGTTGAAGCTCGCAGGAAACTCGTGTTCCACAAAGCGCGCCACCTCAGGATCGCTGGCGATGTCCGAGTTCACCAGACGCTCCTTGACGAACATGCGCGAGTAGGCCAGCAGGACTGACAGTTCCGGCCGTGTCAGGCTGTGGCCCGAACGCAGGCGGTCGGCGAGCACCGTGTCGGCGGGCAGGTGTTCCTGCTCCCGATCGAGATCCTGTTCGCGCTCCATCCGGTGCAGGAAACGCAGATACTCGCTGAGCCGGTCACCGCAATGCCGCTCGGCAATGGACAGCGCCTGGGTCTGACGGGCGTTGTTGGACAGCACCAGCCCGGCCACCTCGTCGGTCATCTGCTCGAGAAACTGGTTGCGCTGCTTCCGGGTCAGATCCCCCGCCGCGAGCACTTCCGCCAGCAGAATCTTGATGTTGACCTCGTGGTCCGAGCAGTCCACACCGCCGGCATTGTCTATGAAATCAGTGTTCAGGCTCACGCCGGCGAGGGCGGCCTCCACCCGGGCCAGCTGGGTGAGTCCGAGGTTGCCGCCCTCACCGATCACCTTGCAGGTCAGCTCACAGCCGTTGATGCGCAGGCCGTCGTTGGCCTTGTCGCCCACATCACCATGGGTTTCGGTGGTCGCCTTGACATAGGTGCCGATGCCGCCATTCCAGATCAGATCGACCGGTGAGCGCAGCAGCGCCTGGATCAGTTCGTCCGGCGCCATCCGCTCCCGCTCGATGCCGAAGCGCTGCCGCATGGCCGGCGTGATGACGATGGACTTCTGCTGCCGGGAGAAAACACCGCCGCCCTCCGAGATGAGGCGGGTGTCATAGTCCGACCAGCTCGACCGCGGCAGCGCAAACAGCCGTTGGCGCTCCAGCACAGACGCCGCCGCATCGGGTTCCGGATCGATGAAGATATGCTGGTGATTGAAAGCAGCCACCAGCAGGATGCTCTCCGAGAGCAGCATGCCGTTGCCGAAGACGTCACCGGACATGTCGCCGATGCCGAGCACCGTCACCGGGTCCCGCTGCACATCGATGTCCCGCTCCATGAAGTGTCGCTGCACCGACACCCAGGCACCGCGAGCGGTGATCCCCATCTTCTTGTGGTCGTAGCCCTGGCTGCCACCCGAGGCGAAGGCGTCGCCAAGCCAGAAGTCGTATTCGGCCGCAATGGCATTGGCCAGGTCGGAGAAGGTGGCGGTGCCCTTGTCTGCCGCCACCACCAGATAGGGATCGTCACCATCGTGTCGGCGCACCCGCGGCGGCGGCGTGATGCGCCCCTCGACCCGATTGTCTGTAATGTCCAGCAGCCCGCGGATGAAGCTGCTGTAGCAGGCCCGGCCCAACTGCTGCAGGCCATCCCGGTCCAGGCCCGCAGTCGATTGGCGAATCACGAAGCCGCCCTTGGCACCCTCCGGCACGATGACCGCATTCTTCACCTGCTGGGCCTTGACCAGACCGAGCACCTCGGTGCGGTAGTCCTCCTGCCGGTCCGACCAGCGCAGGCCGCCGCGGGCAATGGGTCCGGAGCGCAGATGCACGCCTTCCATCTCCGGCGCGAACACGTAGATCTCGAATGGCAGCTGGGGTTTCGGGACATCGGCGATACTGGCGGAGCGCAGCTTGAAGCTGAGCTGGCGTTTGGGATGACCCTCGGCATCGACCTGGAAGAAATTGGTGCGCAACGTGGCATCCACGAGGTCCAGGTAGCGTCTGAGAACCCGGTCCTCGGTCAGCGAGGGGATGGCGTCGAGGGCCTCCAGGATCTCACCACGCAGGGCTTCGGTGTAGCTGTCGCGATCCGGGTCGTGCAGCGCATAGAAATAGTCCACCAGCAGCGTGGTCAGGTGGGCGTGGCGGACCAGGGTGTCGGCGATGAAGTCCTGGCTGAACGGAAACTGGATCTGCTTCATGTAGCGGCCATAGGCCCGCAGCATCACCACATCCCGCCAGGGTACTCCCGCCGCCAGCACCAGCCGGTTCAGGCGATCGTTGTCGTTGTCCCCGCGCCAAGTGCGGACGAAGGTCTCCTCGAACAGGTCACCCACCTGGCTCAGATCGAGTTCCTGCTCCACCCGCAGGGCGAAGTCGTAGATGGTGACGGGCCGGGGCTCGTCACGACCGTCATTGCGGTCGATGGCATAGGGATACTGCTCCTGTACCCGCACGCCGAGGTTTTCGAGCAGGGGCAGCGTATCGGACAAAGGCAGGAAGGGACCGCAGTAGAACACCTTCAGGCGCAGCTGCTCCGGCCGGTCCTCCAGGCGCCGGTACAGACGCATGACCAGATCGCCCGATTCCCGCAGCTTTTCCATGTGACCGATGTCATAGACCGCCATACGGGCGTCGAAGGCTTCCCGATACGCGCTCGGAAAGGATCTGCCGTAGCGGATCAGCAGGCTGCGGGCACCGCTTTCGCCGTGCTCCTGGATCAGGGCATCGCGCAGCCCGTCGTCCCAGTTGCGCGCCAGAGCGCGAATGCGCTGCTCGATGCGCTGGGCGTCCCATTCCACGCTGACATTGGGGTCGACCCGCAGCATGAAATGGGTGCGGATCAGCACCGACTCGGAGAAGTAGGAGGTGAACTCCGCGTCCAGGGCCTGCAGTTCCTCCGTGAGGACGACCTGGATCTGCTCCCGCAGCGCAGTGTTGTAGATTTCCCGGGGCGTGTAGACGAGGCAGGAGAAAAACAGCCCGTAGCGGTCCTGGCGGACGAAGACCTGAACCTGATTGCGCTCATGGTTGCGGGTGATGCCCAGTGCAATCTCGTAGAGATCCTCAGGCTCGGTCTGAAACAGCTCATCGCGGGGGTAGGTGGCCAGCACCTGCTTGAGGACCTTGCCGTCGAATCCGGTGAGATCGTAGCCCGACCAGTCCAGGACCGTGGCCACTCGCTGCCGCAGGATGGGAATACGCTGGGGATGCTCCTGATAGACCACCGAGGTGTAGAGGCCGAGGATGCCGGACTCCCCCACCACATTGCCGTCCGCATCGAAGTGCTTCACCGCGATGTAGTCCGGATACGCCGGCCGATGAACCCGCGAACGCGTGCCACTCTTGGAGAAGTGCAGCACCCGGGGTTCGAGCAGGAACTCCCGGGTGGCAGGCTTCATGTCCTCGATGCGCCGAGGCCGGGACGGCCGGGATCGGTTGCGCAGGATGCCCAGCTCCGAACCGACCACCTGCCGCATGGTCCGCCCCTCCGGGAGATCCACCAGTTCGAAGCCGCGGGCACCCAGAAAGCAGAAATTGTCGTCCAGCAGCCAGCGCAGGAACGCCACTGCTTCAGAGATCTCCTCCGCGGGCCTTGGCGGCGGCGATTGCTCGAGTTCCCGAAGCATCTGATCCACGCGCTCCCGCATGGGCTGGAAATCCGACACCGTGGCCCGGACGTCGGCGAGGGTCGCCTCGAGGTCGGCAACGAAACCAGGGAACTCGCTGCGATCGAGGCGGTCGATCTCAGCATGGATGATCACTTCCTTGTGGCCGCCCTCGTCCACCATGCCCAGGAAGCTGTGATCGTCTCCGCGCTCCACGCGCAGCACCACGTTGTGCATGCCATGAAGGATCAGATCGTGCCGGGACAGCGCCATCAGGAAGGAGTCGACGATGAAGGGCATGTCCGGATGATGAATCTGGGCAATGGTGTGGCTGGACAGCCACCCGTGCTGATCAAGCTGGGGATTGAACACCTCGATCAGCGGCTTGCCGGCATCCCGTCGTTCCAGCAGGCTCCGGATGCCCGCTATGGCGCCGTAGAAGTCATCCGGGTTGCGCCCTTCGAGGTCCTCGATCGGCGTCTGGGCGTGGAAGCGTCGCGCGAATGCGGACAGCGCCCTGCCCGACTCACCGGGCAGATGACGGTCGATGGCCGCGTCGAGTTCCGCAAAGCAGGACTCCCGGCGCTCGGAAGCATTCGAAGACATGGTTTACTCTCCCTGATTCCTACCGACCATAGCCTACGCCCGAAGGGCGCCCACTGCGAAGGCGCCGCCGTCATCTCGTTGGAGTTCGCCCGATGAAACGCCGTTCCCTGCTCGAGGCCATGTTCGCCGCATCCCTGCTGCCGGCCCTGCACGCCTGCAGCGCCGCCAACCCCGGCACCGTGGAAGGACCGAAGCTGGGGATGACCAAGGCTGACTGGCGGGAGATTCTGCCTGCTGATCGCTATGCCGTGCTGTTCGAGGAGGCCACCGAGCGCCCGGGAAGCAGCCCCCTGAATGACGAAGAGCGGGATGGCACCTACATCTGCGCCGCCTGCCACCTGCCCCTGTTCGAGTCCGCGCACAAGTACGACAGCGGCACCGGCTGGCCGAGCTTCACCCAGCCCATCGCCGACAGCATGGGCACCAAGGCGGATTACAAGCTCTTCGTCCGCCGCACGGAGTACCACTGCATTCGCTGTGGCGGTCATCAGGGGCACGTCTTCGACGACGGCCCGCCACCTCGCCGCGAGCGCTGGTGCAACAATGGGCTGGCGTTGCTGTTCATCCCCGAGGGCGAACCCCTGCCCGCACTGCGAGGATGAACGGGCTGGCTTGCCGGGCCAGCGTCTGGCAGATTCTTGCACCATGATCCCCACATGGCACCGCCCGCACACCCTGTTGCCCGGCCTCCTGCTGGGACTGGCCCTGCTCGCAGCCCAGGCCAAGGCCGAGCTGCCGGCGCCGGTGGCCCGGGTCGCCAGTGCCCTGGGGGTCGACCATGGCGACATCAGCCTCTGGGTGCAGGAACTCAACCGGCCCGAGCCCCTGGCGGCACACCTGCCGGATACGCCCCGAACACCGGCGTCCACCATGAAGCTGGTGACCACCTTCGTCGCCCTGCAGGGACTTACCCCGGCCTTCCGTTGGCGCACCGAGGTCCACGCCCTCGGGCCGGTGGTCAACGGCGTGCTCGAGGGCGATCTGCTGCTGCGCGGCTATGGCGACCCTTATCTGGTCAGCGAGGAGTTCTGGAAGCTCACCCAGGCCATCCGCCAGCGCGGCCTGATTCGGATTAACGGGGATCTGGTCTTCGACACCAGCTACTACCAGCTGCCCGAGGAGTCACCTGCCGACTTCGATGGTCGCCCGGATCGCGTGTACAACCTTCTGCCCCATCCGCTGCTGGTGAACTTCAATGCCATGCGCTTCGAGTTCGAGCCGGCGGATGGTCAGGTCCGCGTCACCACAGAGCCCGTGCTGACCAACGTCGAAGTCCAGAATCGACTGCGGGTCGCACCCGGTGCCTGCGGCGGTTATCAGCGGGGAATCGCCCTCAATGTCCTGGAACCACCGGTGCGGGATCGGGTGATGCTCGAGGGCGCCTTCCCCGCAGGCTGCAGCCGCTACGCCATGACCCGCAGCGTGCTGCAGCCGGAATCCTACGCCTTCGGACTGTTCGACAAGTATTGGCGGCAGGCGGGGGGAGAAATCCGCGGCGGCTGGCGCAGCGGAGTGCTGCCTTCGCCCTGGACGGCAGGGCGCGAAGATCTGGTCGCGGCCAACGGCGACGACGACGCGCAGGCATCAGTCGACGCCGACACCCTCCTCCACGTCCACCACAGCCGCTCCCTGGGCGAAATCGTGCGGCTGGTGAACAAGTACAGCAACAACGTCATGACCCGGCATCTGGAGCTGACCCTCGGCGCCCAGCGCTTCGATCCACCGGCGACCCCTGAGAAGGGCCGCGCGGCAACCCTGGAACTGCTGCGGCAGTACGGCATCGATACCGGCGGCCTGATCATCGACAACCCCTCGGGCCTGTCCCGGACCGCCCGCCTGTCCGCGCGGCAGCTCGGTCAGCTGCTGGTGGCCGCCTGGGACGGTCCCTACATGCCCGAATTCGTCTCCTCCCTGGCGCTGTCCGGTCTCGACGGCACCGTTCGCAACCGCTTCCGCTTCGGTCCTGAGGCAGGTCGCATGCACCTTAAGACCGGCACGCTGGATCACGTCTCCGCCATCGCGGGCTACGTGCAAACCCCCGACAATCGACGTTTCGCGGTGGTGGTGATGGTCAACGCGCCACAAGCCCATCGCGGACCCGGTGAAGAAATCCAGAACGCCCTGCTGAGCTGGGTCTTCAATCAGCCGCCGCAGTAGCAGCCGAGATCAGCGCCGTGGCCGGAGGGTTCTTGCCGGGCAGCCCCCCTTTCGAGAGCGTTGAGCCCCGTGGCAGCGAGCCTTGCGCGCGATTGCCCGCAAGGCGGGCTCCGACAGTCGACCCGGCCCGACGCCGCACCCAACGTGACCTGGCGGCCGAATCATGGCTTCCGCCTCAGAGACCGAGTTCCCGCTGCAGGCGCTGGCGCAATCCAGCCTCCCCCGATTCCAGAAGCCCCCGCCCGGCAAGGGTGCCATCGGCCCGGAACGTCATGACCACGCCGGAGAATGCCTGATGACGATCCGCAAAAGAGCGGCCCCGGGGAGTGCCGAGATCCGCCACCAGGAACATGACGCTGTCCTGATAGTCACGCCGTACGCGGTCGAACAGGGCCATGGCATCCATGCTGGCCGGCGCATAATTCTCGAAGGCCAGAACCACTGCCGGAGTGCCCTGGCCCACCTGGGAAACATCGCTGTTGTAGCCGCCTTTGGGCAACAGGGCAATGATCACGGCACCCGCCAGCAGCACAACTGCCAGCGTGATCAGGGTTTGTTTCGACATCCAAAACCACCTTGTCGGCACACCAGACCGCAATAGCCTATCGCAATGCCGAGCCGCCGGCGCCACATCGGGGGTGAGTCGGAATCCGTTGCCGGGTAGAGTGCGCGCTGCAGAGCGGCGCCAGCGCGGCTGCGAACCGCGGCGGCGCTCGGCTTGCCGATGGGATCAACGGGCCAGGAGAATGACGACGATGCGTGCCTTGCTGTGGTGGTTGCCCTTGCTGATGCTTGCGGGCTGCGGTACCGAGGTCGCAAACGACCTCAGCGCCAGCGAGGCCCTGTCGGCAGCGCCAAGCCGGCAGGCAGAAGGCGTCGTCGCTGCCGCAAATCCCTACGCCGTGGAAGCGGGCATGGCCATGCTCCGGCAGGGGGGTTCAGCCGTGGATGCAGCCATTGCCGCCCATGCGGTGCTCGGTCTGGTGGAACCCCAGAGTTCCGGCCTCGGCGGCGGCGGATTCATGCTCACCTATCGGGCCGAGGACGGTGCCATCGCCGCCATCGACGGCCGGGAAACGGCACCGGCCAGCGCCTATCCGGAAATGTTCCTGGACGAGGATGGCGCGGAACTCGGTTTCATCGCGCGGGTGGAGAGTGGTCGTGCCATCGGCGTTCCGGGAACCATTGCCCTGTATGCCCGCGCTCATGAAGTTCTCGGCGTTCTGCCATGGGCGGAACTGTTCGCGCCGGCCATCCGGCTGGCGGACGAGGGCTTTGAGGTGTCACCCCGCCTCCACGACCTGCTGGTTCGGATCAGCCGCTTCACCCGTCTCGATGAAAACCCGGTCACGGCAGCCTATTTCTTTCCGGGCGGCGAGGCGCTGGCGGTGGGCGCGCTGCGCCCCAATCCCGAGTATGCGGATACCCTGCGGCGGGTGGCTGAGCAGGGACCCGCAGGCTTCTATCAGGGTCCGGTGGCCGACAGCATCCGGCAGGTGGCCGCTGAAGCTCCACGTCCGGCAGCCATCACGCAGACCGATCTCGACGACTACCAGGCCATCGTCCGGCAGCCGGTCTGTGGCCCCTACCGGGGTTATCGGGTGTGCTCGATGCCACCGCCATCCTCGGGTTCGGCCCTGATTGCCATGCTCGGTCTGCTCGAACGGCTGACGCCCGCAGGCATGACCGATACCGTCGAAGGCTGGGGCGCCTTCATCGACGCCATGAAGCTCGGCTACGCCGATCGGGATCACTACGTCGCTGACGCCGACTTCGTGCCGGTTCCCGTGGCGGATCTCATCCATCCCGCCTATCTGGATGCCCGGGTGGCGGCACGTCCCCAGGCGGCCTCGGACGCCGCGCCAGGTGACCCGGGTGCTCTGCTCCACGACGAGCCCATCATCGGGCGCTGGGCGCTGGCCGGCAGTGGCGGTGACAGCGGGACGACCCATTTGTCCGTGATCGATGCCGAGGGCAATGCCGTGGCGTTCACCGCATCGGTGGAATTCGCCTTCGGCAGCCAGCGCATGGGCGCAGGCTTCATCCTCAACAACGAACTCACCGATTTCGCAGCCACCCCTTACATCGACGGTGTGCCAGTGGCCAACGCGGTCGCCCCCGGCAAGCGCCCACGATCCTCCATGACCCCGGTGCTGGTGTTCGATGCCGAGGACAGGCTGTTCATGGTCAGCGGATCGCCGGGGGGCAACTCCATTCCGGCCTATACCCTGAAATCTCTGGTCGGTGTCATCGACCTCGGCCTGGACGCCCAGAGCGCCGTCGATCTGCCCAACATCATCGCTCGCGGACTTCCGGTACAGATCGAGCACGAACGCGCGGATCCGGATCTGCTGGCCGGCTTGCGCGCATTGGGCTACCCCCTCGACGAGCGCGGTGGCGAAAACTCAGGACTGCATACCCTCGTCGTCCATCCCGACCGTATCGAGGGCGCTGCCGACTCCAGACGGGAAGGCCGCGTCGGCCGCGTAGCTAGCGAAACTCCTGCGGGCAGTTCCCCATAGCGCAGCGCAGAGAAACGATGGCGTAGCCTCCGATCGAAACTGTCCGATTCGGCCCCCTGCGCCATCGGGATCGGGATCGGGATCGGGATCGGGATCGCTATCGGGATCGCTATCGGGATCGCTATCGCCATCGAGCAAACCACATTCCCACCAACGACCCCAGACCACCCAAAACCTCTCATCCCTCCCGTTCGCGCCCAAACACCAGCGTGAAGTTGTTTGCGGGCATGGGCTCGATCCTGCGCAACTCGAGCCCATGGCCGGCTGCAAGCCGCTCAAGATCAGCAATGTCTCGAATGCCCCAGTCGGGATCACGCCGCCTGAGGTCCGCGTCAAAGGCGGCATTGCTCGGCGCCGTATGGACACCATCGCGGCAGAAGGGACCATAGAGAATCAGCAAACCGCCAGCGGCCAGGTACCGGCCGGCCCCTGCGAACAAGCCTTCGCTTACCCGCCACGGGCTGATGTGAATCACGTTCAAGCTGACGATGGCGCTGAGTTCAGCGGCCAGACCCCGCTTTTCGATGCCCCAGTCCGGCACGGAGGCATCGAGGATGAACGGCGCCTCGAGATTGGCGCCACCCCCATGAGCTCGCCACGCCTCGATACTGTCCAGTTGCGCCGCTCCCGGGTCGGTGGGCCACCAGCGCAGATCAGGCAGCGCTGCCGCGAAGGCCACCGCATGCTGGCCCGTCCCGGCGCCGATCTCCAGCACGTCACCGCGGCGCCCGTCCAACCACTCGAGCAGGAGGGCGCGAATCGGAGCCACGTTACGGTGAAACGCCGGGGCGTCCCGCCGCAGGTCGGCCTCATCACTCATCCTCCTTCTGCCCAGTCCTTGAGTAGATGGTGGGCGATGGCAATGGGTCCGGGCAGCCGCAGGTCGGGATGCTCTCCAGCCAGGGCGTCGAGCACGTCGTGGCGGGTGAACCAGCGGACGTCGTGCATTTCATCTTCGTCGATGGTGATCTCACGGGTCAGAGCATGAGCGTAGCAGCCAATCATCAGGGAGGACGGGAAAGGCCAGGGTTGAGACGAGTGATAGCGCACTTCGCCCACTTTGATCCCCGCCTCTTCCCAGATTTCCCGCCGCACCGCTTCTTCGATGGACTCGCCCTGATCGATGAAGCCAGCCAGAGCGGAGAACATGCCGAAGCGCACCAGGGGCCCATGGGACTGGCCCAGCAGGCAGCGCTCACCATCCAGCACCAGCATGATGGCCACCGGGTCGGTACGCGGGAAATGCTCTGCGCCGCATTCAGGGCAGCGACGCAGATGGCCACCCTTTTCCTGCTCGGAGGGCTGGCCGCAGACGCTGCAGAAGCGATGGCTCTTGTGCCAGCCCACCTGGGCTCGGGCCTGGGCCAGAATGCCCGTTTCCGCCATCGGCAGATTCATGGCCGCGGCCCGCGACTCCTCGAAAGCAAAGCCCGCCCCGAGGTTGAACTCGTGGTTGGGATCGTGGACCGCGGAGATATCCAAAGCGAAGTGGGGGATGCCATCGTCGAGACCCAGGAATATCGGCGGCAGACCCACCTCCAGCCGCTCCACGTCGGCAAACTTGAGCCAACCCAGGCGTGGCCCCTCGCGGCTGTCGCTGGAATCCACCAGCACGTTCAGTTGCCACAGCGGCAGATAGCGGGCCAGAGGATCACGCGCCGCGGCCTCGAGCCATGCCGGGTCACGGCGCCTGGCGTCGGCGCGGTCGAGAGGGTTGCCGCTGAAGATGTGCTCGGTGGCCAAAATCCTGTTCTCCTGATCATCGACTCGTTGCTGATCAGAACATTGTAACCACGATGCGGGACTGCAGCGCCCCTGCCCGCAAGCTGAACCCAAGGCTCCCGGTATCCACAGGTGTGCCGCGTTCAGCGAAGATGTGTAGCATGGCAGCGGTAACATTCATGCATGCATGGGAGAGAGAACCATGGCAGAGCAAGCATCCGGATGCCCGTTCAAGTCGGCCGCCGAGATCAACTTCATGGACCCAGCTGTGCAGGCGGACTGGTTCAGCGCCTACGATGTTCTGCGCAGCGAGGCGCCCGTCTATTTCATGCCCGAGATCGGCATGTACGTGCTCACCCGCTACGACGACATCGAGTGGGTGCTGCGCCAGCCAGAACGTTTCACGGTGGGGCCCGATGTCCAGAACAAGGATCCCCTGGTGGCGCATGCCGAGGCCCGTGCCCTCTATGACGAAAAGGGGTGGCCGCGCTACACGCCCCTGGGCGAAAACCTGCCCAAACACCGGATCTACCGTGGTCTCGTGGATCCGCATCTGTCCCCGGCCGCCGTCAAGGCCAGGGAAAGCGACATCCGCGCCATCATTCACGAGCTCATCGACCGCTTCATCAATCAGGGGGACGGCGGTGAAATCGAATTCATCAAGGATTTCGCCGAACCCCTGCCCATGATGGTCATCGCCGAGCTGCTCGGATTCCCGCGCATGGATCTGCCCCAGCTCAAGGAGTGGTCCTACGCCTGGGTGTTGCCGTTCTCCAAGGGCCTGACCCTGGAGCAGGAGATCTGGGCCGTCGAGAAGCACATCGAGTTGCAGCACTACATCTTCGAGACCATGCAGGAGAAGCGCCGGTCGCCGCAGAACGACATCATCAGCCACCTAGTGCAGGCCGAGTACCACGATCCCGAAAGCGGAGAAACACGGCCCCTGACCGACACCGAAATCATCGGCATGACCGATCACCTGCTCATCGGCGGCAACGAAACCACCACCTTTGCCCTGTCCAATGCCCTGTGGCTGCTGTTCCGCAATCCTGAGACCCTGGCTGCGCTCGAGAAGGACCGCAGCAGGATCAAGACCTTCGTCGAGGAGGCCTTGCGCATCGAATCACCCACCCAGGGCCTGTACCGCTTCGTCACCGAGGACGTGGAGATCGGCGGCGTCGCCATTCCCAAGGGTGCCATGCTCAGCATCCGCTACGGGGCCGGCAACCAGGATCCGGAGCGCTATCCCAATCCCACCCTGCCCGACCTCGATCGTCCGAAGGCCGGCCGCCATCTGGCCTTCGGCCTCGGTGAACATGTCTGCCCCGGCGCGACCCTGAGCCGCTACGAGCAGAACTGGGCCTGGGAGATCCTGCTCGAGCGCATCACCAACATTCGTCCGGCCCCGGGCAGGAACACCTACGAGCACGTGCCGGGCATCTGGTTGCGTGCCCTCACTGCGATCTACATGCAGTTCGACAAGCGCTGACGGAGCACGGGTCGCGGATGGGTTGCCATCGGCTGCTTCCTACGGATGCCACGCACCATGGGTGCCGTGGGTCACCTCATGGCCGAGGTAACACATCGAGGCCCAATCATTCGAGTTGCGCGGCGCCGGCGTGATGATGATGTTGTTCTTCTCGAGATAGCAGGCAAGGCTGCGCCCGCCGGGCAGGCCGAAGTTGCAGCGACGGGTCGCTTCTTCCTGCGTGGCCGTATAGATGATGTCGACGGTCATGGTGTAGCGGCCGGGCTCGATGCCGGTGGGATGCTGCTGCGTAAAGGGAAGTTCGTACAGTGCCGTGCCCTGGGTGACGAGATGACTCTTCGGGCGCTCCCACGTTGGCGCGCAGGCTGCCAGCAGCAGCACCACCACACCCAGGAGAGCGCATTTCATCACCCGCAACCCGGCACGCAGGCGTCGTGAAGGTGAGCGCCTGAGCCGGCCAGGATGTGATTCTGACCGCTGGTGATCCCTGTGCTGCAGTTGCCAGCCATCGTCCGGCCTGTAGGTGATGACACTCGAAACCATGGCGATGTTTTACGATCCCGGCCTCACTGCGTCTGTACCCGGTCGCACATAGCCCTGAATCCGGCAGCCCGCGGGAGCGATGACCCTGGGCCATCCTCCGAACGGAGTTTCGGTTTTCCGCCGTCTGCGCTCGAAGTTCACATCAGGGGAAGAAGGGTCCGTGAACGCGGCGCGCCGCCGAACCCACTGTCGGGGAGTTTTCCGGCGTCCGATGCCCCGGTGGCGGCACTTTCCCACCGGCGCATCGATACTTGAATAAAGAGAATATATTAGTTGCCCATCATTCCCTTTGTTCCGCGCCCTGTCGCTGTTAGGGTGCGCGGCAGGTTTGTTGCTGCCAAAGGGGATCCGCCATGCCCAACTACCTCCAGGAAATCGAAGAAGTCACTCGCCTGCTCAAAGACAAGGGCGAGTGGCGCGCCATCAATCCGGAATACACCGTGCGCATGCGGCGCCAGAACCGCTTCCGCAATGGTCTGGAGATTGCCCAGTACACCGCCGACATCATGCGGCGGGACATGGCCGCCTACGATGCGGACTCCAGCAAGTACACCCAGTCCCTCGGCGCCTGGCATGGATTCATTGCCCAGCAGACCATGATGTCGGTGAAGAAGCGTCAGGGCACCACCGACCGCCGCTACATCTATCTCTCCGGCTGGATGGTGGCTGCGCTGCGGTCCAAGTTCGGCCCGCTGCCCGACCAGTCCATGCACGAGAAGACCACCGTTTCCGATCTGATCGAGGAGATCTACACCTTCCTGCGTCAGGCCGATGCCCGCGAACTGCGCCATATCTTCGCGGAACTCGACGAAGCCCGCGCCGCCGGCAAGGACACGAAGGCCATCATCGACCGCATCGACAATTACGAGACCCACGTGGTGCCGATCATTGCCGACATCGATGCCGGCTTCGGCAACGAGGAGGCCACCTACCTGCTGGCCAAGCGCATGATCGAAGCCGGTGCTTGCGCCATCCAGATCGAGAATCAGGTTTCCGACGCCAAGCAGTGCGGCCACCAGGCCGGCAAGGTGACGGTGCCCCACGAGGATTTCATCTCCAAGATCAATGCGGTCCGCTACGCCTTCCTCGAACTCGGTATCGACAACGGCATCATCGTCGCCCGCACCGATTCCTTGGGCGCCGGCCTGACCCAGAAGATCCCGGTCTCGCTGAAGGCCGGCGATCTCGGCTCGAAGTACAACGACTTTCTCGACGCCGAGCCGATCCACGACCTCGCGGAACTCAAGGAAGGCGACATCACGATCCACCAGAACGGGAAGCTCGCGCGTCCCAAGCGGCTGGACAACGGCTTGTATGCGTTCAAGGAGGACACCGGCGTCGACCGCGTCGTGCTCGACTGCATCACCAGCCTCGAGCACGGGGCGGATCTGCTCTGGATCGAGACCGAGCGCCCCCACGTGGGCCAGATTGCCGAGATGGTCAACCGCATCCGCGAAATCCGTCCCGAGGCGAAACTGGTCTACAACAACTCACCGTCCTTCAACTGGACCCTGAAGTTCCGTGAGCAGGTTTACGCAGACTGGAAGGCCGAGGGCAAGGACCTCTCGGCCTACCCGGACCCGGCCAAGGTGGACAAGGGCCTCATGGACGTGAAACTCGACGACTCGGAGCTGGCGCAGGAAGCGGATCGTCAGATCCGGAGCTTCCAGCGCGATGCGGCCCGGGAAGCCGGCATCTTCCACCATCTGATCACGCTGCCGACCTACCACACCGCGGCGCTGTCCACGGACATCCTTGCGGAAGGTTACTTCGGTGACGAGGGCATGCTGGCCT
This sequence comes from Gammaproteobacteria bacterium, assembly GCA_020832085.1. GTDB lineage: Bacteria > Pseudomonadota > Gammaproteobacteria > Pseudomonadales > Azotimanducaceae > SLTB01. Next base: position 8,816 of record JAFIFJ010000147.1, on the reverse strand, counting down.
ATGTGCTCGGCGTCCAGCGCCAGGAGATTCGCCGCGATCTGGCTGCCGTCAAGCACCAGGATCTGGCGGGCTCCAACATCGGCGACGACCACAAGGAGTACTTCCTCGGCGAGAAGGCCCTGCTCGCCGGCGGCGCCGCCAACACCATGAATCAGTTCTGATTCGAGTCACGCCGAAGCAGCTGCGCACCCGGGGTGGCCGGGGGGCGCACTCGGGGCGTCAGGACCGCCCTGTCATCCTCACTGCGCCAGCAGCCCCTCCGTCAGGCGATCGGTGAGCTGCAGCAGTTCCCGCAGTCCACCGGCGCTGCTCGGATCGGACACGTAGTGCCCCGCGATCACCATGCTCGGCGTCGCCCGCACCCGATACTCCCGGGCCAGACGTTCCGCCCGCCGCAGCTGGCTGTCCACGGCAAAAGAGTTCCAGGCCGTGTCGAAATCCTCGCCACTGACCCCATTGCTCAGGAACAGGCTGCGCACCTCCGCCTCCGACTGCAGGAAACGCCGTTCCTGGTGGATGGAGTTGAAGATCCGGCTGTGCAGGCGTTCCGTCACGCCGAGGGCTTCTGCGGTGTAGAAGGCCTGGCCATGGAGCCGCCAGTTCGGATTCAGCACCGCGGGAATGCGGGTGAACACCACGCCCTCAGGGAGATCGGCCTTCCAGGTATCCACCAGCGGTGCGAACTGATAGCAGGCCCCGCAGCCGTACCAGAAGAACTCCAGCACCTCCACGGGGCCCTCTACGGTGGGGGGCTCGGCGTTGATCGTACGATAACCCGCACCCTGCTGGCCCATGGCCCCGAGGGAGAGGACGCTGAGCGTGAACAGCAGGACGCTTAGTTTGAGCGACTTCATGGATGGCAGGTCTCCTTGATGATCCGACCCTGATCGATCGGGCCAATGACTTTCTGCGGGCTATTGCCGCATGTTCTTGCTGAACCGGGCATGAGCAACGCCACCGCTCCGACTCCGCCGCCAGTTTCCAGACCGAGCCCCGCAAAGTCGAGCGCACCGGGACCGGGTTGGGAGCGCGGTGAGCTATAACCTGTTTCAGTTGTTGCCAGCGTCAAGCTTCCGTTACAGTAACTGCTAGGGGAAGTGGTGACGGGGCAGATGCCGAGACCTGATCGATCCAGTGAAGGGATTCTCACGACACAAAAGCTGAAGGCGTTGCTGGAGTCGGGCCTGGGGGGCGCCGTCACCAGCCGCACTGCGCTGGCGGCTGCCATGTGCAGAGAAGGTGAGGACATCACCGTCCACGGCATCGACGCCTGGTTCAAGCACGTAGACTCCAACTACGCCATTCCCCGGGTCTCGGTGGATGGCCATTGGCGCAGCTACCCCATTCCCCAGCAGCGCTGGCCGGTGCTGCTCGACATCTTCGGCATCGGCCTCGAGGATCTCGACCGGGACGACATCAGTTTCCGGCGCTGGTGCTTCGCCCGCCGCCGCGCCCAGCGCCAACGGCGGCCGCAGGCCAGCCTGGCTCTCGACGTCGCGTATTACTGTTCACCGCGGGCACCCGAGTACCACGCCGAACTGCTTCGTACGGAGCTGCGCTGGCTGCTCGACCAGGGGTGTCGCATCCACGACCTCAATGATCCCGTGGTGGAGTCCGACACGGCCAAGGTCCGTGTCCTGCAGCGTTCGCATCTGCTGCTCTGTCATCTCCATGCAGACAGCACCGGCGATCCGGTCTGCAGAGAGATCGTCGACTACGCCACCCACCACCGGTTGCCGCTGCTGCTCTGCACGGAGCCTGGCCTCACCCTGACGGGCAAATGTGCGCCGGCCGGGATACTCAAGCGCCCGAGGATCTTCGGCCGCCGCTATCAGAAGCAGCTGTTCAGCGCCCTGGCGGCCGTGGCCGAAGAACCCATGAAGGCGCGCACGCAAAGCCCGGCATTCTGGCAGCAGCAGCCACCGGTGACCGATCGCCCCTCCATCGCGGTGCTGCCCTTCGTCAACTTCACCGGCTGCGACGAACACACCCTGTTCGCCGACAGCATGACCGAGGATCTCACCACCCTGCTGGCGCGGATCCCGGAGTTCTTCGTCATCGCCCATGCCACCACGCGCATCTACCAGCACGCGCTGCCCGACACTCAGACGGTCCGCCGCGAACTCGGGGTGCGCTACATTCTCGAGGGCAGCCTTCGGCGCGCCGGCAGCCAACTGCGGATCAATGCCCAGCTGGTCGACGCCGAAACCGGCCGCGGGCTGTGGTCACAGCGCTTCGAGCACGGGCTCGCAGACCCCTTCCTGGCCCAGGATGAATTGACCGCCGCCATCTGCGCCCAGCTCGAGCCGCGCCTGCGCCTCGACGACATCGCCTACGGTGCCCGCCATGGCAGCATCAGCGCCTGGCGTCTGTGGCAGGAAGGCTGGCACTGGCTGTTCGTGGATGCACCGGCGCCCATGCCCTCGCGCTCCATGGCCTGTTTCGAAAAGGCCCTCGCGCGGGAACCCGACTACGGGCTGGCCCACGCCGGCATCAGTATCGGCCTGTGTACCGGCATGCTCTGGGGCGGGCTCGGTCCGGAGCTGATGCCCAAGGCGCGGCTGCACGCCGAACAGGCCCTCCAGCTGCTGCCGGAACATCCGGTGGCCCTCTACGCCATGGGCATGATGACCTTCACCGAGCCACGGGGCCTCGAACTGCCGCTTCAGTATCTGCAGCGCGCGGTGGAACTCGAGCCGAGCAACGCCATGTACCAGGGGGTCTCGGGCTATCTGCTGGCGAACCTCGGTCAGGCCGAACAGGGCCTCGAACGCTGCCGCTATGCCATGCGACTGTCACCCAAGGACGCCCGCGAACCCTTCCTGTGCTACATGCTCGGCAATGCCTGCATTGCCAATGGGCACTACCAGGAAGCCATTACGGTCATGTCCCGCTGCCGACGGTTCTCGGAGGTGGATTTCATCTGGGTCATGATGGGCTTCGCCTACGCCCAACTCGGCGATCGTCGACGGGCGCTGGGCTGCCTGCGGCAGATCCGTGAACCCCGTCCCTACCGCTTCTACCACTACGCGATCATGAAGACGCTCTGGCTCGGTCTGCCGGCCGCGGACAAGGAAGACTATCTGGCCCTGTTTCCCCAGGCCGATCTCGGGAACACCCTCAGCGCCTCTGCATGATGCTTCGCACCCAGGCCAGACACTCGAGCCTGGCCGCCATGGGATCCTCAGGCCAGAGCCTGATCAGGGCCTCAATGGCTGCAGGCAGCCCAACCGGATCGCTGATCTGCACCGCCGGGGCACGGGGCAGACAGGCCACCCGCAAGGCCTCCGCTGCCAGCAGCCCCGAGCGCACGGCACCTTCCATGGAGGTCACGTCGGTCGCGTTACGGACGTAGTCTCCGGCGAAATAGACCCCGGGCCACGCCGAGGCCGGCTCCGGCCGATGGGGCCAGGTGCCGACGTCGTTCACGAACAGCGGCACGTCGATGTTGCGGTGAGGCACGTAGAACGCCACCTTACCGCGGAGGTCCGGCAGATGATCGAAGATCTCCCGGCTCATCACCTCCAGGAAGCCGCGGTCATCGAGGCCGCTGAAGCCCCGTGAGTCCGCCGCCACGAACTGCAGGACCGTCCGGCCGAGCACCTCGAGGCGCGGCCATTGCCGCGAGATCTCGAAGGCGGTGATGCCGTGGGGTGAGCCGATGAGGGTGAAGTGCTCCACCGGCAGGTCAACGAGCCTTTCGGTACAGAACACGTCGACGGCAGAGAAGGGATTGCTGCGCAGGTAGAACAGTTCTGACAGCCCCACATCGCGCCGGAACAGCTCGCTGGTATCCAGACGCCGCAGCACTTCCGGCGGCAGGGCCAGCACCACCCGCTCGGCATCGTCGAGAATCACCTGCCCGTTGCAGGACTCGATGGTCACCCGCAAGCCGTGGTCCTGACGGGGCTGCAAAGCTGTGACCCGATGCCCGAAGTGCCGTTCAAAATGGGCGCCTGCTGCGCGGGCCGCCTCGTGGATGCGTCGCTCCAGCGGATCGATGAGCTTGTCGGCGAGACTGCCGCGCAGGGCATCCCAGTTCGACTCGGCAAATACCGGCAGCCATTGCCGGAAGACGTTGCGGATGACCCGGGCCGAGACATCCCGGTCGCCGATGGTCAGGGCATTGAGGATGAAGTTGTTGAGGCTGATGGGTGCCGAGGCGGGCGCATAGCTGCGGGAACGCAGGAAGGCCTGCAGGGTCAGGTCGTCCACTTCCGGATCGGACTGCAGGATCAGTTCGCAGATGGCAGCAAGCTGGTGAATCGTGGGTGGCGCCTTGGGACTGTGGGGCTGCCGGACGCCCTGCACCGCCGGCGGCAGGTCATAGTAGATGTGCCCGGGGTAGACGTCGTGCTCGGGATCGAGGCCGATCTCCCGCCACAGCCGGCGCATGTTGGTGTACCAGGCCGGGAACACGTGGTAGCCGTGATCGCTGGCAACGCCCTCCGGCAGCGACAGCTGCGGATCATGCTCGAATGCAGCGTTGTACAAGGGGGGATCGCGATCGCTGCCGGCCTTGCCGCCGAGTCGGTCGGCGGCCTCGTAGAGCTTCACCGAGAGGCCGAGCTTGACGAGTTCGAGAGCCGCCACCATGCCGGCGAGCCCCCCTCCGAGCACGGTCACCGTGAGTGGCGGTTGCTGCTGGATGGCGGCTGCCATGGGCACCTCCCTGTGCGACGTGCGGGTATCCGACGTGCGGGTATCCGACGTCGTGCCGGACCGATTCTATGGTTAGCATACGTCAGAGTGGGTCCTGACAACCAAACCCTGAAGACTGAGCCCTGAATACCATTTAGAGAGGTGAAATGATGACTCCGAGTGAAACCGTCGTGGCCTTCGTGGACGCCTGGAACCGCATGGACTGGGATGCCGTGCTCGGATTCCTGGCCGAGGACGTGGTCTATCACAACATTCCCATGGAAAAGCTCGAGGGCAAGGCCGCGGCCCGCGCCTTCATCCTCGGGTTCCAGCCTGAGGGCGTGGACTGGCAGATGCTCAGCATCGCGGAGAACGGTAATCGGGTACTGACCGAGCGCCTGGACAACTTCGACCTGCCGGGCGGCAAGCGGCTGTCCATTCCGGTCATGGGCACCTTCGAGGTCGAGAACGGTCTGATCAAGGCCTGGCGCGACTACTTCGATCTTGGGACCTTCACCAGTCAGATGGCCTGAAGGCATTCCGCCCAGTGATGTGGCGGGTCGGAAAATCGTCCCGGACGGCAGGCACGGGCCAGTTATTTATCTCCGGCTATCTACGGTTAATTTTTTAACTAACTGGCAAACAAAGGTTTTATTGATTTTCTCGAAAGCCGCCCCGAGGGCTTCACAGCCGGCGTGGCCGGGGTATCCTGTTCCCAGGCTGCAGTGACGGATCGCCGCGCAGCCTACAGGTCGGGCCAGGGATGGCCCTGCCGCTCCCACCCGAACAGACCCACTCTCTTCCCCCGTGGATTTGCCCCCTGCTGCTGCATCGTCCGGATGCAGGCCATGCATTGAGGGGCGTTCTTTTGTGCGCTGCCCATCGGGCATCGCTTCAATCAGGAAAGCACCATCAGCACTTGCCGCTCATGACTGTTCGTGTATACAGTAGCTGTATATGCAGACAGAAGGCATTCGATCATGACTCTTCCCATCGAAAACCTGTTGCAGCATCGCCACCTCTGGCGCGCCACCGACGGCCTTCAGGCCGAGCGCGGTACGCTCGGCACAGGCTTTGCCAGCCTCGATGACGCCCTGGCCGGCGGTGGCTGGCCCGCCGATGGCCTCACCGAGATCATCGGCGATACCCCGGGCGTGGGTGAACTGCGGCTGCTGCTGCCTGCCCTGGCCGAATTGAGTCAGCGGCGGCAGCGCTGGGTGGCCTGGGTGGCCCCTCCCTGGTTGCCTTATGCCCCGGCCCTGGCCGCTGCGGGCGTGGACGTGAAGCGGGTCCTGCTGATCCATCCCAAGCATCACCAGGATCTGCTCTGGGCCACCGAGCAGGCGCTGAAGTCCGGCACCTGCAGCGCCGTGCTGAGCTGGCCCGACCCCCGCCATCTGCGCCACGCCGATCTGCGCCGCCTGCAGCTCGCAGCCCGGGAAGGCGACAGCTGGGGCGTCCTGTTCCGGCCCGAGGCGGCGGCTGAGCAACCCTCCCCGGCCGAATTGAGGCTGCGACTCGCTGCCGACCCGGAATGCTGCGACGGCGGCGGCCTGCGTCTGCGCATCATCAAGCGCCGCGGCGGCTGGCCCAGCGAGGAACTGCCGATCCGTTTCGACGATCTGCTGACCCGGCGCCTCGCCGGTCCGGAACAGGCCGCCGCACTGCGTCAGCTCGCACTCTGGCAGCCGCCATCGAGCTCACGCGCTGCCCCTCATCGCAGTATTGGCAGCCTTGGAAGCATTGAGAGCAGGGCCAGGCGAACTGCTGCGATCGCTGCCGGCCAGCGTGCTCAGCCATGAGCGCACTGTGTGGGTGAGCATGCAGGTAGGCGTTTGCAGGTCCTCGAAACCGGTATCGCTATCGGTATCGGTATCGAAATCTCTTCAAGCTAACTGGGCTTCCTATTTATTCGATCCCGATCCCGATCCCGACTTGGAATATCCCAACGATGACGATGAGCCGGTATGCCGCAAGATGCTCGCCAACAGGAACGTCCGCTCTGGTTCTGCCTCTATCTGCCACGGCTGGGGCTGGAACTGTTCACCCGCAGTCTGACCGACGAGGCCGCAGCGAAGCCGGCGGCTCTCATCGCGCAGCATCGGCTCTGTCAGCTCAATAGCGCCGCCCAGGCCCAGGGGCTGCATCCTGGCCAGAGCCTCGCCACCGCCCAGAGCATCTGTCCCGGGCTGGCCGTGGCCTGGCGCGAGGTGGACCGGGAGGCGGCTGCACTGGCGCATCTGGCAGATTGGGCCTGGCGTTTCACACCCCGGGTGAGTCTGGCCCCACCTGACGCCCTGCTGCTGGAGATCTCCGGCAGCCTGCGCCTGTTTCGGGGGCTCGATCGTCTGCAGCAGCAGATCCTCACCGGCATTCGGGAACTCGGTTATTCCGGATTGCCGGGCATGGCCCCGACGCCGCTGGCTGCCGTGGCCCTGGCCCGGGCCGGCCTCTGTCCTGATCTGGAAGTGCTGGCAGCCGAGCTGGATTTCGATCCGCTCGGTTGCGAGCCACTCGGGAACGGCAGTCTGCGCCAAGCCTGGACCGAGGCCGTGGCCAAGGCGGTACGCCCCCTGCTGGCCCATCTACCCCTGGATCAGCTCGATCTGCCGGCTGCCGAGCAGCAGCGCCTGATGGCCATGGGCCTGCGCACCGTAGCGGATCTGCTGCGGCTGCCAAGGAAGGCCCTCGGCCGCCGCTTCGGACGGCAACTTCTGGATCACCTCGACCGCCTCACCGGACGGCGGCCGGATCCACGTGAACCCGTGCTGCCTGCGCCTGCCTTCAACGCCGAGCTGCACTTTCTCGAAGATGTCTCCCACAAGAGCGCACTGGCCTTCCCCATGCGGCGGCTCATCGGTGAACTGGCCAACTGGCTCAGGGTTCGGCAGCTGGCCAGCAACCATCTGCGCTGGACCCTGAGTCATCCACGACATGGTGAAGGTCATATCGAAGTTCGCTGCGCCGAACCCCAGCGGGACCCGGTCCGTTTCCTGGAATTGAGCCGACTGCACCTCGAACGCAGTGCCGGCCTGCCCGAGGTGGCGGCACTGGCTCTGCGGGTGGAGGCCCTCGAACAGTATGGCGGTCGAGCGGACACCCTGTTTCCACTGCCGGGAGAAGAAGATCGTGATCCGACTGCGCTCATCGACCTGATCAGCGCACGCCTCGGCCGCGAAGCCTGCTTCGGGATCCTGCCGGCGAATGATCATCTGCCGGAACAGGCGTGGCGGACCCTGATGCCGGGGCGGGTGTCGAAGGGCGACCGGAAAGACCTTCGAGCCATCAGCGAGACCCTTTCCGGTCCCGAATCCGGTCTCGAACGCGGCCCCCGTCCGCTGTGGCTGCTCGATCCGCCCCAGCCCCTGACCAGTCGCGATGGCCGACCGTACTGGCATGGGGCCCTGACCCTGCAGCGGGGTCCGGAACGACTCGATGTCATGCCCTGGAGCCCTGCCCGGCTGCCGGAGCCCTGCCTGGGCCCTCGCGATTACTGGGTGGCCCAGCATCGGCAGGGTGGTCACTGCTGGATCTTCCAGAACCGCCGCAACCAGCGCTGGTTCCTGCACGGGCTGTTTGCCTGAATGACCGCACACTGCGCGTGATTATTTACTGTAAATTATATCAATAAAAACAAATATATAAATTAATTATCTCGAATCAAGGTTAACATGGGTTACGCCGAGCTTCACTGTCTGAGTAACTACAGCTTCCTGCGCCGCGCCTCCCATCCGGAGGAGCTGGTGGCCCAGGCAGCCGCACTCGGCTATCAGGCGCTCGCCCTCACCGACGAGTGTTCCGTGGCGGGCGTGGTCAAGGCCCATATGGCAGCCAAGGAGGCGAGCCTGAAGCTGATCGTCGGCAGCGAGTTCCAGCTTGCCGATGGCCCCAAGCTGGTGCTGCTTGCGCCGGACCGCCGCGCCTATGGTCAGCTCTCGACCCTGATCACCCTCGGGCGGCGGCGCAGCCCCAAGGGCAGCTATCACCTCACCCTGGCCGATCTCGAACGGGGTCTCGATGGCTGCTTCGCCCTCTGGCTGCCGGATCCGCAGCAACCCCGGGAAGCCAATCACGACCTCGGCGCCCGGCTGAAAGCAGCTTTTCCGGACCGGCTCTGGATCGCGCTGGAACTGTTCTGCGAAGGCGACGATCTCGACCGCACGGCAGAACTGCTG
>JAFIFJ010000144.1 GCA_020832085.1 Gammaproteobacteria bacterium | reverse complement strand
GTGGGAGAGCGCTAGCGCCCGCAGGGCGATGCGCCGATTGGCATGACGCGCAGCGAAGCCGGTGCCGTCGCTTCTGGTAGAGCGCTTCGCAATCGGCCCATTCGCTGCGCGAATAGGGCGCTCCCACAAGGGCGTGTTCCAGTCTGAAAAGTTATTTCAAAATCAAAGGGTTGTCGTATGTTTCATAAGAGAGCTCCCGAAGCGCAGCGCAGGGGGCCGATCCGCGACGGCTTCGATCGAGGGCTGCGCCATCGTTCCCCTGCGCTGCGCTCCGGGAAACTTCCCACAGGACCGCGCCACGTGAATTCAGGGCGTTGGACCGCGGCGCCCGATCACTCCTCGAACACCCGCAGGATTCCCGACTGGCTGGCTGTGGCCAACAGTTCGCCTGTGTCGGCGAACAGATGCATGCGCCCGTGGACGAAACCGGCCGCGATGGCGAAGATCTGGGTGTCGCAGAGCACCCATTCGCAGGGTCGGGTGCCGATGATGCGCAAGGTGTTGTCCAGGCTGTTCGCACCTGCGGGCTGGGCCATGGCGGTTCGAATGCCGGCTGGAACGTAGTCGGCAATGATGGCCAGCAGGCTGGCGGACATCTCGGCTCCGGCACGGCACCGGATCCACTGCCGGGAGCGACCTTCGTCCTCCCCGGCTGCACGCTCGATTCCCCGGTGCTCGAAGCGGCCGTGGAGACCGTCCGGATCGCGGTGGGCGTGCTCGATGGGATCGCAGTCCTCGGGCCGCGGTACCCTCGGCATGACCGCGAACTGGCGGGAGTGAATCTCGTCCCGTTGGCCAAGGGCCGCATTGACGGTGACGATCTCGCGCTCACCCACATGACCGACGCTGCGGGCCTGAGTGACGTTCTTGCCGGCCACTGGCGTGCGCACGTCGATGTCCAGCATGGAGCCCGGATTGGCGTAGGACAGATACTGAGCGGTGGCCCAGATCAGCGGCCGTCCGGTGGACTGCTCCATGGCCGACACGGAGGCGGCCAGACCGACGCCGCCGAAGAGGAACTGGCGACCGGGTGGACCGACGCAGAGCTGTTGCTGCACGGGCAGAACCCAGCGCAGCGGATTGTGGGTGGCATTGGGAGCGTAAAACGCGTTCATGGCGCGGCCTGAGTGGTGTGATGGGGTCAACGGGGCGCGAGAATAGGGAACTCGGCGCTCCGACTCCAGAGTCGGCGCCTCGCGTTGCGGGTTCGCCCCCGCCCGATCGACCCGGGTGGTGGGCGTCATGACCGGGATCATGATCTGGCTTCGCCGACCGTCGCCAGCCCACCTGGCGGGCTGGGAACCGTGGCTTGTGCCCGTGGTCGAAATGAGGGTCCTAGATGCCGAATGCTGCGCCCGGTTGCACGGCGCCCGGCGCCCGGCGAACATGACCCGAATCGGTTCAGAGCCGTCAGAGGTGAATCATGGGAGGCATGGGCCAAGTTCATCGCTCCGTGTGCGCGCTGTGCCTGCTCATGTTGCTGCTGACGTCGGCAACCTGGGCCCAGGCCCCTGCGCTGGGTTTTGGCGAAGTGCGCCAGGGCGAGCGCATGCACAAGGAACTCGTCGAATCGGGGATGATCTACGACGACGAGGAACTCACGGCGTACATCAACGAAGTCGGGCAGCGGATGGCGGCGGTGAGTCAGGATCACCGGCGCATGACGTACCATTTCTTCGTGCTCGATGATGCTGCAGTCAACGCGCTGGCCTTTCCCGGCGGCTACATCTACATCTCCCGCGGCCTGCTGGCCTATCTCGAGAACGAATCCCAACTGGCTGCGGTACTCGGCCATGAAGTCGGCCATGTCTCCGCGCGTCACGTGGCCCGTCAGCAGCGGGCCGGACGCACCAGCACGGTGCTTTCGGCGGTGGCTGGCATTCTCACCGGCAGCGGAGCGATCTATCAGGTGGGTCAGGCCTACGGTCAGATGCTGATCAGCGGCTATGGCCGCGAGATGGAACTCGAGGCCGACGCCCTCGGCGCCGAGTACCTTGCCCGTGCCGGCTACGACCCCAATGCCATGCTGCAGGTGCTGCAGGTCCTGAAGGATCAGGAGCTGTTTGCCTCCCAGGTGGAACAGCGCCGTCCGACCTATCACGGGCTCTACGCCACCCATCCGCGCAACGACCAGCGCCTGCATGAGGTCATTCGTCAGGGCGCGGCCAATGCCGGCAGCGAAGAATACGTGGAGTGGGTGGATGACTACCTGGCACGTATCGACGGATTGCCCTGGGGCGACGCCGCCGCGGATGGGGTGGTCCGGGCCCACCGCTACTATCACGGGCGCCTCGGCATCGTCATCGACTTCCCGGAAGGCTGGAACGTCCGCGATGGCGCAACTACCCTGACGGCCGTGCCGCCGCAGGTCACGGGCGCAGCCATTACCGTGGAATTGCAGGCGCTGGAGGGTGACGGCGGCAGCCCCGAGAAGTTCATCACCGGACATCTTGGATTGGGTGTGACCGTGGGGGAGGCCATCGAAGTGGATGGCATGCCGGCCTACCTCGCCGTACTGGAGCCCGAGGAGAATCAGGCGCGGCTGCGGCTGGCCGCAGTGGCCTTCAAGGACGGCCGGGCGTTCATTTTCCGCGGCAACAACCCGGAAGAAACCTTTGATGCCGAGTTCATCGAGGGGTTTTCCGAGACCGTTGGTTCCTTCCGCCAGATGCGCGCCGGGGACCGCTCCGCGGCCACCGCCACCCGCGTCGCGCTGGTGGAGGCCAGACCCGGAGACACCTTCGAATCCCTGGCGCGGCAGTATCGGATGGGGCGTGATGGCGCTGACCGCCTGCGCCTGCTCAACGGTCGCTATCCGCGCGGTGAACCCCGGGCTGGCGATCGCATCAAGGTACTGCGCTGATACCTATGCCCTGCAGGACTCCACCTTTTCCAGTCACCGGGTGTTGATTCGCAACACCTCTGACACCTCGGTATGCTCGGCTCCAGTTCTGGCCACAGCAGGAAATGAAGGATGACCTACTCTGATCGCTTGCTCTTTCTGGTGATTGGCGTCGGCATGACGCTGACAGCATGCGGCGGTGATACGCCGGCAGCGGCTGGAGAATTGCCACCGGCAGAGGCCAGGGCCGGCGTGGCAGAAGCGACCCCGGCATTCCCGCGCACGGTGCTGGAGACAGGAACCGAGTATCAGCCCATCAAAGTGGTGCAGCTCGCCGAACTGGAAAACCCCTGGGCCTTGGCCTTCCTTCCTGACGGCGGCTATCTGGTGACGGAACGCGGCGGGCGTCTGCTGCGCGTCGACGATGAAGGCGGCCTGACGGCCATCTCCGGCGTTCCCGAAGTGGCCGTGCGCAATCAGGGCGGACTGCTCGACGTGGTCCTGCATCCGGACTTCGAGAACAACAGCTGGGTCTACCTCACGTATTCCCTGGGAGACCGTTCCGAGACCACCACGGCGCTGGCCCGCGGTCGGCTCGACGGCAGTGCCCTGCTTGATGTGGAAGTGCTGTTCGAGCAGGACCGGCGCTCAGAACCGGGGCGTCACTATGGTTCCAGGCTGGCCTGGATGGAGGATGGCACGCTGCTGATGAGCATCGGCGACCGCGGTTCCGAGCCGCCTCGCGCCCAGGATCCCATGGATCACGCCGGAACCCTGCTGCGCCTGACCGAAGACGGTGGGGTGCCTGCCGACAACCCCTTTGCCGACGGCCGCAATGCCCTGCCGGAGATCTACTCCACGGGCCATCGCAACATTCAGGGTCTGGTGGTTTTGCCGGGATCCGGTGCCATCTGGGCGACGGAGCACGGTCCCCGTGGGGGCGATGAGCTGAATCTCGTCCGGCCCGGAGAAAACTACGGTTGGCCGCGGGCGGGCAAGGGCCGCGACTACCGGACCGAGGAAATGTACGGAGAGGCGCGCAGCGTCGAAGGGCTGGTGGATCCGGTCTACGAGTTCCTGCCCACCCTGGCACCGTCAGGACTGGCAGTGGTCAGCAGCGACCGTTTCCCGCGCTGGCAGGGCAACCTGCTTGCCGGCGGCCTGCGTCCGGAGCGCATCGCGCGGCTGGTCATCGAGAACGACGATGTGGTGCACGAGGAAAGCCTGCTGCTGCAAGCCATCGGCCGTATCCGCGACGTGCGGGAAGGGCCGGACGGCCACATCTACGTGCTCACCGATGAGGGAGAGGGCGGCCTCTATCGCATCGAGCCCAACTGAAGCTGATGCCTGCAAGGAATCGGGTCAGGCGCCTCGAACGATGGCTCAGGCGCTGATCATGGGCTGGCCGGGTTCCCGTGCCCCTGCTGAAGGAGCCAGTTCCAGGGTGTGTTCGGAACCGTCCTGCCAGTAGCGGATCTGCACCTTGGCGCCCGCGCCCGTATCGCGCACGGCTTCGAGGAAATCCATGGGCGTGCGGACCGTGGTGTCGTTGACTTCCAGAATGAGGCTGCCCGGCTCGAGATCGCTGCGGGCGGCAGCACCGACCAGTCGGCGCACCAGCACGCCGGGCCGGTCCGGAAGATCCAGGGCCTGACGCTCGTCCTCACCGGCCTCGACGACGGTGATGCCGAGGGCCGTCACGACCTGACGGTCGGGCAGGCCTTCGTAGTCGAGATCCTCGCCAGCCACCAGCACGGCCGGCGCCACGTGAATGCTGGCGCCGGTGCGCACCGCCAGAGCCAGGGCGTCACTGGGGCGACTGTCCACCCGAATCGGGTCTTCCTGGCCGGGAACACGCAGTTCGAGCATGCCGTAGAAGGTGTTGCCGACCAGTTCGTCCACCAGGACCCGCTCGAGCGTGGCGCCCAGAGCTGAGATCATGCTGGTGGCCAGGTCGTGGGTCATGGGCCGCGGAGGCTCGACCCCGTGCATGGCCATGAGAATGGCCCTGGCCTGATCAAGACCGATGATGATGGGTACCACGTCGCCGGTTTCCAGGTGCCGCAGCAGCACCAGGGGGGCGCCGGCCGTGGCGCTGACGCCGACGCCAGCGAGCTCGACGGCGACCAGGTCCTCAGGGTCGATGCGCAGCTCGCGTGCGTTCAGATCCTGGACGCAGACGCTGATGAGAAGGGCCGTCGCAAGCAACAGGCCCTTTGATTGAGTCTTCGGTCGCGGCATGCTGAGCTCCGCTCCTTTTTGCAGGCTGCCCGCAGGGGAGAGTCTGCCAGGGATGCGGACCAGGAAACAGGGCGGCTCGCGTTGGCCGGGCTTGCGACGTGCAGTTCGCGCAGCGTGGCCCAGGCAGATCGGTTCTGCCGGGGCGTTTTCGAATCGTGGCTCGTCGGGGCGTACCCGGCGCGAAACATGGAGCCAGTGATGATTTTGAGAAATGGGCGATCGATTCTGGCCGGCCTGCTGCTGGCAGGGCTGGCGCTGGGTGCAGCGGCTGAATTCGTGGCGCCGTTCGTGGTCACGCCTCAGCGGGATGTGGACCGCATGATGCGGCTGGCGGAGGTCGGGCCTGGGGACTACCTGATCGATCTCGGTTCCGGGGATGGCCGCATCGTCATCGCAGCCGCGGAGCGCGGTGCCGTGGGGCACGGCATCGAACTCGATGCCAACCTGGTCCGGGAGTCCTGGCTGCGGGCTGCGGGCGCCGGGGTGCAGGACCGGGTCGCCTTCGTCAATCAGGACCTGTTCCAGTCGGATTTCTCCCGCGCCACCGTGGTCACCATGTACCTCATGCCCGACATCGTCCTGCGCTTGCGCTCGATACTGTTCGAACAGCTGGCGCCGGGAACCCGCATCATCTCCAACAGCTTTCCCATGGGCGACTGGGAGCCGGAGCAGCACATTTCCGCTGCGGTGAGCGGTGGCCTGTACCTTTGGGTCGTTCCAGCGAAGGTCGATGGCCATTGGACGCTGACCATGGAAGGCGGCTCCGATCCCATGGAACTCGTCATCGAGCAGCACTTTCAGGAGATCGAGCCGCAGCTGCAGGCGCGGGATCAGGGCTTCTTCATGGAGGACGTCCGCTTGCATGCGGACCGTATCGACTTCCATGCCGTGCATCGGCACGGCGGCTACCGCTTCTCAGGCGTCGTCGACGGTGACGTCATGCGGGGCTACGTCCACATTCGCGATGGCGACGACGTCAGGGTGGCCCACTGGGAGGCACGGCGCAGCTGAGTGGCCGCGTGAATTTGACTGCCGAAGGGGCCGGGAAAGGCTGAAGACTCAGCGTTTCCCGGCCGGGGTTGTGGCGCGCGGGATCAGTGCCCGCCGGCAATCACGATAGTCTGCCCGGTCACCCAGCTGCCGGCCGGAGAGGCCAGATAGACGCAGAGATTGCCGATGTCCTCGGGCGTGCCGAGTCGTCCCATGGGAATGCCGAGCTGGGAGGGCAGCTTGGGCAGGTCGGCGTCCGTGAGTTTCAGCGCCTTCATCATGATCTCGGTGGGCACGTAGCCCGGCGAGATGCCGTTGACGCGGATCTTCGGTGCCAGTTCCAGCGACAAGGTCATGGTGAGTGAGTTCACCGCGGCCTTGCAGGCGCCATAGTGGCCGCTGCCTGGCGCGCCCCGGTAGGCCGACAGTGACGACGTGTTGATGATGCAACCACTGTCCATGTGGCGGGCTGCCACCACCGAGCAGGTGAACACGGAAGTGAAGTTGAGATCGACGCAGGCCTGCCACTCCTTGGGATCGAGTTGGGTCAGGGGCGTGATGACCGGCGAACCGCCGGCATTGTTCATCCAGGTTGTGATGCTGCCGAACTCCTTGACGGCAGCCTCGGCGAGCCGTTCCACGGCGGCGGCGTCGGTGACGTCCGTGGCCACGGCAATGGCCCGACCGCCTGCAGCGCGGACGTCCGCGGCCACTTTGTCGATCTCGGCCTGACGGCGTGCGGCCAGAACGACCGCGGCGCCGGCACGGGCAAAGCAGTGGGCCATGCCTTCTCCGAGGCCACGTCCACCGCCGGTGATGACGACCACCTGATCATGCATGTCGAATGGAGACATCAAGGTCCCTCCCCAGGGTTGTTGGCTGCGATTTGCGACCTGCTTCCAGGCCCGGACTGACCGCGAGACCAGATCAGCATGGCGCTGCCCGCGGCTCGTGGGCGCTTCGTCGCCAAGGCGCGAGGCATCGTCGATCCCGGATTCAGCGGGCGAAGCAGGCCGCTCCTGACCCACTGTAGCCGGTTCCGACAGAAACCTGCACCCCTGAATTTTACGACCAGGGTCTGCGGGTCGCCGCCGGGGGCATGGATCGTCCGGATCAGTCGGGTATGCGCGGAGGCGAGCCTGGTCTGCCGAACTGCCGCGTCGTGGGAGCCGAGCGCTGGGAGTGGGCACCGGAGCGGGTCTGCTGTGGCGGTTGTGGGCTTGCGCCACCGAAGCTGCGTCGTGTGGTGGCCTGCTGGCGGTCGTGGTTGGGGCGCGAGCGCTCCTGGCTGCCTCCCCGCGGCGCGGCGGCGTGGCCGGGCGATTCCTGTCTGCGGATATTGCGTGACGGTTCGTTGCGGGTCCGTATCTCGCGCTGCTGCCGGATCATGGTCGTCGCCATATCCCGTCCCTGACTGTGCTGCTCGGCGGAGCGGTCCTGGCGCGACGAGGGCTGACCTGCAAAGCGCCGGGCCGGCAGGTTCTGCTGCTGTCGCGCGGACTGCTCATGGGCTGCGGCAGCCTCGGCCTGCAGCGCCCGAAGCCGTTCGCTGGCGCTGCGGGTATCGATGGCTCCCGCGCGTTGCTGGGAAAGACTTGCGGTGGGTTCATCAGGCCAGCTGCGGGCGGCGCGCTGGTCCCGGCGGTCGTGATCCCAATGCCGTTCGGCGCCACGGTGGTCACGTCGCTGGCGCCAGTCCCCGCGCGCTCCGGAGTCGTCCCGAACGCGGTTGGCGTAATCCTGGCGCCGGTCATCCTGCCGGCGGCCGTCCCGGCGATCCTTGTTGCTGCCATGGCGCCAGGGCCGGCCGTGACTGCGCTCCACGATGATCACGCCCCGCGGGTGCCAGTCCAGGCGGGTCGGATAGTACAGCGGGTCGAGGTGGATACCCTGGCTCCAGAACAGCGAGGAGCGGGACAGACGCGTGCTGTGGAAGCCGCTCTGATAGCGGGGATTCGGATCCCAGTAAACGGGCTGGT
Organism: Gammaproteobacteria bacterium; assembly: GCA_020832085.1. Taxonomy (GTDB): domain Bacteria; phylum Pseudomonadota; class Gammaproteobacteria; order Pseudomonadales; family Azotimanducaceae; genus SLTB01. The sequence continues at coordinate 12,898 of JAFIFJ010000144.1, read as the reverse complement.
GCTGCTGGGAGGGCCACTCGCCGTAGGCCGACGTGGTGTCGTACCAGGGCACGTACACCAAGTCCTCCCGCGGGGGTTGCAGGACGAGGCGTTCGCCGCGCTGTTCGAGCTGCAGATGCTCCGAATCTTCGAGGGTCCCGGCCAGCCGCGCTCGTTGCCGCAGGGTCTGCAGCGAAAGCATGACGTCCTCCTGCTGCGCCAGGAAGGCCTCGCCGAGGTCCCGGGTCCAGCGCAGATCGGCATCCATGCGCGCGAGTACCTCCGGAAACGCCGTCAGGGCCTGAACGCTGGGGTCCCAGTCGAACGCGGCCGCGGCCAGCACGGCGTCGCTGCCTTTGAGTTCGGGGTGTTCGGCGATGAAGCGTGCAGCCTCAACCACGTCCAGAGGATAGGTGGCCGCGATCAGGATCTGCGTCAGCAAGGTGTCCGGATAAAGGGCCACGGGAGCCAGCAGACTCTCGATCTCGGCGTCGCTGAACGTTGATGGACCCTCGGCTGTGCTGGACAGAGGCATCGTGGCGCCAAGGGCCGCGACGAAGATGAGGCTGATGAGTCGCTCGCGAAATGCCATGTCGAGCTCCCTTAGGTGACCATCGGTCGGTGCATGAGGGCTTGATCCCTTTGCCCTGAACGGGTCGGCCGCGACCGCGGATGGCTGGAATGCAGACCAGACGGCCGGTTTCGGAGGTCGAGCCTCGAGCAGGAGCAGCCGGTCGCTGCAGTCAGCCTGCGCGGATTTTGCAGTCAGTGCAAATGATGCCCGAAGCACCTGAACCCTCGCTGTCTGGCCCCAGGGCCGAAACAGCCGGATGTCAGGTCACAGCGGCGCGGACCCGGGCGGACACCCACTCGCTGGCCAGCACGGTGGCGAGGATGAGCAGGAAGATCATGCTCACCCTTCCCCAGGCGAGGACGTTCACCGACGCCATCAGTTCCAGACCGATGCCGCCGGCACCCACGAGACCGAGAATGGTGGCCTCGCGGATGTTGATGTCCCAGCGGTAGACGCTGATGCCGGCGAAGGCGGGCATGATCTGGGGAACGATGGCATAGAGGCGCATCTGGGCCGGGCTGGCACCAGTGGCGACGATGGCCTCCACCGGCTTGGCGTCGCTCTCCTCGATGGCTTCATAGAGCAGCTTGCCGATGAAACCGATGGAGCGCAGGGCGATGGCGATGATGCCGGCCAGCACGCCGGGTCCGAGGATCATCACCAGCAGCAGGGCCCAGATCAGCGAATTGATGGACCGGGAGGCGACGATGACGAGCAGGGCCAATGGCCGCAGTCCGGGCAGGGCCGGCGTGGTATTGCGGGCGGCGAGGAAGGCCAGCGGCGTGGCGATGACAAGGGCCAGCAGGGTTCCCAGGGTGGCGATGTTCAGCGTATCCCACAGGGGTTTCCACAGCCTGCCCGTATAGGCCCAGTCCGGTGGCAGCATGCGTGCCAGCAGATCGGCGCCTTGACTCGGTGCGTCCGTGACGAACATCCAGATGGTCCGTTCCGAGATGAACTGCCAGCTGAAGGCCAGCACGGCCACCACGGCAAACCAGCCGAGCCAGGCCAACAGCACGGCTGCCGGTGTCCGTCGCCGCCACCGCGGCTGACCGTTGGCGTGGCTCACGGGCATCAGCGCAGCTTGCCGCGAATGAAACCGGAAACGTATTCGGACAGCAGCACGATGGCGATGATCAGCAGCAGGATGGCTGCCGCCGTGTCGTACTCGTAGCGGTCGAAGGCGGTATTGAGCGTCGCACCGATGCCGCCGGCGCCGACGATGCCGATGATGGCCGACTCCCGGAAGTTGATGTCCAGGCGATACATGCTCACCCCCACCAGCCGGGGCAGGACCACCGGCATCACGCCCCAGTGCAGGGTCTGGGTTGCAGATCCGCCGGTGGCGCGAATGGCCTCCAGGGGCTTCGGATCCATGGCTTCGATGTCCTCGGCGAGCAGCTTGGCGATGAAGCCGATACTGGCGAAGGCCAGGGTGGCCACGCCGGCCAGGGGACCGAAGCCGAGCATGGCCACGAAGAGGATGGCGATGATGATTTCCTGAAAACTGCGGGAGATGGCGATGAAGCCGCGGCAGATCAGGTACACGGGCAGCGGCGACAGATTGCGGGCCGCTCCCACGGCCACGGGCACGGCCAGCAGCAGGCCCAGGGTGGTGCTGACGAAGGTCATGGCGAGACTTTCGAGGAATCCTTCGAGAATGTCCGCGCCGCGGCTGCTGAAGTCCGGAGTGAACAGGGCTGCCGCAAAGGCAGCTCCCCGTTCGAGACCTTCCGCCACCCGCTGCCAGTTCACTTCCAGGCTGCCGACTGCCAGGATCAGGTAGACCACGACCGCCAGCGACAGACCCCAGCGCAGGCGCGGGTCAGCAATCATCGGCGGGCGGCGCCAGACGCGAGCGCTCATGCTTCGCTTTCCGCGACGTCTTCCTCGCTGCCCTCGGCCGGCGTCTCCTGATTGTCCCAGTCCTCCTCGCCGTAAATGTCGGTGAGTACGCTGTCGTCGAGGGCGGAGGCGGGGCCGTCGTAGACGATGCGACCTGCGCGCAGACCGATGACGCGCTGACAGTAGCGGCGCGCCAGGGGCACGTCGTGGATGTTGATGATGGCCGGCAGGCCGCGCTCACCGCAGAGACGGGTGATCAGGCGCATGATCTGACGCGAGGTGCGCGGATCGAGGCTGGCGGTGGGCTCGTCCACCAGCAGCAGATCCGGCGTTTGCATCAGTGCCCGGGCAATGCCGACGCGCTGTCTCTGGCCGCCGGAAAGTGCATCAGCGCGGCGATCCACCATGGCGCCGAGTTCCACCTGCTCGAGCAGGTCGAAGGCCCGTTCGATGTCAGCCTGGGGAAAGCGCCGCAGGGCCGCGCGCCAGAACCCCACGTAACCGAGGCGGCCGGACAGCAGGTTCTCCATTACCGACAGCCGCTCCACCAGGGCGAACTCCTGGAAGATCATGCCGATGCGGCGCCGCGCCTGCCGCAGCGACCTTCGATCCAGGGAGGTGAGATCGGTGTCGCCGAGCCAGATGCGACCGGCGGTGGGCTCCACCAGACGGTTGATGCAGCGGATCAGCGTACTCTTGCCGGCACCGGATGGGCCGATGAGGGCGATGACCTCGCCGGCATCGAGGCTGAAGCTGACGTCGTCGAGGGCCGGGGCGTCCTTGCCGTAGCGCTTGCTGAGCCCCTCGAGGCGCAGCAGCCCTAACGACACTGGTAGCTCACGTTGTTGGCGCGGTCGATGTCACGGATCAGCTGCCAGTGCTCGCGATAGGTGATGGGCAGGAACTTGGCTTCTCCTGATTCGCGGAACTCCGCTGCCAGGGCCGAGCCCTCCCAGGGAAAGCTGAAGAATGCCGCGCGGATCTTCTCGGCCAGTTCGGGCGCCAGATTGTGGGCGTGGCCGTAGGCGGTGGTGGGAAAGGTTTCTGAACGGTAGATCGTACGCACCTGATCGGCGCGGATCACACCGCGGGCGATCATGCGCTGCATCACCGAATTGGCGATGGCGGCGGCATCGTAATCCCGGTTGACGACGCCTAAGACCGAGTTGTCATGCTTGCCCGAGAACGCGGCGCGGAAGTCCCGCTCGCCGAGGCCCGCTTCCTGCTGCAGCAGCGCCAGCGGTGCCTTGTAGCCGGAGTTCGACGTCGGTGCGGTGAAGGCCAGGGAACGGCCCCTCAAGTCCGCCAGGGTTTCGATGCCGGAGTCCGGGCGGGTGATGATTTCCATCTGGTAGCCGTAGCTGTCGTCGTCGGCTGCCATCATGGCGAAGGGCACGAAACCCGCGCAGTTCACCGCCAGCGGTGTACTGCCGGTGTTGAAGCCGGCGATGTGCAGGCGCCCGGCGCGCATGGCTTCGAGTTGGGCGGCGTTGGACTGCACCGGGAAGAAGCGCACGTTGCGCCCGGTCTCCCGGGACAGGTGATCGATGAACTCCGCCCAGACGGCACTGTAGGTGGCTGGATCCTCCACCGGGGTATAGGCGAAGATCAGGATGCGCGGGTCGATGCGCTCCCGGCTGTTGGCGGGCAGGTCGGCGACCATGTCGCCGCTGCGATCGCAGAGGTGACTGGCCAGATCACCGCGCTGGCACTCGGCCAGCGCCGGCGCGCCCGTGACCAGCAGCGCCAGCAGGAACAGCATTGCCTTCATGGGCCCCTCTCGCTTCGACTCGGTGTGGCGGCAGTACGATAGCCTATTCCAGGATTGTGACAGTGATGCAAATTCGAAGCGAAGTGCCCGATCGTCGGGGATCAGTCGTTGGCGGGCAGGCGCGTCTCGCCGATGAGGCTGCTGAAGAACAGGGCGTTGGCGAACAGGCGCTCGGTGCCGAGCCAGTAGCCCCGGAACAGGTAGTCGTCCGCCATGCGGATGACCAGCCCCGGGCCGACCCGGGTGGCCGACAGCGCTGGACTGCCGGCAAGGCGGGTATGGTTCTCAGCCGACAGGTAGCCCGCCAGCAGCGGGTCTTCGGCGTAGCGGCCGGGCGTGGCATAGGGGTTGGCGGTAGCCTGCAGGCGATGGGCGCCGCGACGGAAGGCCGCGATCTCACCATCCGGGTAGCCGAAGGCCAGGGGATGACTGGCATCGAGCACGACGCTCAGAGCGCTGCCGCCGATCAGTTCCCGGGCAAAGTCGGCCTCATGTTCGCCGTAGGGCCGCTGTTCGGCGCGCTCCCGCTCCGGAGGCTCGCCTGCGAAACTCCAGTCCAATGACAGCCCCTCCACGAAGCGGGAGGCGCCGCGGGCAGCGATCAGGTGGCCGCCGGTGCGGACGAAGGCCTCGAGCTGGGTCTGCAGGGTGGCCGGCAGCAGGCTGTAGTCGCCGTCCGGCAGGATCAGATGGGTCAGGCCGTCGAGGGCGCCGCGGCGGCCGGGCTCGAAGCCATTGGCGAGGCGCCACCAGTCGATGCGGGTCAGCGGCTGTTCCAGGCGGGTGTCGAACCAGTGCCAGATGTATCCGGCATGGTTGGGGCGCAGCCCCTCACCCGTGAGCATGGCGACGCGAGGCGTTCTCAGCATGGGCAGGGAAGGACTGCCGAGGTCCGGTCCGGCTGGGGTCAGGCCGTCGGTAGCCGCCAGCACTTCGATGCCATGGTGTGCCGAGAGGGCCTGCAGGCGCTGGCGCAGTTCTGCCGGGGCCAGGGGCTGAATGGCGGGGTGGATCACGAGGCTGCCCCGGGTCAGCGCCCGTGGACCCGCTGCGGTGGTGACGGTGATCGGGCGGGTGGCGGCCTGAATCCGCAGTTCGTCATCGAGCAGCGCGGCCAGGGTGGGTGCGGCGCCATATTGATTCCATGGAATGACCCAGGCCACGGCCTGATCCGGAAGTTCGGCAGCAGTCGGGCGGGGGACTTCGGTGAGAGCAGCGGCGGTGGCCGGCAGCCTGTTCACGCGGCTCAGGGGCAGTCCGAAGGATCGCTGCAGCGGCCAGGCCGAAACGTCGTAGAACGTATCCATCTCGAGCTCGGTGGGCTCGGAGAACATGGACTGCAGCAGCAGATAGTGATCCTGGTCGGCCGGCAGTGCCCAGGCGCTGCCCGGGGCATGGTCGCGCCCGCCGATGGTCACCGTTTCGGTGACGGGGCGCACCTGAATGTCGTGCTGAAGCAGCACGTCCAGCAACCGCTGGGCGCGGCCGGGATCGCCGCCGTCGCCGAGCAGCCAGCCACTGTTGCGCTCGCGCCGGGCGGCCTGCTGCTGCTCGCGGAAGAAGGCCGCCTGGTAGGCGATCAGATCGTCTCCGAGGGCATGGCTGCCACGAACCGTGGACAGTGATGTGCGCACCTGATTGGCCACCGCGTCGGCGAAGGTTCGCAGGCCGAAGGGGGTGCGCATGAGGTGACCCCGAGCCGAGCCCTGTTCGAAGAGAATGCCGACGCCGCCGGTGAGGTCCGGGTAGGTGGAACCCTTGCCCACGTAGTAGTCGTCGAAGCGTTCCTGGGTGAAGTAGGGTTCGCCCGCGGCGTCGAGCGCGGCAGCGTGATAGGCGGCCAGCTCTGCGGTCAGTTCCACGTTCTTCGGCGGCTGCAGGGGATTGCCCCGTTCCGGGACGCCGGGCTGAAAGAAGTAGCTGGTGAGGTGCCCCATCTCGTGATGGTCAGTGAGGACATGGGGGCGCCAGCGATGATAGTTCGCGATCCGCGCCCGGGACTCCGGATGCACCAGCGGCAGCCAGTCCCGATTGAGGTCGAACCAGTAGTAGTTGGTGCGTCCGTTCGGCCAGGCTTCCCGGTGCTCGCGGTCCACCGGATCCGCAGAGGGGTGCCTGCCGCGGTGCATGTTGACCCAGTGGGCAAAGCGATCGAGGCCATCCGGATTCAGTACCGGCTCCATGATGACCAGCACCTCGTCGCGCCACGCACGCGCCTCAACGCTCTCGCTGGCGGCCAGGTACCAGGCCGTGACCAGGGATGCGCTGGCTCCCGAGGCCTCGTTGCCGTGGACCGAGTACCCCAGCCAGATCACCGGCGGCCCTTCGCCGGCTCGGCTTGCGGCCCGCCGTCCAGCGCGCAGATCGTCCAGCTGCGTCAGCCGTTCGGGACTGCCGAAGTAGGCCAGCAGCAGCGGCCGGCCGTCATGGGAGTGCCCCGTCACCTCGATCCGCACCCGGTCCGTGGCTGCGGCCAGGGTCTCGAAGTACCTGACGATCTCGTCGTTGCGGGGATGACGCGCGCCGGGTTCGAAGCCCAGGACTTCCCCGGGTGAAGGGATGCTTACATCGCGCTGCTCAATGAAACCTGAAGGGAGGCCAGGAGCGCCATGCAGTGAGGCTGCTGCCAGCAGCAGGATGACGCTCAATGCAGATCGGTACATCAGGGGGCTCCTGTTCGAGGCTTTGCCAGAGGTGATTGCGGGCGGCGGAGAAAGCAGAATGCAGGCGTTAGTCGGCGACGCTGCGGGCATGATCCTCGGCCGCCTGCAGCAGCCTGAGCACATTGCCGCCCCAGATCTTGGCCAGATCTGCCTCGGTGTAGCCGGCGGCGATCAGACGTTTGGTGATGCGCGGCTGGGCGGCCACGTCCCACATGCCCTCCACGCCACCGCCGCCGTCCCAGTCGGCGCCGATGCCGACATGGTCCGGCCCGATGAGTTCCAGCACGTGCAGCATGTGAGCCATGAAGTCGTCGAGGTCGGGATAATCCACGGGAAACTCCTCGTCGATCTCACGGCGACGCTCGGCCATGGCAGCCACCTGCTCGGGGCTCATGCCCAGCAGGCTGCCGAATTCCTGGCGTAGATCCCGCAGGGCGGTGATGCGGGCGGGCGGCTGTTGTACCGGCCGCAGGTAGGCGCCGAAGGCGTTCATCTGGATCACGCCACCGTGTTCTGCCAACCGCTGCAGTCTGGCGTCGTCGCGGTTGCGGGGATGATCATAGATGGCCCGTGCTCCGGAATGGGACAGCACGATGGGCGTGGCGGACAGCTCCAGCATCTGATCGAACACGTCATCAGAGGCATGGGAGGCATCGAGGATGATGCCGAGGCGATTGGCTTCGGCCACGAAGGCCTTGCCGGCCTCGCTCAGGCCATGCCACTCCGCGCCGCTGGGGTCCGTCGCGGAATCCCCGAGTTCGTTGTTGGCGAAATGCACAGGGCCGAACATTCGTGCGCCGAGGCGGTAGAAGGTCTCGAGCAGCCTCGGATCGGTCCCCAGGGGATAGCCGTTTTCGATACTGATGTAGACCACCTTGCGGCCCGCATCGACGATGCGCTGGGCATCCGCGGCGGTGAGGGCCAGCTCGAAGTGTTCGTGATTGCGCGCCACCATCTCGCGGATGCGCATGGCCACCAGCAGGCCGTGATCCAAGGCCAGGGCATGGCCTTCCGGGGTCCGTGGTCCCTGCTGGGTGAAGATGACCCAGAATCCGCCGTCCAGGCCGCCTTCCTGCATGCGCGGGTAATCCACCTGGGAACGGTCCGTGAAGAAGTCGTGCCGCTGCATGATGTCCCAGCCTGGCCGGGAGAAGTGCACCGGAGTGTCGAGGTGGGTGTCGAGGGTGACGAAGCGGTCGTGGAGGGCGCGGGCCTCGGCGAAGGCGTCGGGGCCTGCAGCGCTGCTGGCGTCGCTCAGGGAAGCGGCATCCGCTTCGCTGCCTGGATTACACCCGGACATCATGGTCGAGGCGGTCAGGATGACGCCGAGGATTGCGACCCGCAGGCGGATGGTGAACATGCTTACCCCCAATTTGAACCTGCCCCATGATCCCGCGTGACCGGCGATGGCACAAGTCGGAGCCACACTGTTGGAGCCCACACTGCGGGCGATAGCGGACAGCATCGCCCGACGCCATTGATCGCCCGCGCTGAGAGCGCCCACGAAGGTGTCGCGCGAGCAGACTTGACATGCTTTTCGAGTCGCGGAGCTGGATCCCCTGCCCCATGAGCCCTACGTCGCCCGCGGCAGGCACCACCAGAGCCAGCAGGCCATGAGGCCGGAGGCGGTCATCACCAGACCGATGGCGCCCTGGGGCCAGGCCGGCATGAGGCTGGCGATGATCGCGCCCAAGGCGGCGAGGGTCATCTGCAGGAAGCCGGTGAGCGCTGCCGCGGTGCCGGCCTGGGCGGGGGCGACGACCTGCAGCGACAGGCCCGTTCCGGCCGGAATCAGAATGCCCATGCCGTAGAGGTAGAGGATCACCGCAAGCAGGACATTGACCACGCCCATGCGGTCGGCCAGACCCAGGGTGAGCAGGCAGAGGGCTCCGGTGGTCATCACTGCGGCGCCGATGGCCAGCAGGGTGTGGGGCCCAACCTTTCCCGACAGGCGGCCGACGGTGAAGGAGCCAGCCATGACACCGCCGATGGCGAGCGTGGGCAGCACGCCGTATTGCATGGGCGTCAGGCCCAGCACATTCATGAACAGGATCGGCGATGCGGCGAAGTAGGCAAAGATGCCCGCGCTCGGAACCCCCGCCAGCAGCGCCGGCAGTAGAAAGGCAGGGTTGCGCAGCAAAGTCAGGTAGGCCGCTGCCGCCGTGGTGCGAAGGCCGTGGGTGGCGGGCTGACGGGTTTCGGGGATTCTGAGCAGGCTCCAAGCCAGCATCCAGGCGCCGATCAGCGTCACCACCACGAAGGGCGTGCGCCAGCCACCCAGGGTCTCCAGCAATCCTCCGAGCAGGGGCATGAACCCCGGTGCCACCGCTGCCGTGATGGCCAGGGTGGACATGACCCGATAGATAGCCACCCCCTCCCAGAGGTCTCTCACCAGCGCCCGCGCGACCACGGCGGCGGCACAGGCTCCGATGGCCTGCAGCACGCGGCCGCAGAGCAGCACGACGATGGAGTCGGTGAGGGTGCACATCACGCTGGCCGCGACGAACAGGGTCAGCCCCGAAAGCGCCACGGGGCGCCGCCCGAAGCGATCCGCCAGCGGACCCATGAGCAGCTGAGCCAAGGCAAAACTGAGCAGGAACACGGTGAAGGTGGACTGGACGGCGCTGATGCTGGTGTCGAGGCCCACTGCGATGGCGGGTACCGACGGCAGATAGATGTTGGTGGCGAACAGACCGAGGGCAGCCAGAATGGCCAGCAGGACGATGGGTGGGCGTTGGGCTGCGGGCTCCTGGGGAACGGCGGTGGAAGACATGGGCGTCGGCCGGTGACCGCTGGTGGCCCAGTGTGGACAATTAAGTTTTATGACGCAACTATATTTTCGAGATTTCCTTTCCAGGACTCCGCGGCAGGACACTGCCGTGAGATGCTCAGGCTGGTAGCCTGAGCATCCCTTGCCGAGGAGCCAGCCATGATCATCGAGCAGATCTGGACCGGGAACAGGTATCGCAACTTCAACTATTTGATCGTCTGCCCGGAGAGCGGTGAGGCGATGGCGGTGGACCCGCTGGACCACGAGAAGTGTCTGGCCCGGGCCAAAGCCAAGGGCTTCGAGATCACCAGCATCCTGAACACCCACGAGCATGGTGATCACACCGGCGGCAACCGGCCGATGATCGCGGCCACGGGAGCGAAACTGCTGGCCCATGCCAACGCCAAGGACCGCATCGAAGGCATCGACCGTGGCCTTGCGGCTGGTGACGAGGTCAAGGTGGGGCGCAGCGTGACCCTGCGGGCGCTGGATACACCCGGCCATACGATGAGTCACATCTGTCTGCTGTCCGAGTCGGATCCGCCGGCGCTGATCTGTGGGGACACGCTGTTCAACGCGGGTGCCGGCAACTGCCACAACGGCGGCCATCCGGAGCAGCTGTATGCGACCTTTGCTGATCAGCTCATGGCCCTGCCGCCGGAGACCCGCATCTATCCGGGCCACGACTACATCACCAACAACCTTGCCTTCACCCTCGATCGTGAACCCGACAATGATGCGGCCGCCAAACTGCTGGCAGATCTGGAGCGCAGCCACGACCCGGATCAGGCCCTGGTGACGACCCTGGCCGTCGAGCGGGACATCAATGCCTTCTTCCGGCTGCGCAGCCCCTCGGTGATCGAGACCTTGCGTTCGGACTTTCCGGATCTTCCTAAGGATCCGAGTCCCCGCGAGGTTTTTCTGAAGCTGCGGGAACTGCGGAATCAGTGGTGAAGGGCGAGAGCGGCGGTGGTGGCCGGAGCACCACCGCCGCGCGCCATCACATGCGGTAGCGCGCCCCGATTTCGAAGGAGCGCTCCGGACCAACGTAGATGCCCTGGCGCAGACCGGTGATGTAGCGCTTGTCGGTGAGATTCTTCACCGCTCCGAACATGGTCAGCTTCGGCGTCACGTCGTACTGAGCGGTAACGTCGAACAGGGTGTAGGCGTCCATGCGGCCGCCCCAGATGCCGCCCGCGGCACCGGCGGGAAGGTCGCGGACATTGCTGCCGTCGCCGAACTGGGCTCCGCGGTGATGGACCATGAAGGCCGCACGGAAGTCCGCCCGGCTGTACTCCAGTGAGGCGTTGGCCAGCAGCTTGGGCGAGTACGGCACCCGGTTGCCGGCTTCGGCTCCGGACTCGAATTTCGAAGTCGGGATGTAGGTGAGGTTGCCGTTCAGGGCGAAGCCGCCACCGATGGCATAACCGAGTGCCAGCTCAGCCCCTTGATGCAGGGTCTTGCCGGCATTGGACTGGGACAGGTTGGGATCGGAGTTGCCGGTGACCACCTGATTCTCGAAGTCCATCCGAAACACCGCAGCCTCGTAGGTCAGGGCGCCGAAGATGCCGCGGATCCCCAACTCGTAGTTGTCCGATCGTTCGGCATCCAGACGCTGATCCGTGAGGCCATCGAGGGCGACGCCGTTGGTGGCCGGTGCAAAGGCCCGGTAGATGCCACCGTAGACCTGGACGCCGTCGGCGATGTCGTAGGTGACCCCGATACCGGGCAGCACTTCGGTGTTGGTGGTGGAGGCGGTGGCATTGTCGCTGCTGAGGACTCTGCGCTTCTGCTCGTAGTGTTCGATGCGCAGGCCCGGCGTCACCGCGAGACGTTCGCTGAGGGCGAAGCGGTTCTGGGCGTGCAGGGCCAGACTCTCGGCGGAGTCGACGATGTGCCGGTCGTTGATGCCGGTACGGTCCTGGCTCCGAGTGGCGCGGATCCGGGTGTCATCGGATTTCTCCCGCAGCGCCCGCACGCCGATTTCAGCCTCGTTGTCGAGTCCGAACAGTCCGTGCTCTAGGTGCAGTCGGCTGTCCAGGCCGAAGCGCTCGAAGGCGCGGTTGTTGCCGGTGAGGGTGTCCCGGTACACCCAGCGGCCGGCTTCGTTGGAGGCGGGGGTATCCACATCGTAGCGCCAGTAGTCGCGGGTGACGTCGCTCCAGTAGAGCAGGGTGGTGAGGGTGGCCCGGTCACCGAGGCTGACTTCGTGATTGATGTCGAAGGCCGTCCGGTCGGTCAGGTAGGCATCGTCTGGTGCCGGGTTGTAGGTGGCGCCAGCCCGGTAGTCGTCGAGCAGCAGTCCCCTGTAGGAGATGTTGGCGTCGTTCTCATGGTAGGAGAACTTGAAGCCGAGCAGATGGTTGTCGCCCACGGCCATGCCGGCCTTGACCATGACGTCGGTCATTTCGTAACCCTTGTCCATGAAGCCGTCGCTGCGGGCGTGGGTGGCCACGACGCCACCGAAGGCATCACCGGAGCGGGTGCGGCCACCGGCTTCGATGGTGGTTTCCCGGGTGTCGAAGGACCCGACCCGGCCCGACAGGATCACGCCGTCGTCGGGCGTCCTGGTCTGGTAGTTGATCACGCCGCCGATGGTCGACGGACCGTAGCGCAGGGCCGCCGAACCCTTGAGGATCTCGATGCGTTCCATGCGCTGGATACGCGGATTGAAGTAGCGCTCGTTGCCGATGAACAGGCCGGGCGCCACGGGAACGCCGTCTTCGAGAACCAGTGACTTCGACTCGCTGGCGCTCAGGCCCCGCAGGCCGATGTTGGCGACGATGGACGTCTCTTCTTCCGACTTGGTGTTGATGCCTGGAACCCGGCGCAGCACGTCTTCGGTGGACATGGGCTGGATGCGTTCGAAGTCCTCCGTCGTCACGATGACCACCGAACCGGTCTGGCGGGATACTGCATCGTCGCTGCGGCCGATGACCTCGATGACTGGCAGCGGCCGCTCACGGGTGGTCGTGGTGATGGCGCCGTCCTCGGCAACGGCAGTGCCCGCCAGACCAGCCTGCAGGGCGATCACGGCGACGGACAGGATCCGCAGGCGGGAGATGGACGAAGGCAGTGCTTGGGTCGGTTTCATGCGCAGGGACTCCAGTCAGGCGCGCGGAAAGGAATGATTATCGTAGTGATAATGATTCGTATTTGCAATATAGCGTGCGCCGGGTTTTGGGGCTCGACCGGGCCTGTGCTTGCGGGGGGGGGGGGGGGGGAACAGTGCGGCGGCCAAGACCCCCCCAGGGCCCACCGATAACCCCCCCCGGCCGCCGCCCACCACCCGCCCC
>JAFIFJ010000125.1 GCA_020832085.1 Gammaproteobacteria bacterium | reverse complement strand
CGAAGCGCTGGTGATCCGCCTCGTTCTTCAGGACGGGTGGTACCTGTAACGCGCGGCTGTGAGCGAATTTCGCGGGGAGCGAATGGCGTCGCCCGAAACGGGGTGCACCAGCAATGACGCGCAACCGAGATCCCGCAGCGTAGCGCAGGGGGCCGGTCGGAACGACTTCGATCACAGGCTACGCCGTCGTTCCCCTGCGCTGCGCTCCGGGAAACTTCCCACAATGGCGCATCGCTCAATTCTGGAGTGGCGCCAGGCGCCGCGACGTTCAGGGCGTGGGACTGATGGTCTGCCCACTGGAACTGCCACCGGCCATCTGATCGAGGCGATCCTGAAGGCGGGCCACGCGACCGATGAAATCACGGCGAAACGCGTCCATCGACGCCGTCGCCTCTTCCGATTCCTTCAACCGCCGGTCCATGCCCGCCTGCTGCTGGGTCAGCGTGTTGACCCGATCCGTCAGCGTCCGCTGCCTGGACAGCATTTCTCCCAGCCGGCTGTCGATCTGGGCCAGCTGGGTGAGCATCTGCTCCTGGGCCTCGAGGCCGCGGGTGAGCTGGGTGGCCTTGGCGTTGAGTTCGTCGAGGGTACGACGCTGGCCGGTCTGAGCCGTCTGCAGAGCTGCAATGGCCTTCTGATTCTCCTGGATCCAGTCCCGATTGCGTCTATTGCTGACATCCCAGAGCTTGCGGATCTCCGACTCCCAGAAATCGATCTGCTGCTGGGTCTTGGATTCGGTCTCGGACAGGGCATCCCCCGTCAGATCCAGGCGATCCTCGATGCGGCCGAGGCGATTCTCCATCGACTCGATACCCGTGCGCACCGCAGCCAGGGCCTCGTTCTGCGCCACGATGAACCAGCCGCAGGCCGTGAGGCCCGCAATCAGGAACGCCATGATCACATTCGTGACCACCAGATTGGCGGATCCGGTAGCACGTGTAGGGCCCAGCTCGGCCCGTCGGCCACCGCCGCGGCGGCGTGTTTCGATGTCATCACTGGACGGCGCGATGGTGGGAAGTCCATCGAGTTCTTCGCTGTCACGTTTGCTCATGAAGGCCAACCACTGCTCGGCGGGAAACGCGCCGGTTATAGCGCAGCAGAGACGCAGATGAAAGGTTCAGGCGACAAAGAGCAGAGAAACGAGCCTCAGTCACCCGGCAGCGTCGCTACCGGGTGACTGTAACAGGTGTATTCAGAGGAAGGCCATCAGCGCCCAAAGCACCACCGTCAGCCCGAACCCGCAGGAGATGACGCCTTTGATGGTCGCGATCGGCCCCGGCTTGCCGAAAATGGCGTTCGCCTCCAGCGCCAGGATGATCAGCAGCACGACAATCAGCGACACCACCGAGGCGTGGGCCAGGGCACCGCCCTGGGGCAGGTGAGCGCTGGAAATCATGAAGAACAGCATGGGGATGGAAAACAGCGTGTTGGTCCGCGATGCCAGGGCCGCCTTCGGCGCCGCAGCGGCTGCCTCCGGCAACGCTTCCCCGCCGCCCTGCACCTGGGTGTTGGAGGCGATGAGAATGCGCTGGTTCGGCCAGATGATCAGCCAGACGTTGAGGAACATGATGGTGGCCATGAGTGCGCCGACACCAATGTCATAGGTCAACCCGCGGCCGCGTGCGGCCAGCAGGATCAGACCCGTCAGGAAGGTCAGCATGGCTGCCCACCGGAACCACCAGAGCGCGCGGGGCACCAGCTTGACGAAGGCATCGGTACGAGCTGCCCCGTCGGCCTCCTTGAAGTACTCGGTCTGTACAAAATTGAAATAGTAGAGCAGGCCGATCCAGGCGATACCTGCGAGAACGTGGCCATAGCGGGCCAGAAAGTCGATACCCGCCGCGGTGGTGAACAGTTCCATGATGCATCTCCCCGTATTGTCGTCGTTCCATCATTCGCGCCGGATGAGGCCGCGCTGCAGCGGCATCCGGTGCAGATGCCCCCCGGTGACGCCGTTGCGTAACCGACCCCAAGGACCCTTTGATCATACCAGCGCCCCCGCTGGTTTGCGCCACTGCCCTGTGCAGCCGTTTCGACACCAGAACGAGAAAGCCCCGCACGAGGCGGGGCTTTCCGGTCTTGCAAGTGGCGCGGATCGCGCGGGCGATTTACATCATGCCGCCCATGCCACCCATACCGCCCATGCCGCCCATGTCCGGCATGCCGCCACCGCTGTCCTTGTCTTCCGGAAGATCGGTGATCATGGCTTCGGTGGTGATCATCAGGCCAGCCACGGAGGCCGCGAACTGCAGCGCCGTCCGGGTCACCTTGGCCGGGTCGACGATACCGGCCTTGAGCATGTCGCCATACTCACCGGTGGCCGCGTTGAAGCCTTCGTTGCCCTTGAGCTGCTTGACCTTGTCGATGACGACCGAGGCCTCGAAGCCGGCATTGGTGGCAATCTGACGCAGCGGCGACTCCATGGCACGGCGGGCAATGCCCACGCCCACGGTCTGATCGTCGTTGTCACCCTTGAGGCCTTCGAGAGCCGCCAGGGCGCGCACCAGGGTCACGCCACCGCCGGGGACGATACCTTCCTCGACTGCAGCACGGGTGGAGTGCAGCGCGTCTTCGACGCGAGCCTTCTTCTCTTTCATCTCCACTTCGGTGACCGCACCGACCTTGATCACTGCCACACCGCCGGCGAGCTTGGCCAGGCGTTCCTGCAGCTTCTCGCGATCGTAGTCCGAAGACGTATCTTCGATCTCCTGACGGATCTGCTTCACCCGCCCTTCGATGTCGGCGCTCTTGCCTGCGCCGTCGACGATGGTGGTGTTCTCCTTGGTGAGCTGGACCTTCTTGGCGTGGCCCAGATCATCGAGGGTTGCGCCCTCGAGGGTCAGACCCACCTCCTCGGAAATCACCTGGGCACCGGTGAGAACGGCGATATCCTGCAGCATGGCCTTGCGGCGATCACCGAAGCCCGGTGCCTTGGCCGCTGCCACCTTGACGATGCCGCGCATGTTGTTGACCACCAGGGTGGCCAGCGCCTCGCCTTCCACATCCTCGGCAATGACCATCAGCGGCTTGCCGGACTTGGCTACGGACTCCAGGACCGGAAGCATCTCGCGGATGTTGGAGATCTTCTTGTCCACCAGCAGGATGTAGGCATCGTCCAGCTCGGCGGACATGCTTTCCTGGTTGTGGATGAAGTAGGGCGAGAGGGAGCCGCGGGCGAACTGCATGCCCGCGACCACTTCGAGTTCGTTGTCGAGGCTGGTGCCCTCCTCGACCGTGATCACGCCTTCCTTGCCGACCTTCTCCATGGCCTGAGAGATCAGCTCACCGATGGACGAATCGGAGTTGGCGGAGATGGTACCGACCTGAGCAATGGCCTTGGAGTCCTCGCAGGGCGTAGCCAGCTTCTGGATTTCCTTGACCGCTGCAATCACGGCCTTGTCGATGCCGCGCTTGAGGTCCATCGGGTTCATGCCGGCGGCCACGGACTTCAGGCCCTCGGTGACGATGGCCTGGGCGAGCACGGTGGCCGTGGTGGTGCCGTCGCCGGCCTCGTCGGAAGTCTGCGAAGCGACTTCCTTCACCATCTGGGCGCCCATGTTCTCGAACTTGTCGGACAGTTCGATTTCCTTGGCCACGGACACACCGTCGTTGGTCACGGTGGGGGCGCCGAAGGACTTGTCGATGACCACGTTACGGCCCCGGGGGCCGAGGGTGACCTTGACCGCGTCGGCCAGCTGGTTCACGCCCTTGAGCATGCGCTGGCTGGCGCTGTCTCCAAACTTGATGTCTTTAGCACTCATGCAAACTTACCCCTGTA
>JAFIFJ010000111.1 GCA_020832085.1 Gammaproteobacteria bacterium | reverse complement strand
GGTTCACGAGGCCGGCGGAGGAAGCTATCAATCTGAAATCAATGCTGCACTTCGAAGCCACATTGAATCAGAACGGGAGTCATTGGAATCCACGTTGCGGCGAGTGATTCGAGAGGAGCTCCAGGATGCCGGCTAACCAGCGGCTCGTGCGGATGGCACTTCGTGCCACCGCACAGCCTTGGCGTTACACGGCTTCGCGCGCCGGAATGGCGTACCATTGATCTAGCCACTCCTTTCGGAGACTGAACATGGCCGATCCGATCCAGAGAGACCCCGAGATCCTTGGAGGAACGCCTACGTTCCGAGGTACGCGCGTGCCTGTACGAACCCTGTTCCAGTACCTTGAGGCTGGCGATCCGCTTACCCTGTTCCTTGAGGACTTCCCTTCGGTAGAGAAATCGGAAGTGCTCGAAGTCCTTGAGCTCGCATCGAAACGGTTGCTCGATGATGAGGCTGCTGCTTGATGAATCCGTTCCCAAGCGCCTGAAGCGCGCTTTCGGGGACGGAGTGGCGGTTGCCACCGTGCCAGAGATGACTTGGGCGGGGACCAAGAATGGCGAGCTACTCCGGCTCGCGGCGGGCGAATGAAATGGACCCATGAACTCGCCGCATGACGTTCGTGAAGCTCTCAGCTCTCAGTGTTCGGTGTGTGAAAGGGTTTGGGCACCAGCCAACGCTATCCTGATCGCCATGCGGGCGCGAAGAAGCCGGCGATGGTCATCGAAGCCGCACAGCGATGACACTTGAACTGCGGCCGTGGTCGTGGAGCGCGGGCCTCAATGAGGACCTTCAAGGCCAGTTGCACCCGAGACAGGGTGCGCTTCGCGTTGCCGTGCAGGAAGCCGTAGTCACGGACGCGTCGGAAGCCCTTGGGAAGAACGTGCGGCAAGAGCAGCCAGAGGAAGTCCCCGCCAGGCAGTGTTCGCTTCCTGGTCCTACCGGTAGCGCTGTCGGCGAAAGTGAAGGTCACCCGCCCGTCGCGATCGTCGACGATGCTGCGCTCACTGATGACGCCGCGGTACAGGTAGCGCGACAGGTACTTCAATGCCGGCGCACCTTTACCGACGCAGCGGCAGTCGACGACCCAGGCATGGGGGATGCCCTCGGGGATCGGCAAGCCGGCTCGGTTGAGTCCATCGAGCAAGCGTGCCCGAAAGACTCGCGCGAGGGCCTTGGCGTTGAAAAGGTAGCGCCCCCGCTTGTGGCGCCACTGCTGCCGCGCTCGATCGAGACTGCCGCCCGGCACCGCCACATGGCAGTGGGGATGGAAGTCGAGATTGCGGGCGTGGGTGTGGAGCACCAGGGTCAGGCCGATCGCCCCACCGAGACCGCGGGCATCCAGCCCGAAGTCTCGAAGCGTGCTCGAGGCGGTGGCGCAGAGCAGGCCGTAAACGATCTTCTGGTGACGCCAAGCCAGCCTCCGCAGTTCGCTGGGCAGCGTGAAGGTGACCATGAAGTACTCGACGGGCAGGAGCTTGGCCTGTTGCCGATCGAGCCATTGGCTCGCCGCAAAGTTCTGGCAATGCGGGCAACTGCGGTGGCAACAGGACTGATGCCGAATACCTTCGCTCCGGCAACCTGGGCACTGCAGCCGGATTTGTCCGGCGTCGGGCGTCCGACAACGAAGCATGGCATCAATGGCGCGGCGATGACTGGGCAGCAAGCGGTGACCATGGCTTGCTTCGAGATTGGATCGATAGCGACGAATGATCGAGGCCAGCCCGATCATCACAGCCGCTCCAGATCGACGTGCAGGCCGTTGACCAGCGTGTTCATGACCTCGGCGGTCTGCTGAGCCGTTTCCTGAGTCAGCTGGGTGTAGCGTGCCGTGGTCGTGGGGCTCGAGTGTCCGAGCAGCGCCTGGATGTGGCGCAGGCTGAGGCCCGCTTCGAGCAGGTGTGTGGCAAAGAAGTGCCGTAACGAATGGATGCTGATCTTGCGGCGGATGCCGCATTCATTGACGACGGCTTTCATGGCGGACTGTGCTCCGCCACGATCCATGTGGGTGGCGGCGTGGCGAATGCGCTCCATCGGACCTGCAGCGAGAGGGAACAGCCACTGCGGGTGGCGGTGTTTGCACCACAGCATTCGCAAGGCGTGATAGGTGAGATCGGGCAGGGGAACCAGCCGATCCTTGTGTCCTTTGCCGCGCCGGATGTGGATCCGGCCATTGGGACGGTCAATGTCACTGACTTGCAGCGACAGCGCTTCACCGAGGCGAAGTCCCATCGAGTAGGTCACCAGCAGGAAGACGCGATAGCGCAGTTTTCGCGTTGCTCCGATCAGTTGCTCGACCTCCGTGCGGGTGAGAACATCCGGCAGGGATTGAACACGAGGCGCCTTAACGAGATCGAGCCACGTCCAGTCGCGCTTCAGGACATGCTTCCAGAAGAACTGAAGGCCATTGCGATCAACCTTCACGGTGCTCCGGGAATGAGAGTCGACGAGTTCGGAGAAGTAGAGCTGAAGCTGCGGCGTGGTGAGCTTGTCGGGGCAGCGGTCGAAGTGCTGGGTGACTCGACGCACCGCCCGCGCGTAGGCATCGATGGTCTTCTGGCTTTTCCCTTGCAGCTTCAGGGCCTGAACGTGACGCGTGTAGAGTCGGTCAAATCGCTTCTGTTCGGAAGACAGCATGGTGAGCTCCATGATTGACGTCCCGACATTGGGACGCCATGGAGCCTATCGAATGCTTCGGTTTTTCTGCCGCGGAGCGGCTTCGTTCAACAAGCGGCTCGTTCGGATGGCGCTAGCCCGCATCCTCACCGATTCGGCTTCAGGGCATGATATCGCGTTTCGCTTGTCGTTCAGGACCTACCTGCGGGGGCCGTCGGGTCTCGGATTGGGGTTGAGGCGCTGTTTTCGGTCACGGGACGCACTGATGACATTGGTTTTTCAGGGCTTCTGCATGGCGCCGGCATACCCGTGCTCCGATCAGCGCGACGGCGACCGGTGAAGGGATCTGATCAGTGACGGCGAAGCTATCCAGGCGGAACCCAGACCGGTCGACAACGAAGATTCCGCAGGACTTCGACGAAGTCCTTGGTGTAGGGATAACTCTCGGAGAACGACAGCCAAACCTTGCGGACGCTGATTCGCAATCGCATGCCGATCTTCAGCAACTTCACTCGAATCGTCGTGCACTGTGCCTTCGCCAGATCCGTGCCCGCCAACCCCAGCCGGCGCAGGCCATGCATCAGCACGTAGGCAAACGACGAGAAGTACAGCCGCAACTGGTTGGCCTGCATCATCGCCGTACTCGTGCGATCAGCGAACAGCCCCAGCTGCTGCTCCTTGATCCGGTTCTCCATCTCGCCACGAATGCAGTAGAGCTTCTCGTAGAGGTGCTGGGCCCCGCCGCGGTGTGCCGGCAGGTTGGTGACGACAAACCGAGGGTTTGCCTTCCCTGGCAGGTGTTCGGCCTTGCCGATCACTCGCCGTTTCCGGGACCACGATTTGCGCGTGCGGTAGGTGAAGTCGCGATAGCAACGGGCCGCTTGGCCCGTCTCCTTGCAGGCCTGCCGCGCCCAGTGCATCTCGCGGCGCAGAATGCGGTTCAAGCGGGCATTCCGGGCCAGTCCGAGCACGTAGTAGAGGCCGTTCTTTTCGCAC
>JAFIFJ010000110.1 GCA_020832085.1 Gammaproteobacteria bacterium | reverse complement strand
GAGGCCGGTGCGCAGGTCATTGACCGCTGCGAAGCAGACGTCGAGATCGGCCATGAACGCTTCCCACTCGGCCCGGGTGCGCTGACGGAAGGTCTGCTCCAGAAACTCGATCACCGGTCGCTGCACGCTGCCGGGACGCTGACAGAGTTCGATCAGGTCCTCGCGGTCCAACGCCGTCAGCAGGTTGCGGACGAACTTCCTCTCCACTCCGCCGAGCCCCCCGTACTCACCGTCGGCGCAGGTATAGATGCGGTAGAACGCATTGCCGCCCCAGATCCGCTCCTCGCTCGGTACCGGTGGCCGTTTGTCCGCAAACACCGCGCCCTTGTTGTTGGGCATGCAGGAAAGGATGGAATCCATCATGGCCAGATCCAGGTAGTCGCCCCGGCCGGTGACGGTGCGGCGATACAGGGCCATGCCCACACCGGCTAAGGTCAGGGTGGCCGCCAGCATGTCGCCGGCGGGCATGGCCGGCAGACAGGGACGCCCATCCTGATCCACGTTCACCGACAGCAGTCCGCAGGTGGCCTCCACCGCCAGATCGTGGGCCGGCCTATCCACCAGGGGCCCGGTCTGGCCGAAGGCCGAGATGGATGCATAGATGATGCGCGGATTGCGGGCGGCCACCGCCTCGTAGTCGACCCCGAGCCGCTTCACCACGCCGGGACGGAAGGCCTCGATGACCACGTCGGCGGTCTCCACCAGACGCATGAACAGCTCCCGCCCGGCATCGGATTTGAGGTTCAAGGTCAGGCTCTTCTTGCCGCGGTGGGTGCAGTCGAAATACACCGAAGTGTCGTCCGGGGGCGTCCCCCGGCGCTGGCCGATATGGCGATTCGGCTCACCTTCGCCCAAGGCCTCGATCTTGATCACTTCCGCTCCGTGGTCCGCCATCATCAGGCTCGCCGTCGGCCCGGGCAGGAACAGGGACAGATCGAGGACACGGATACCTTCGAGCTTCACTGACACCTCTCCTCTTGCATTGGATACTTGATTTCGCTTCGCTCCGGGCCTCAATCAGCCGCAGCCGGGGCCAGCAGCTTCAGTGCTGCGCGGTGCAGGGCCGGATCACCGGCCGCCACCACCTGCCCCCCTTCCCGGCAGTCACCGCCGCGCCAGTTGGTGATGACGCCGCCGGCCGCCGTCACCAGCGGCATCAGCGCCTGCACGTCCCAGGCCTTCAAACCGGATTCGACCACCAGATCCACCTGCCCCATGGCCAGCATGCAATAGGCGTAGCAGTCGGCGCCGAAGCGGGTCAGGCGCAGGGACCGGCGCAGGCCCTCAAAGGCCTCCGCCTCAGCACCTTCGAACAGGTAGGGGTCCGTGGTCGCCATGGTCGCCATGGCCAGCGCGCCGCAGCTGCGGGTTCGCAGCTCGCGCACGTCGTCACGGCAGATGAAGCGCGCCCCCTGGCTGCTCCCGATCCAGGTTTCACCAGTGAAAGGCTGATGCACCATGCCCAGCACCGGCTGCTCACGGTAGCGCAGCGCCAGCAGCACGCCCCAATGCAGGAACCCCGACACGAAGCCCCGGGTACCGTCGATGGGATCGATCATCCAGCTGAAGGGACTGCTGCCCGGGGCAGCGGCATGCTCCTCGCCGAACACCCCATGATCCGGAAAGCGTTCGCGGATGCCGGCCCGCAGGTGGGCTTCCACAGCACGATCAGCCGCCGTCACAGGATCCAGCGGTGCACCGTCCTGAGACTTGTCAACGACCAAAGTTCCACAGCGAAAGTGCGCCAGCGAAAGCGCTCCCGCTTCACGCAGCAGCGCTTCGGCAAAGCGCTCCATGTCGGCCGGCAATTCAGGGGCCACTTTCATTGCTCCTCCCTGCTACCCTTGGCGGGCTGTGCGGCGGCGGATTATGGCAGCTAAAGGTCGTGCCCGCCCCGGCCACCGCATGAGCGCTTTCCAGCCGGCCTTTACAGACACCCATGATTGTTTTGGGTATGCTCGGCACCCGGTCCGGCCGGACCATCCCAAAAGCCCAGAGATAGGGGGAGACAAGCCGGTGACGATCCAAGCCACTGACGCCGTTCTGCTCGACATTCACGAGCGCATGGTACGCATCCGCATCTTCGAAGAAGAAGCGGGCAAATTGATGGAGAACGGTAAGGTGCCCGGTGCCCTGCACCTGTACGTCGGCCAGGAGGCCGTCGCCGCCGGCGTCATGGCGCACCTTAAGGACACCGACCACATTACCAGTACCCACCGCGGTCACGGCCACGTGGTCGCCAAGGGTGGCCAGTTCAACGAAATGTACGCCGAGCTCTACGGCAAGGCCGCCGGCTACTGCAAGGGCCGCGGCGGCAGCATGCACATCTGCAACATGGAAATCGGCATGCTCGGCGCCAACGGCATCGTCGGCGGCGGTATTCCCATCGCCATGGGCGCGGCGTTCTCCAAGAAGTTCCGCAAGACCAAGGAAGTGGCCGCGAGCTTCTTTGGTGATGGCGCCAGCAACGAAGGCTCCTTCCACGAGGCCGCCAACATGGCCGCGCTCTACAAGCTGCCCTTGATCCTGGTCTGCGAGAACAACGGCTTCGGTGAGTACACCCGTCAGGACAACCATCAGGCCATCGTCGATGTGGCCGACCGCGCTGCCGGCTACGGCATGCCGGGCGTGGTCGTGGACGGCATGGACGCCATCGCCGTGTTCGAGGCCGCCGGTGAAGCGGTGGCCCGGGCCCGCAACGGCGAGGGCCCCACCCTGCTCGAGTGCAAGACCTACCGTTTCTACGACCACGTGGGTGTCCGCGGCATGGGTCTGTCCTACCGCACCGACGAGGAAGTGGACGCCTGGAAGCGGCGCGATCCCATCAAGCTGCTCGAAGAAAAACTGATCGAGCAGGGCATCAGCACCAAGCGCAAGATCAGCGCGGTGCACAAGCGCGTCCGCGACGAAGCCATGGCAGCCATCAAGTTCGCCGAGGACAGTCCGCTGCCGGATCCGGACGGACTGCTCGAAGACGTCTACTACGAAAAAGCCTGATTGCGCAGAGAGGAGATCACCATGGCTGAAGCCCAATTGAAGGACGATCAGGCTCCGCGCAAGCTGGCCTACGTCAATGCCATCACCGAAGGCCTGCACGAAGTGCTCAAGGAACAGCCGGAGGCCTTCCTCGCCGGCGAGGACGTGGCCGGTGCCGGCAGCGTGTTCGGCTACACCAGCGGACTGCTCGCGGAATTCGGCGAGCACCGGGTCATCGATACCCCCATTTCCGAGAAGGGCATCATGGGCCTCGGCGTGGGTGCTGCCGCCACCGGCTGCCGCCCCATCATCGACCTCATGTTCATGGACTTCTTAGGCGAGTGCATGGACGAAGTCGCCAACCAGATGGCCAAGATGCGCTACATGTTCGGCGGTCACGCCCGGCTGCCCGTCACCGTACTCACCATGTCCGGTGCCGGCATGAGCCTGGCCGCCCAGCACTCCCAGAGCCTGGAAGTGTGGCTGACCCACCTGCCCGGACTGAAGGTGGTGGCCCCCGCGACGCCCTACGACGCCAAGGGCCTGATCATCTCGGCCTGCCGCGACGACAACCCGGTGTTCGTGCTGCTCAACAAGCTCTCCCTGGCCCTGCAGGGCGAAGTCCCTGAAGGCGCCTACGAGGTCGAGATCGGCAAGGCCAACGTGCTGCGTGAGGGCAAGAACCTCACCCTCATCGCCTACAGCCGCATGGTCCACGAAGCCATGCAGGCTGCCGATCAGCTGAAGGAATTCGGCATCGACGCCGAGGTCATCGACCTGCGCAGCCTGAGCCCGCTGGACACCGACACCATCGTCAAGTCGGTGAAGAAGACGCATCGGGCCGTGATCGTTCACGAGGCCGTGCGCTTCAGCGGCTTCGGCGGCGAACTGGCCGCCCAGATCCAGGAACTGGCCTTCGATTACCTCGATGCGCCCGTCGGCCGGGTCGGCGCGCCGTTCTCTCCGGTGCCCTACAGCCCCTCCCTGGAGCAGAGCTACATGCCCAACGCCAAGCGGATCGTGGCGGAGACACGCCGTCTCTTGGGCGTTTGAGCCAGAAGCGAACGCACGGTATGGCCAAGCCCCTCGGCATCGCGGTCAACCCGGCATCCGGCAAGGACATCCGCCGGCTGGTGGCGCGGGCCTCGGTTTTCGACAACCAGGAGAAGCGGGCCATCGTCCGCCGTGCCCTGGTCGGTGCTGTCGAAGCTGGCGTCCGTGAGGTCTGCTACGTGCCGGACTCCCACGGCATCGCCAAGTCGGCGCTGGAGGAATTCGAGGGCAAGCTGAGCGCCGAAGCGGTGGAATCGCCCCAGACCGGCAGCGTCATCGACACCGTCGGTGGCGCCCGGGCCCTGGCTGAGCGGGGCTGCGGCGCCGTCCTGACCCTGGGCGGCGACGGCACCAATCGGGCGTTCTGCATAGGCTGGCAGGACGCTCCGTTGCTGCCCATCTCCACCGGTACCAACAACGTGTTTCCGGTGCTGGTGGAAGCCACCCTGGCCGGCGCAGCGGCCGGCCTGGTGGCCAGCGGTCGTCTGACCCTGGCCGAGGCTGCAGTCAGGGCCAAGGCCATCACGGTGAAGGTGGAGGGTCAGCGCGACGACTTCGCCCTCATCGACGCGGTGGTCACCCGGGAACGCTTCGTGGGCAGCCGGGCCCTGCTTGCCGGCGACATGCTCAAGGCGGCGCTTTTGACCCGGGCAGACCCGGCTGCGGCGGGCATGACGTCCATCGGCGGGCTGATCAAGCCCGTCAGCAAGGACGACGACTACGGTCTGTATCTGGAGCTCGATCCCGAAGCGGATGGCGTCAATGCCCCCATCGCACCCGGGCTCTATCAGGTCATCGGCGTGGCCGGCCATCGGCGGGTCGCTTTCGGCAAGGCGATCACCGTGACCGGGCCCTGCGTGCTGGCCTTTGATGGCGAGCGCGAGCGGGCGCTCAAGCCCGGCCAGAAGGCAACGCTGCGGATGCAGCGCGACGGCCCCTGGGTGATCGACGTCGCCCGGGCCATGCAGCTCGCGGCCGAACGCGGACTGTTCAGAATCAAGAGGGCGCGCAAAGCCCGCCGCACGGCGAGCTGAAGCTGGACCCGCAGCGCAGCGCGCTGCCGGACTTGCACGCGACGACAGCATTTGTGACTGGAGGGAAAGATGCCCACTGAGATCTATCTGGTGAAGGCTGGCATGACCATGTCGGAAGGCATGGTCGAGGAGTGGTGCATTCCGGACGGCGGCAAGGTGAAGACCGGCCAGCTTCTCTACCGGATGGAAACCGAGAAGATCAATCTCGACGTCGAGGCCGAGGCCAGCGGCACCGTCAAGCATCTGGTCGGCACCGGCGTGTCCTGCAAGCCGGGACAGGTGATCGGCTACATCTACGGCGCCAACGAGACCATTCCCGACGATGTCGGTGGTGGCGCAGCAGCGGCAGCGGCAGCCGAGCAGCCCGCGGCGGCGGCCAAGGCTGAAGCCGAACCGGCAGCGGCTGCCCGCGCACCGGCGGCACCTGCCGAAGGCGAAGGCGGCCGCCTGCTGTCCTCTCCGGCGGCAAGACGCCTCGCCGGCGAACTCGGCGTCGACATCACCCGGGTCACCGGCACCGGTCCTGGCGGCCGCATCGTCGAAGCCGACGTGCAAGGCGCGGCTGACGCAGGCGAAGCAGCCGCTCCCGCAGCCGCCGCCCGCAGCAGCGCCGAACCGGCAGCCTCAGGAGCGGCAGACGCGGCCAGTGCGTCCCCGCTGGCGCGACGCATTGCCGCTGAACTCGGCGTCGATCTGTCCCGCGTGGCGGGCAGCGGTCCGAACGGACGCATCACCCGGGCCGACGTGGAAGCTGCCGCGAAGTCGCCCGCCAAGGCTGCCGCCGCCCCCGGACCGCAACCCGGCGACCGGGTGCCGGTGAAGGGCATCCGCAAGACCACCGCCACGCGCATGTTCGATTCGCTGCAAACCACCGCCCAGCTCACCATGGACATGGAAGTGGAGATGGACGAGGCGGTGAA
>JAFIFJ010000098.1 GCA_020832085.1 Gammaproteobacteria bacterium | reverse complement strand
GGGCGACTGGATCGGTCCGCTCCAGTCGCCGACGGCCGTGCCTTCGATCACGGGCAGGGCTGCCGGGCCGAGGACGTTGCGCAGGACGCTGGCGTGGTAGCCCCTTATCTCGTTGCCGAGCCAGAAACCCGGATCGCCGTTGATGTCGGCGCCGTCGCGAAGGTCGTCGAGGACGGCTTCGGGGTCGTCCGGCAGCGCGCGGAAAAAAACATTGCGCAGGCTGTAGCGGGGTTCGCTGGTATAGCGCGACAGGTGCTCGACGTAGAAGCTCACCAGCTCCTCTTCGGTGGGCTCTCTGGGGATATCTGCCAGCAGAAAGCGCATCTTCTCGATCAGTATCAGACGCAGCCTCGGGTCGCCCAGATGCAGTCCCCGGGACAAGGCCTCCCGGAACAGGATCTCTTCGCTCACGAAGCGGTCGATGAGGACGGCCTCATCCTGTGCGTCCGGGGGCCGGCCTTCGATGACCGTGAAGTCGTCGATGAGCGCGTCGCGCACGGCCTCGGAAACGATGATGGCTTCCCGGTCTTCAGTCAGGGCATCGAACAGCAAGAAGCAGCCTGCGCCGAGCAGACAGAAAATGAACAGCGGATCCCGCAGGATCCGGAGCAGGCGTGGGCGCATGGCTCCTCGCTGGTGCAGGGGCGGGTGCACGGAATGTCATGATTGAGGGCATTTGAAGCAAGATCAACGCCAAGGCCTCGACGGCGTCTCCGCGCAGGCCGGCCTCGGGGCGGGATACATTCTGGTGCGCTCGGCTCTTCAAGCGCACTCAATCAGGGCGCGGTCCGTCGCCGAAGGCCACTTTCAGAACGTCCTGGCAGGTTCGGGCGAAGTGGATCTCGAGCCCCTGTTTGACGTGGCTCGGCACTTCGGCGACGTCGCGGCGATTGGCGTCCGGGACGATGACCTGCTTCACCCCCTGACGGCGGGCGGCGATCAGTTTTTCGCGGATGCCGCCGACCGGGTAGACCTGCCCGGTGAGCGTCAGCTCGCCGGTCATGGCCAGATGGCGCTGAGGGGCCTTGCCGCGGCCCAGGGAGATCAAGGCGGTGGCGATGGTGATGCCAGCGCTCGGACCATCCTTGGGCGTGGCGCCGGCAGGCACGTGCACATGGATGTGGGCGTTGGTGAAGAACTGAGGGTCGACGCCCAGGTCCTCAGCCTGAGCCTGGACGTAGTCCCAGGCAATCTCCGCCGACTCCCGCATCACCTCACCGAGCTGTCCGGTGAGTTTCAGGCCGCGGGCATTGCTGTGAATACGGGTCGCCTCCACCGGCAGCGACGCGCCGCCCTGAGCCGTCCACGCCAGACCGGTGACGATGCCGACACCGTACTGACGCGCCTCCGGCGGGTGCAGCGGCAGGCCGAGGTAGGAATCCACGTCCTTGGCGCTGACCCTGATGGGTGGCTTTTCGCCGCGCAGGATCTGCATCACGACCTTGCGGACGATGCTTCCCAAGGCTTTGTCGAGGCGCCGGACTCCTGCGTCCCGGGCGTAGCCGTCGATGATGCGGGCCAGGGCCGCCTTGTGGATGCTGAGCTTGGACTTGGCCAGCCCGGCCCGCTCGAGCTGCCGGGGCAGCAGGTGGTTCCTGGCAATGGCCAGCTTCTCCTCGGCGAGGTAGCCGGAGAGACGGATGATCTCCATGCGGTCGAGCAGAGGCGGCGGAATGGTGTCGAGCTGGTTGGCGGTGCAGACGAACAGGACCTTGGAGAGATCCACGTCGACGTCGAGGTAGTGGTCGTGGAAGCTCTGATTCTGCTCCGGGTCGAGGACCTCGAGCAGGGCGGAGGCCGGGTCGCCCTGGAAGCTGGCGCCGATCTTGTCGACCTCGTCGAGCATGATGACCGGGTTCTGGCTGCCGGCCTCGCGCAGCGCGCGGATCAGTTTGCCGGGCATGGCGCCGATGTAGGTGCGCCGATGGCCCTTGATTTCGGCTTCGTCCCGCATGCCGCCCACGGAGAAACGGTAGAAGGAGCGGCCCATGGCCTCGGCGATGGAACGGCCTAAGGAGGTCTTGCCGACGCCCGGCGGTCCCACGAACAACAGGATCGAGCCGGCCACCTCGCCCTTCATGATGCCGACGCCGAGGAATTCCAGAATCCGGTCCTTGATATCGCCAAGTCCGTCATGACTGGCATCGAGGATGGCTGCCGCAGCATCGAGATCCTTGCTGTCTTCGCTGTGAATGCCCCAGGGCAGATCCGTCAGCCAGTCCAGGTAGTTGCGGGTGACGCCGAACTCCGGTGATCCGGTTTCGAGCAGGGACAGCTTGTGGAACTCGTCATCGAGCCGGGACTGGACCTTGGCCGGCACCGTTTTGCCTTCGAGACGGGCCTGCAGTTCCTCTGACTCCGCCGTTCGATCGTCCTTGGTGATCCCGAGTTCGCGCTGGATGAACTTCAGCTGCTCCTTGAGGAAGACCTGCCGCTGGCGACCCTGCATCTCGCCTTCCACGTGCTGACGGATCTCCATCTGAGTCGTGGCGATCTGCACTTCGCGCTTCAGCAGGGTTAAGACCTTCTCCAGCCGCGGCAGCAGGGGCAGGGTCTCCAGCACGTCCTGCAGCTGTTCGCGTGAGGCCGAGGTGAGGCTGGCGGCGAAGTCGGCCAGCAGGGACGGCTCGTTGGGGTTGGAGCGGCCGAGGAACACCTTCAGTTCCTCGCCGTAGAGCGGATTGAGGGGGATCAGTTCCTTGATGGTGTTGATGATGGCTACGGCGTAGGCCTTGATCTCGTCGGAGTCGGTGCGCGCCGGCTCCGTCTCGTAGCGGACCTGCGCCAGCAGGGGCATTTGCTCGTGTATCCAGCCGCGGATGCGGAAGCGCTGCAGACCTTCGAGGAGGACCTGGATCTGCTCGTCCTGCTGGTGGAGCCGATGCACGCGGCAGACGGTTCCGACCTCGAACAGGTCCTTGGATGTGGGCTTGTCCTGCAGGCGGTCCCGGGTCGCGACCACGCCGATGATGTTGTCGCCGCGATCGCGGACGGCCTTGAGGGTCGGCATCCAAAGCTCCGCATTCAGCACCAGTGGGATGGCCTGGCCGGGAAAGAAGGGGCGGAACTCGTGGGGTATCAGGTAGATCGCGCCCGGCAGTCCATCGCGGGGAAGAATGATCTCACGGCCGCTGGCCGAGGTCGGTTCCGGGTTGTCGTGGTCGATGTCCATCATCCGTTGCACTTCCAGACTGCCATGGTGGTGAGGGCTCTGTCGGATCATGGGGACGATGGGATCGGATTCAAACCTCCCGGAAGGTCATGCGAGTGCGCAGGGGTTCGGGCCTCGGCAGGGCCTCGTCGAAGCGGCCGACCATCTCGTCGTAGGGCGAATGGTGGACCAGCCAGGCGCTGGCGAGGCCGGCCTGCCCGAGAGCCTTGCTGGCTGCATGCGCGCTGCGAAAGCGCAGCGATTGGGCCTCACCGTCGGTGAGCATGTGGTCGGCATCGACGCGGACCACGTAGACCATGCCTTCCACGGAGATGATCTCCGCCTCCGGATTCTCACCGGCAGCGAGACGGCGTCGAAGCTGTTCCAGGGTCATGGGTGCACTCCTGTCCCAATCCCTGCCCGTGTCACACCAACATTATACGACGGGGCATCGCTTCCGGCTCAGGGGGCTTCGAAGATGTCCATCGGGTCGCTGGCAAGCACCTCCCGCAGACGCTCGGCGCGCTGACGCTCCTCCCGGGACATCTCCCGGGAGAGGCGATTGACCAGGCGGTAGAGCTGGGGGTGCCCCTCCAGCCGGTCCAGCGTGGAGAACCAAGCCCAGGCCAGGATCGGGTCCGGCCCACCCAGGTGGCCCTCCAGGTACAGCACGCCCAGATTGTAGCGGGCGGACTGATCCCCGTTGGCGGCGGCCTGGGCGTACCAGTAGACGATGGTGTCGCGCTGTTCGGGGCCGCGGACTTCCAGCAGGGCGGTGGCGTAATCGTACTGGGCCGCGACCAGTCCGGCCTGGGCGGCGGCGGCCAGCTGGCCCAGGCCGCGATCCACGTCGCCCTGGTCGATGAGCAGGTTGCCATAGACATGGGCCGCCTCGGGCAGCCCGCCGTCAGCGGCCCAGCGCAGGTGGGCCAGGGACTCCGCGGGGGCGTGTGTCCGCAGACCGACCGCCAGATTGTAGCCGTCCACGAGGTTGCCGCTTTGGCGCCCCGGCAGGCAGGCCGCCAGCATGGCGTCCGTGTCGTCGCCTGCGGTGGCGGCGAGGCAGGCGGGCGAGCCCGTGCCATCCGTTGCGTCGTCGGCGATGGCCGTGGTGCTGAGCAGAGCGAGCAGGCAGCACAGGAGGGTGCTCGAGCAGGTCTTCGGCGTTGGCTTTCGGGGCATGGGGACTTATCATGGCGGCCGTTGAGACCGCATGGTAGCGAGTGTCCTCATGATTTGCAGTGACGGACTGACTACGACGATTTGAGTTGGGTGGCCTTGGGAGAAAGGCGACCAGGTGGTGCCTTTTTCGAGAAACCCCGGAAGGCATCGCCGACCGGGGTTTTTTGTTTTTGAGGAACGGGAAATGGCGCAATTCGAGCACAGCGGCGATCTGGCCGCCGATGACGAGCTCTATCGGCAACGGCACTCTCTGGCCCACGTCCTGGCTCAGGCCGTGCTGGAAATGCGGCCCGGGTCGACCCTGGGCTTCGGACCGCCCATACGCGACGGCTTCTACTACGACTTCATTCTCAGCGAGCCCCTCACCGACGAGGACTTCCCCGAACTCGAGCGGCGGATGAAGAAGATCCTCAAGAAGGGACAGCGCTTCGATCGCGAGGATCTGCCCTATGACGCGGCCATGGCGCGCCTCGAGGAAATGGGTGAGCCCTACAAACGGGAGTACGCCGAGGAGCTGTTTGCCAAGCATGATCTGAAGGAACTGACCTTCTTCCGCAACGGGCCCTTCCTCGACATGTGCGAAGGTCCCCACGTCCACACCACCAAGGACATTCCCCGCGACGCCTTCAAGTTGCGCAGCGTGGCCGGTGCCTATTGGCGCGGTGATTCCGACAACGTGATGATGACCCGGATCTATGCCTGGGCCTTTCGCAGCGCTGAGGAGCTTCAGGCCCACGTGGCGGCCTACGAGGATGCCCTGGCTCGGGATCACAAGAAGCTCGGGCGCGAGCTCGATCTCTACCACATCGACAATGTCATCGGCCGTGGCCTGCCCCTGTGGCTGCCCCACGGAACGGTGGTGCGTGACGAGATCGAGAAGCTCGCCAAGGAACTGGAGTTCCGCTACGACTATCAGCGCGTGTCGACGCCGGAGCTGGCCAAGGTCGAGCTCTACTGGCAGAGCGGTCATCTGCCCTATTACGAAGACGCCATGTTTCCGGTGATGGAAGTGGAGGACCGCTCCGAAGGAGCCGAGGGCGAAGAGCGCATCAAGGAGCGCTATGTGCTGCGCCCCATGAACTGCCCTCATCACCACCGAGTGTATGCGGCGCGGCCGCGCAGCTATCGGGACCTGCCGCTGCGTCTGGCCGAGTACGGCAATGTTCACCGCTGGGAGGATTCCGGCGGCGTCAGCGGTCTGGTTCGCGTGCGCGGGATGTGCATGAACGATGCCCACATCTACTGCACCGAGGATCAGATCAAGGACGAGTTCAAGTCGGTGCTGCAGATGTACCGTGAGGCCTATGCGCTGCTCGGCATCGAGGACTATTCGATCCGCCTGTCGCGCTGGGATCCCGAGGACCCCAAGGGCAAGGAAAAATACATCGATGACCCCAAGTCCTGGGCCTATGCCGAGAAGATCCTGCAGGAGCTGCTGGAGGAACTCGAGATTCCCTATACCGACGGGCCCGGTGAGGCGGCGTTCTACGGTCCTAAGCTCGACTTCCAGTTCCGGACCGTGACCGGCCGGGAGGAAACCGTGTCCACCGCGCAGCTCGACTTCGCCCAGCCCAAGCGGCTCGGCCTGGAGTACAAGGGTTCCGATGGCGCCATGCACATGCCCTGGGTCATCCATCGGGCGCCGTTCTCCACCCATGAGCGCATGGTGGCATTCCTGATCGAGCATTTCGGCGGGGCTTTCCCCACCTGGCTGGCCCCGGTTCAGGTGCAGGTGATCACGGTGGCGGACCGCTTCGGCGATTATGGCCGCGAAGTGGTCGCCCGACTGCGCCGGAACATGGTGCGGGCGGAGCTGGCGGACGAAGGCGAGACCGTGTCGCGCAAGATCCGCGAAGGCACCACGCAGAAGATCCCGAATCTGCTGGTGGTGGGTGAGCGTGAGGTGGAGGAACGCAGCGTGACGCTGCGGCGCTACGGCGTGCAGCAGCAGGTGTCCCTGTCCCTGGATGACTTCGAAGCGGCGTTGCTCGACACCATCCGCGAGCGCTCGCTGTCCTTCAAGCTGCCGGGGTGAGGCAGGCGCTCACCTCGGGCGCAGCGCCGCCCGCGATTTCAGAGAATCCGCGAAGGTCCGTGGCCTTCCCAGTAACGGTCCCGCAGCAGGCGCTTGTAGAGCTTGCCGGTGGGATGGCGGGGCAGTTCCCGCTCGAAGTCAACGCTGCGCGGGGACTTGATGTGTGAGAGGTGTGCGCGGCAGTAGCCGATCAGTTCCTCGGCGAGTTCTTCCCCCGCGTCGGCCCAGGTCACGGGCTGCACCACCGCCTTCACCTCTTCGCCGAATTCCTCATTGGGCACGCCGAACACCGCCACGTCGGCCACTCGCGGGTGGTTCACCAGCAGGTTCTCCACCTCCTGGGGGTAGATGTTGACGCCGCCGGAAATGATCATGAAAGTCTTGCGGTCGGTGAGGTAGAGGAAGCCCTCTTCATCCACATAGCCCATGTCGCCCAGGGTCGACCAGCCCTTCTCTCTGGGATGGCGGGAGTCTTCAGTTTTGGCGGGGTCGTTGTGATACTCGAACTCGTTGCCGCCACCGAAATAGACCGTACCCACCTGTCCGGTGGGCAGTTCCCGGCCGTCATCGTCGCAGATGTGGATCTCTCCCATCAGCGCGCGGCCGACGGTGCCGGGGTGGGCCAGCCAGTCCTGGGGTCCCACCGCACAAAAACCATTGCCCTCGGTGCCGGCGTAGTACTCGTGAATCACCGGTCCCCACCAGTCCATCATGGCCTGCTTGACCTGCACCGGGCAGGGTGCGGCGGCGTGGATCGCCACCTTCAGCGACGACAGGTCGTAGCGGCTGCGATCCTGCTCAGGCAGCTTCAGCATGCGCACGAACATGGTCGGTACGAACTGGGCGTGGGTCAGCCGGTACTGCTCGATGAGCTTCAGCGCCGCCTCCGGGTCGAACCTCTCCATGACCACGGAAGTGCCCCCGAGGCGGGTCACGGCCATGTTGTAGCGCAGCGGGGCGGAGTGGTAGAGGGGTGCCGGGGACAGATAGCGGACGTTCTCGTCCATCTGGTAGAGGCCCTGTACCAGCCCCAGCAGCGCGGCGGCGGATCCCAGCGGCTCCCCTGACAGCGGCACCTTGATCCCTTTCGGGCGGCCGGTGGTCCCGGAGGAGTAGAGCATGTCCGCGCCTTCGGTTTCGTCGGCGATGGGCGTCGCAGGCTGCTCCGCCGTGGCGGTCTCAAAGGACTCGAAACCGTCCACCGTCCCGCCAAGCATGTAGGCTTTGTCCACCCCTGACATGTGGGGTCGCAGGCGCGCGGAGAGGTCTGCCTGGGCGTGGGAGGTGATGAAGACCCGTGCCTGGCAGTCATCGATGATGTAGGCGACTTCCTCCTCCTGCAGTCGATAGCTGATGGCCGTGTAATAGAGGCCGGCGCGGTGAGCGGCCCAGCACAGGGGCAGAAACTCGGGGCAGTTCTCCAGCATGAAGGCGATGTGGTCGCCGGCTTTCAGGCCCAGGCTGCGAAACAGCTGCGCACCCCTGTTCGAGGTCTGCTCCAGTTCCCGGTAGCTTATGGTCTTGCCCGTCGCCGCCATGATGACGGCAGGCTTGTCCGGCTGCTTCGCGGCGTGAACACCGGGATGCATGGGTCCCCTCCTGAATTTCTGGACATCCACGAACTTTCTTGGGTGTCCAATACTTTTGTGGATGTCCAATCATTCGGGGACATCCAGGAAGTTTTTGGGTGTCCAGTACTTTTTTTCTTGGGTGTCCAATACTTTTGTGGATGTCCAATCATTCGGGGACATCCAGGAAGTTTTTGGGTGTCCAGTACTTTTTGGGTGTCCAGTATTGTTCGGGGTGGGCCGGGGCGCAGCGGCCTCGGTGGCCGCTGCGCCCGTGGGGTCGCTGTCAGTTGCTGCGGATAGCCGCCGTGGCGTCGTCGAGGTCGGCGACGCTCTGACGCAGCGTCACGAAATCGATCAGGATGTGACCGGTTTCCTGCAGCAGGCCATCGAGGTCATCGTCGTCCTTGGCAGCCATCTCGCCGCCGTTGTCCTCGTCTCCGTTCACCGGCATGCCGTCCTCGTCGAGGGCGCTCAGCGGGGGCGGGCCGCCGCTGGCGCCGCCTGCGGCTTCTCCGGCGGCGGTGAGCTGACGCAGCTGCGCCATGTCCTCGATGGGTTTCTTGCCGCGGGCGATCCGCCGGCGATTCTCGAGATCCACCCGCCAGGCTTCCTCAGCGGCCTTTTCCTCACGCCGCTGGGCCTCGTTGAGGGAGATGGTGGTGCGGGCAGCCTGCTCCCGATTGCGCGAGACCAGATCGTTCAGGTAGGCGAACTCCGGATCATGCTCGATGCGAGACTGATGGCGCACGTCCAGCATGCTGATCATGGGCGCCAGACTCTGTTCGCGGCGGAAGCGGGTCGGCCGGATCACGTCCCAGGGCAGGGCGTCGGTCAGGGTGCTCTCACCGATCCTTTCCTGATCGTAGATCTCCGGGAACTCGATGTC
Source organism: Gammaproteobacteria bacterium (assembly GCA_020832085.1). GTDB lineage: Bacteria > Pseudomonadota > Gammaproteobacteria > Pseudomonadales > Azotimanducaceae > SLTB01. The sequence continues at coordinate 95,393 of JAFIFJ010000098.1, read as the reverse complement.
GGGGATGACGCCCTGGTGCTGCGTGCTCTGGCCGGACACCCGGTAGAACTTTGCCTGGGTCAGTTTGAGCTGGCCCCGATTGAGAGGAATCAGGGTCTGCACGGTGCCCTTGCCGAAGGTCTGGCCGCCGATGACGAGACCGCGCTGGTAGTCCTGGATGGCGCCGGCAAAAATTTCCGAGGCCGATGCCGAGAGCCGATTGACCAGGACCGCCAGGGGACCATCCCAGGCCACCTCGCCACCCTCGTCGTTGAACAGGTCCACGCGGCCGCTGGCGCTGCGCACCTGGACGGTGGGTCCCGCCTTGATGAACAGGCCGGTGAGCGCACTGGCTTCCTGCAGCGAGCCGCCGCCGTTGTTGCGCAGATCCACGATGATGCCGTCCACCTCCTCGGCTTCGAGTTCGGCAATCAGACGGCGGACATCCCGGGTCGTACTCTTGTACTCCGGATCCCCGGCCTGCAGGGCCTTGAAGTCGATGTAGAAGGTGGGGATCTCGATCACGCCGACCTTGTGCTGACGCCCGTTGCGCTCGACCTCGATGATGCGCCGCTGAGCGGACTGTTCCTCGAGCTTCACGGCCTCCCGCACCAGGCTGATCTCACGCGGCTGGGCGCCGGGACCGGCGTCGGCCCCCACCACGTCGAGGCGGACCGTTGTGCCCGCCGGGCCGCGGATCAGATCGACCACGTCGTCGAGGCGCCAGCCGATCACGTCGACCATTTCCTCGTCTTCCTGGGCGACACCGATGATGCGATCGGACGGCCGCAGCAGGCCGCTCTTGTCAGCCGGGCCTGCGGGCACGAGGCGCACCACCGAGGTGTACTCGTCCTCGGGGCGCAATACCGCGCCGATGCCCTCCAGCGACAGGCTCATGTTGATGTTGAAGTTCTCCGACGTACGCGGAGAGAAGTACTGAGTGTGGGGGTCGAAGGACATGGCCACCGAGTTCATGAATATCTGGAAGGCATCTTCGGAGTTGGTCTGGGCGGCTCGGACGAGACGATTGCGGTAGCGGCGCTCCAGAGCGGTCGCAATGTCATCGAGTTCACGGTCGTTGAGCAGCATGGACAGGACATTGGCCTTCAAGCGGCGCGTCCAGAGGTCGTCCATGGCCGCCCGGTCTTCGATCCAGTCTGCCTCCGAGCGGTCCGTTTCCAGGGTGGCGCTGGTGTTGAAGTCGAGCTGATCGAGGCCGGCGTCGATTTTGTCCAGGGTGAAGTTCAACCGCTCTTCGAGTCGGTTCTGGTAGCGGTTGAACATTTCGAAGGCTGGTTCGAGATTGCCCTGGCGCAGGGCGTCATCGAGCTGGTAGCGGTAGGGCTCGAAGGCGGCCACGTCGCTGGCGAGAAAATAGGAGCGCTGAGGGTCGAGCATCTCCACGTAGCGGTCGAGGATCTCGCTGGAGAGGCTGTCATCGAGGCGCTGGCGGACATAGTGGTGACGGGTGAGCTGCTCGATGACATTGATGCTGGTGCGGGCATGCTCCGGCAGGGGAGCCAGCGTCTCGAAGACCACGGGCTCACGGTTGTTGGGTTCGATGTCGGCCTGTGTCTCAGCCTCGGCCTCGGCATGGACTGCGGGCATCATGGTGGACCACAGCGCCATCAGGCAGAGCAGGGGGACCAGCTTGCGCGTTGCGGATGTCATCATCCAGACCTCTCGTCGCACTTGGACGTGACGCGCTCGGCTCCAGGATAGGAGTCTGCGCATTCGCCTACCAGGGGCTTGGACATGCGTATCGCCCTTGGGGTTCCTGAACCGGGGGCTGCGGAGTCCATCGCCTTGTCATGCCGTGTTGCCAACGCCTTCCCCGCGCCGGGCACGCCATGTGGATCATGGAGCGCCTGCGGTTATAGTAGGCAGCCATTCGCCGGCCACGCAACTGGCCCCGTGTCGGCCTCGTGTCGTTAGCGCGTCGCCCGCCGGCATCTCTTCCCCTTAAGCATTCGGAGCATTCATGCGAATCCACACCCGTCTCACCCTTGCCGCTGTCGCCGTCGGAGCCTTGGCCCTGGCCGGCTGCACGGAATCCGGCACGTCCGACCCCTCGGCCACGTCCGACGACATCCCCGCCAGCGCGGCCGGGCGCATGAGCTATGGCGCCGGGTATGCCCTGGCGAGCTCGGTTCAGGACCAGCTCGACGCCGATTTCGACGCCGACGGCTTCAAGGCGGGCATCGCGGATGCCCTGGCAGGGGTCGATCTCAGGGTGTCGGACGACGAACTCGAGCAGGCCCGGGATGACATCCTGGCGCGTCGGGCCAGCTCCGAAGGGCAGCGGGCAGCCGTCAACCTCGATGCGGCGCGGGCGTTCATGGCCGAAAATGCCAATCGTGACGAGGTGACGGTAACCGCTTCCGGCCTCCAGTATCAGGTCCTGGCCGAGGGCGAGGAGGAGGCACCGAGGCCGTCGGCCGACAGCGAAGTGGTGACCCACTATACGGGTCGACTCCTCGACGGTACGGTCTTCGACAGCTCTGAAGTGCGCGGACAGCCAGCCACCTTCGGCGTCAGTCAGGTCATCGCGGGCTGGCAGGAAGCCCTGCAGCTGATGAAGGTGGGCGATCGTCTGCGCATCTGGCTGCCGCCGGAACTGGCCTACGGCGAACGCGGGGCGGGGAGGGACATCCCGCCCAACGCCGCGCTGGAATTCGACGTCGAACTGCTCGAGATCGTCCGTTGACCGATGCCCGTGACAACTCCCAGGCGGTCCGCCTGCGCATTCTGCGCCGGCGGATCCTGCTTGGATCCCTGGCGGTGCTGGCGCTGTTCTTTTCGTTCTGGCGGGCCTGGGAGCTGGAGTCGCGGCTGTTCTTCGAACTCCTGCTCGGCAGCGTGATCATGGTCTTCGTCCTGGCCATCGTCGGCGCCGGCGTGGCCTGGATCATTGGCTGGGTCCGGTCGAGGAGCAACGACTGAGCCATGAAGTTCGTCATGAGCGGCTCCGAAGCAATGACGCGGGCGGCCTCGAGCCATGCCACGCCGGAATCCGTGGCGGCTGATCTGGAACTGGCATTCCAGCCCCCCTTGGGGATGCGGTCCCCTCACGTGCAGGCCGTTGTCGGAACGTCAGCGCTGCGCCGAAGACAGGTGGAACGGCAGACGGCAGGGCTGCGTCAGGGCAGTCGAGCCGAGATTCTCGAGTGCCCCGACGGCACCCGTCTCGAGGTGAAGCTCTGTCGGCATGACGAGGGCGGGATGCGCCCGCTGCTTTTGGGCCTGCATGGATGGCACGGCTGCGCCGACTCCCTGTACATGCTCACCACCTGTTCCCGGCTGTTCGCAGCGGGATTCGACGTGGCGCGCCTGAACATGCGGGATCACGGCGATACCCATGGGCTGAACCTGGAGCTCTTCCATTCCTGCCGCCTCGATGAGCTGGTGCAGGCCATCGGCCTGCTGCGGGAGCGCTTTCCCGGCCGCCCCATGGCCTTGCTGGGTTTCTCCCTGGGGGGCAGTTTCGCGTTGCGTGCGGCGCGGGTGGCGCCGGCGGCCGGTATCGACATCGATCAGGTTCTGGCGGTGTGTCCCGTGCTCGATCCCACAGCGACCATGGATGCCCTGGATGGAGGCTGGTTCGGTTACCGGCTGTACTTCATGCGCCGCTGGCGGCAGTCCCTGGCGGCCAAGCAGCGGCACTTTCCCGACCGCTACGACTTCAGCGAGACCCGCGGCCTGCGCAGCATCGAGGCCATGACAGACTGGTTCGTGACCCGCCATACGGAGTTCGCCAGCAGTGAGCGCTATCTGGCGGGTTACACCATCACCGGAGACCATCTTGAGGGCCTCGAGGTGCAAAGTACCCTGATCACGGCCCTCGACGACCCCGTGATTCCGGCATCAGGACTGCAACAGCTGGCGCGGCCGAAGGCGCTGACGGTGGCAGTGACCCGCCACGGCGGGCATTGCGGCTTTCTCAGCGACTACCGTATGGCGAGCTGGCTGGACGGCGAGGTGGAGCGAAGGCTGCGGCCGCTGCTCGGGTGAGGCGACGCCCTGCCGGTGCCTGGCCGAAAGCCCAGCACGCCCCGGCAAGTTGCGGGTCTTGCCGTGGGAGCGCGCATTGCGCGCGATGGCCCGCAGGGCGGGCTCCCACAAAGGCCGACCCTTCGCAGCGGGCTGATCGGCTCTGAGCGCTCCGTGTGGGAGGTCGCGGATCAGCGCTGGTGATTCGCCTTCCACTCGCTGTAGGGCATGCCGTAGATGATTTCCCGGGCCTCGGCATCTTCCATCTCCACGCCGCGTTCGGCAGCGGCGGCTCGATACCACTTCGACAGGCAGTTGCGGCAGAAACCGGCCAGATCCATGAGATCGATGTTCTGCACGTCCTTGCGGCTGTCGAGGTGCTCGAGCAGGCGCCGGAAGGCAGCGGCTTCGATTTCGGTGCGGGTGGCATCGTCCATTATCGTCCTCGAATCTCTCGGTGCGTGAATGCGCGTCGGCGCGTGGTCCTGCGGATTGGCCGTCCCGTGGCTCAGGCGTTCCGCCAGGAGGGCTTGCGACCCTCGAGAAAGGCGTCGATGCCCTCGGCCGCATCGAGGGCCTGCATGTTCTCCACCATGACCCGCGCGCATTGGTAGTAGGCCTCGTCCAGGGGCTGCTCGAGCTGCTGCTGGAACGCGGCCTTGCCAAGTCGCAGCGTCAGCGGCGAGTGCTCAGCGATGCGCGCGGCCAGGGCCAGGGCGGCGTCGAGATGCTCCCCTTCAGGGACGACCCGATTGATCAGGCCGATGCGAACAGCGTGATCGGCATCGATCATGTCACCGAGGAGCAGCATTTCCAGGGCGTGTTTGCGCGCCACGCTGCGGCTCAGCGCCACCATGGGGGTGGAGCAGAACAGGCCGATGTTCACCCCCGGAGTAGCGAAACGGGTGCCGGCAGCGGCGACGGCGAGATCGCAGCTGGCCACGAGCTGGCAGCCGGCTGCCGTGGCGACGCCGTGAACGGCGGCGATGACCGGCTTGGGACTGTCGCTGATGCGGGCCATGACCTCGCCGCAGGTGTCGAACAGGCGGGTGAGGCTGGCCTCTTTGTGCTCCCGGTCCTCGGCGCGCATCTCCTTGAGATCATGCCCGGCGCAGAAGCCGCGACCGGCGCCGGTGATGACGAGGGCGCCAATGGCCGGATCGGCCAGAGCTTCCGCGAGCGCGCGATCGAGGGCCTCGATCATGGCCATGGACAGCGCGTTGTAGGCCGCTGGCCGGTCGAGGGTCAGGATGCGGACCCGGCCGCGGTCCTCATGGGTGACGGCACCGGTGGACATGGCTCATGACTCCGTTGTGCTGAAGTTCGCGTCCCGGACATTCGCGTCTCGGACATTCGCGTCCCGGACGATCTCGTCCCGAACGAACACGGGGACATCAGGTTGCGACTCCTCGGCGTGGAAGCGGTAGCCCGCGACATCGAAGTCGGGCAGCGCATCGGCCTGGGTGACCCGGTTGCGGATGATCCACCCTGCCATCATGCCCCGGGCCTTCTTGGCGTGGAAGCTGATGAAGCGGTAGCTGCCCTTGCTCCAGTCCTTGAAGACGGGTGTCACGACCCGCGCGCCGAGGCCTTCAGTGTCCACCGCAGCGAAGTATTCGTTGGAGGCCAGATTCACCAGCAGCGGCTGGCGCTTGCCCTTCAGTTCCGCGGCCAGCGTTGCCGTCAGCCGGTCACCCCAGAACGCATACAGGTCCCGGCCGCGGTCGGTGGCCAGCCGGGTGCCCATTTCCAGGCGGTAGGGCTGAATCAGGTCGAGGGGGCGCAGCATGCCATAGAGGCCCGACAGGATGCGCAGGTGTTTCTGGGCGAAGGTGAAGTCCCTGCGGCTGAAGCTGTCTGCTTCGAGTCCGGTGTAGACGTCGCCACGAAACGCCAGCACGGCCTGCTTGGCGTTGGCTGGCGTGAAGGGCTCGGTGAAGGCCCCGTAGCGTGCGTAGTTGAGGTCGGCCAGCTGGGTGGAGATCTTCATCAGGCTGGCGATCTCCGCCGGCGACTGGTTGCGCAGCACGCTGATCAACTCTCGGGAGTGTTCGAGGAACTGCGGCTCGGAATGGGTTTTGACCACCGCGGGCGTATCGAAGTCCAGGGTCTTGGCGGGAGAGATCAGAATCAGCATGAAACAGCCCTTGCAAGGTTCAGGTGAATGGACGGCCCGCTGTGTTGAAAGTGATGCCAGCATGCGCAATGGTGGCTGCCCGGTTCAATCCTCCGCCACGCCACCCAAGGCTGGAAACAGGGCGGCGAAGAACTGATTGAGGGTCAGGCCGAGGAGGGCAAGGTCGGCATCGAGCCTTGCTGCGGCAGATTCGTCGTCGCTGGCGGCGGCCTCGCCCGTGGGCAGCTTCAGGCGCCGGAAGGCACCGTCCTCGCTGAGAACGCAGCTTAGGGGCTCGTCCGCTCCTGCCTCCCACAGCAGTTCCAGAGCTGTCACCCGTAGCCCGCGATCCAGGGCCGCCACCACGTCGTCCTCGTCCAGGGGCTGAGCCCTGAAGCGAACCTTGTTGGCGGTGTCCTGAGGGTGTTCGAGGTCGCACCAGCCGCCGAGTTCGAAACCTTGGGGCAACTCGCGGCTGCGCACCCAGGCGGTGAGGACGCCGTCCAGCGGCTGGGTGAAGGACAGGGGGCGGACGCCCAGATTGCCGAGGCTGCCCCGCAGCAGGGTCAGCAGTGCTTCGCCCCGTGCTGCGGTGGCGGTGTCGATCATCACCAGGCCGCTGCCGGGATCGATGAGCAGCCATTGGCGTACCGAGCGCAGCAGGGCCTTGGGCAGCAGCTCCGCCCGAATTCCCTCGGCCAGCTCCCGGCGTTCGGCTGCCCGCAGGCGACGACCTTCCTTTTCTTCAGCCGCCGCGAGGCGCTCGGGAAGGATCTCGTTGACGGCGCTGCCAGGCAGGATCCGCTCCTGGGTTCGGGCCCGCAGCAGCAGCTTGCCGGCCACGGCATGGACGAGCGCGTCAGGATCTTCGCCACCCAGCGGTGCTTCCCAGCCCAGGGTTTCGGCCTGGCCCGGAGCGCAGGGCGTGAAGGCGTCCTGGGCGAGGCGGGTGGACAGCTCGTCGGCGCCAAGATCGAAGGGTGCCGTGAGCCGCCAGGCGCGGAGATTGCGGAACCACATGGGAGAGGGCCTCATCGGCTGCGTTTGGGGCGCGGGATTATGCAGGAGTTTGGCCTGCGCATCTCACCGCTCTCGCTGTTGCACATCGTTGAGATGCGGGGACTATGAAGTGCGTCAATGTTTGCGCTGTCGAGTAAATGGACACCCGGGCCATGAATCACGCACTATTCCCGGGATAAGGGGTAGACGGTGTCCGGGGTGGACAGCCGTTGGTAATCGGGGTGCGTTTGCCGTGCAGAATTTTCTGAAGCGCTATGACGTCCTTTGGACGGTGGTCATCTTCCTGCTGATGATCCCGCTGATTCGATTCGAGGCCTTCAGTCTCATCGAGGATGAGTTGCTCTCCTGGCGCCATCTGCTGCGCTGGCAGATAGCCGACACCCAGGCCACGACGTTTTCGTCCGACAGCATCATCCTGGTCCGGACCGACGAGGCCTTCTACAGTGAATACGGCGGTTTCCCGCTCCGCAGGGCGGATTACGGCAGATTGGCCAAGTATCTGGCGGAACTCGATGCCGCGGTGGTGGCTATCGACGCCCTGTTCGACTACCCGAATGCCTACGGGGAGGATCCGGAAACCGCGGCCATGTTTGCCGAGGCCGGCAATGTACTGCTGGTTTCCAAGGGTCTCATCGACACCGATGGCCGCCGGACCCTCGGGCTGACCTACCCGGTGGCGTCGCTGCGTGAGGTGTCCCGTTCCGGCTATTCCAACATCGCTTCCCAGAGTCGCGTCCGCACCCGCATTTCCAGATTGCGGGTGTTTCCGGAGATGACCCGGAGACAGGACGGCTGGCCCTTCGCGGTGATGGCGCTGGCCATGTACAAGGGGGTGGAACCGGTCCTTGAAGATGGTCGCCTGATCATCGGCGACATCGACGTCGAACTGCATCGGGGCCTGGATCTGTTCATCGACTTTCCGGAGCTGCCGGGTGCGACCCGATTCCTCTCGGAACACTACGGTTTCTCCGCCATGGACGTCCTGCGCATGCCGGATATGCGCCCGGACGAGGTCCGTGACCTGCGGCTGGACGTGGCTGGCAAGATCGTCGTGGTCGGGGACACCTCCCAGGCGGCGAACGATATCTTCGACACCCCGGTGGGGCAGGTCTACGGCGCCGAGATCATTGCCAACACCATTCACACCCTGCTGCAGGGCGCCCCCATCCGGCCGCCGCCCTTCTTCATCGAGATTCTGGCGCTGCTGGCGTTCTGTGCGCTGGTGCTTGCGACTTCGCTGATCCGGACCGCGCCCACGCGGGTGCTGGCGACGCTGCTGCTGTTCGGTGGCTACCTGACCGCCGGCATCCTGGTCTACGGCCTGCTCGGTGTTGCCATGGCCATGACCTACAGCCTGCTGGCAGGGCTCATGGGCGTTCTGCTCATCAGCCTGCGCTTCTATCTGGCCTCCGACGAATCCCTGGGGCTGGCGGTGCGGGAGTCCGCCGAAAGCAACCGCATGCTGGCGTTGGCCATGCAGGGCCAGGGTCAACTCGACATGGCCTTCGACAAGTTCCGCAAGATCCCGCTGGATGCCGGGGTCGCTGATCTGGTCTACAACCTGGCCCTGGATTTCGAACGCAAGCGCCAGTTCAACAAGGCCGTGTCCGTCTACAACTACCTGCTGGGCTGGAAGGCCGACTACCGCGACGTCAACGAGCGCAAGAAGCATGCCCAGGCCGCCGAGGACAATCCCATGAAGGGGTCCGGCGGCACGCTGATGCTGACCACGGGCGGGACCGAGAAACCCATGCTGGGCCGCTACGAAGTGGAGAAGGAACTCGGCCAGGGCGCCATGGGCGTGGTCTACCTCGGTCGGGATCCCAAGATCAACCGCGTCGTGGCCATCAAGACCCTGTCGCTGGCTACCGAGTACGAAGGCGATGCGCTCAAGGAGGTCAAGGATCGCTTCTTCCGCGAGGCCCAGTCAGCAGGCCGTCTGAATCACCCCAATATCGTCGCGATCTACGACGCCGGTGAGGAGCATGACCTCGCCTACATCGCCATGGAGTTCTTGAAGGGCAAGGACCTCAGCGACAAGACCGATCCGGAACACCTGCTGCCGCTGCCGGTGGTGGTGGATCTGATGATCCAGTGCGCGGAGGCCCTCGATTACGCCCATCGCGAGAATGTCGTGCATCGCGACATCAAGCCCGGCAACATCATGTACGATTCCGAAACGGGGAAGGCGACGCTGACCGATTTCGGCATCGCGAGGATCACCGATGCCAGTCGGACGCGGACGGGGACCGTATTGGGGACACCAAACTACATGTCGCCTGAACAGGCGCTCGGCGAGCACGTGGATGGTCGCTCCGACCTGTTTTCGCTCGGGGTCGTGCTCTACCAGATGTCCACCGGGTTCCTGCCCTTCCAGGCCGAGTCCATGGCGACCCTGCTGTACAAGATCGTCAACGAGAAGCACCCTGATCCTGCGGTCTACCGGCCGGAACTGCCCACGGGACTGCGCAAGATCGTCCACAACGCGCTCGGCAAGAATCCAGACCGCCGCTATCAGACCGGGGCCAAGTTTGCAGCCCATCTGAAGGTGCTTCGGGACCGGCTGGCGTCGGAGCGAAGACAGGCATGAGTCTGCGCGATCGCATCAGCATGGCTGGACTCACCGACACCGGGCAGGTGCGTGACCACAATGAGGATTGCATCGGACTGCGTCCGGAACTCGGCCTGCTCGTGCTCGCCGACGGCATGGGGGGATTGAAGGCGGGTGAGGTGGCCAGCGCCATGGCGGTGGAGGTCATTACCGCGGAGCTGGAAGCCGAACTCAAGGAGATCACGGCCGCCAGCCACGACGAAGCGACGGGTTACGCCCTGGAATCGCTGGCGGTGGGTCGTGCCATTACCAAGGCCAATGCCAGCATCTACGGTGTGGCCCAAAGCCAACCCCAGTGTGCAGGCATGGGCACCACGCTGGTCGTGGGGCTGTTCTACGACAACCGCCTCACGGTGGCCCATGTGGGTGACTCGCGCATGTATCGCCTGCGTGGGAACGACCTCGAGCAGGTGACCTCGGATCACTCATTGGTGCAGGAGCTGGTGGATCGGGGCTTCTACACCCAGGACGAGGCACGCTCGGCCGCCAACAAGAACATCGTGACGCGCGCGCTGGGCATCGGAGCCGATGTGAACTTCGACATGCAGGAAGAAGTGGCCCTGGTGGGCGACCTTTACCTGCTGTGCTCCGACGGTCTCAATGACATGATCGACGATGAGCAGATTCGTACCATCCTGGTGGAGAATCGCGGTAATCTTGAGACAGCAGCGCAGATCCTGGTGGAGGCCGCCAACGCTGAGGGCGGTCGGGACAATGTGTCGGTTCTCATGGCGCGCGTCGATAAGACGTTTCCAGTCAAGACGGGCTGGTTTCGCAGGTTGGTGAGCTGGTTCGACTGAATTCCATTTCAGCCACGGGATAATCGAGGCATGGCGGGAAAACTCATTCTCTCCTTCAATGACCAGACCGTCGGGGAATTCCCTCTCGACAAGGAGGCCGTGACCATAGGCCGGCGTCCCGAGTGTGACATCCATATCGATAATCTGGCGGTAAGCGGTCGCCACGCTCGAGTGATGACCATTGCCGGTTCATCCTTCCTGGAAGATCTCGAGAGCACCAACGGGACCTTCGTCAACGGCAAGAAGGTCGCCAAGCACCCGCTGTCCAACGGCGATCTGATCATGATCGGCAAGCACGCTCTGCGGTTCTCCATGGAGGCTGCTGCGAAGAAGAAGGGAGGCGTCGATTTCGCCGAAACCATCGTCATCGGCGCCGATCAGACCAGCGCTTTGCGGCAGGCGGCCACCGACGCCGACGCCGCGCGGGCACGGCAGGCGGATGAAGAGAGCCGGGACCCGGGCCATGGCGGTCCCGCGTCGGCCAACATCGGGCCGGCCCGGGTGCGCCTGATTAGTGACGCAGGGCCGGGCAAGGAAATGTCGCTGTCCAAGGCGCTCACCACGCTCGGTCGCCCGGGCATTCAGGTGGCCGCCATTTCCCGGCGCCACAACGGAGATTTCATCGTGCACGTGGATGGCGGGCCGGACAACGAGCGGCGCCCGATCATCAATGGCACGCCCATTGGCGTGAAGAGCCAGCTCCTGCGCGATCAGGACATCATCGAAATCGCCGGAGTCAAGCTCCAGTATCTCGTGGGCTGACCGGCTGACTGTTCCGGCTGCGCTGCAATGCGCAGCCGTTCACGTTTCTCGTGTGACCCAACCTGCAGGTTCGAGCATTCGGGCTGGGCTGGCGCCGCCGCAGTTGTGGGGGGGCGGCAGCGTCATTAGGATCGGGGCTTGCTCGCCGCACCGATCGGCCGCAGGGCAGGGGGAGGGCGAGCCCAGGGGAGAGGAGTGACCCATGTCAACACCGGCAGCAGCACCCGCAGGCGGCATCCGAGGTGGCAGACACGCTGGGCTTCGCCAGATGGGGCTGTGGGCCTCGGGGCTGATTCTGGCGGCGGTTCTGGTGGGCTGCGTCGCGCCTGGGGTCGCGCCGGATCCGGACCCGGACGCCATCCTCGCGCAACTGCAGGATGATCTGGAACCACTGCTGGCGGCTGGGGACCTCGATGCTGCCCTGGCCCGCGTCGACGCCGCCGTGGCGCGCCATCCGGGCATCGCCGAATTGTATGCCGAACGGGCGCTGCTGGCGCTGGAAGCGAATGATTTCGAGCGCGCAGCGTCCGACCTGCGTCAGGCGACGAGACTGGCTGCACAAGCCGGCGCCTCGGATCAGGCCGAAGCCTACGGCAGTGTCTTGAGCGATGTCCTGGAGCAGCCTCCGGCGTGGATCGAGCAGGCGGCGGCCGCGGCCGAGGAGCTGCCGGAAACGGAGGCGGCGCTGGACGCCCTGGAGTTCTGGGATGCCCTGCGTCAGGAAGCCATGGAGCTGGCTGCCGAAGGTGATCTCGCCGGTGCCATGGATATGCTCGAGCAGGCGCTGGACTTGGCTGATGATGCCTTCGGTCCTGAGCACCGGCTCACGGTGGAGAGCATTCTCGACCTTGCCAACGTCTCCTTTGCCATGGGCGATGTCGCCGGCGCCGAAGCGCTGCTGATGTTTGCCCTGGAGCGCTCCCGGACGCGCCCGGGAGCCGGTCACCCCTGGACCCTCGACATCATGGCGTCCCTCGCTGATCTGTTCGAATCCAGCGGTCGGGCGATGGATGCGCTCGAGGTGACCCTCGAGGCGGCTGAAGAGGCGGCGGCAGCCCAGGGCAGCAATGCCGTCGACGTGTTCGAGCTCGAAATCCTGCTGGCGCAGCGGCTGGAGGCCATCGGCGAGTATGCCCAGGGTGCGGAACGCCTGGAGCTGACCTGCGCGCGCGTGTCCGACCGCTACGGCCGCTTCCACACGCGCAGCGCTGACTGTTTCGAACAATACGGGATCCTGCTGGGCCGGGGCGGTGACCTCGAAGGGGCTGAAGACACCTTTGCGGACGTGCTGGACATACGCCAGGGCGTGCTCGGCCCCCGTCATGAACAGGTGCTGCAGACACGCCTGGATCTGGCGACGCTGATGCAGCAGCGCGGTGCCCACGACGAGGCGCTGGCGGCGCTGGACGATCTCGCGCGCCAGGTGGCTGCCGACAATCCGCTGCGCTGGTCCGTGCAGGAGGCCCGTGCCCGGACGCTGCTGGAGACGGGAGACCTGCAGCGGGCCGATCAGCTCGCCCGTGAGGTGCTCGACGAACGCATGCTCGAACTCGGCGAGGATCACCCCCTCACGCTGGATGTGCTCAACCTGCTGGGGGCCGTTTATCAGCGTACGGGGAACCTCAGCGCCGCAGAAGACACCTGGAGCGCCGTCCTTGCCGGCTATCGCCAGCGCTACGGGGTAGAGCATCTGGCGACCCTCACGGCGATGTCCAACCTCGGTGTGGTCCTGGAACAGCAGGGCGCCTTCGATCGCGCGGAGCCGCTGCTGCGCACGGCCATGGATGTGTCCGACCGCATGCTTGGACCCGCCCATCCCCAGACCCTCAACACCATGAACAACCTGGCCCTGCTCTACGAGAGCCAGGGCAGCTTCAACCGGGCCGAGCCGCTTTACCTGCTACCCATCGAGGTTCTGTCCGGGACCCTGGGCGATGCCCACCCCCGGACCATCGCCGTGCGCAACAATCTGGCGTTTCTGTACATGATGGAAGGGGATCCGCAGCGGGCAGCGGACATTTTCGAAGACGTTCACGCGGCCTGGGTGCAGGTGCTCGGACCCGAGCATCAGGACACCCTGCGGGGTCTGAACAACCTCGGCCGGGCGTATCGCGATCTCGGTGAATTCGATCTGGCTGCCGAGCGCATCATCGAGGCGCTGGGCCTGCGCCGATCGGTGCTCGGGACGCGGCATCCGGACAGTCTGCGCTCGCAGATCGATCTCGGGATCCTGGAACGGGATCGCGGCAACCTTGCCGCGGCGGAGACCGAGCTGCGTCTGGCCCTGCAGCTGGCCGAGGAAGTGCTGGGGGCCGAGCATCCCTATACCTTCGAGGCCCTCAATGCGCTGGCGGATGTGCTGCAGGACGGTGGGCGCCTCGATGCGGCCTTCGATCTGCGCCGGGTCGGTTTCGAACGCCGCACCCGGTTCTTCGACCGCATGCTGTGGGTGACCAGCGACAATGCACGGGAAGGCTACCTGCGCCTGCACCGCGCGGAACTCGACCGCTACCTGCAGCTGCTGCCGGAGATGGCGCCCGACGCTGCGGCGCGGGAACTGCTCGACGTGTCACTGCAGCGCAAGGGGCTGCTGCTGAAGGTCACCTCGGAAATCCGCCAGATTGCCAGTCTCGGGCTCGATCCCCAGATGGTGCGGCTCACCGAAGCTCTGACCGATGCCCGGGAGGAACTCGCTGCGCTGACGCTGGCCGGGCCCGGGGAGGACGACCCGGACGGCCACCTGGCCCGTATGCGCAGCCTCGAGACCCGGGTCGGCGAACTGCAGGGTGAGCTGGGCCGCGCCAGTCTGCGCTACCGGGAAGCCATCGCTGCGCTGTCGGTGGACGATCTGGTCGGCCACCTGCCGGAGAACGGCGCCCTGGTGGATTTCCTGGTCTATCAGCGACCGGACGGTGAACAGGCCCTGCTGGCGGGCATCCTCCGGCGGCCGGCAGGCGAGCCTGCGCCCAGGCTGACCCTGGTGCACTACGACGCCATGGCTCCGATTACCGAACTGGTGCAGGAGTTCCGGGCCATCATCCAGGACGTGGACGCCCTCGATGATGACGTCAAGGACTTGGGTATGGACGTGTTCGAGGCCCTGTGGGCGCCACTGGCCGCCGAGCTGCCAACCGACGGCAAGGTTTATCTGGTGCCGGATGGGGTGCTCAATGTGCTGCCCTTCGATGCCATCGTGGACCCGGCGAATGGCCGTTACCTGCTCGAGACCACGGACCTTCACTTGTTGTCGACGGCGCGGGATCTGGTGCCGTCTGCGGTGCCACCGTCCACGGGACGCTTCCTGGTGTTCGGCGGTCCGGACTACGACACGGAAGAGGCCGCCGGTCCCGAAGTCCTGGAGGCGGCCCGTCGGCGCAGTGCGGCTCGGGCCGAGCTGGCTCTGGACGTCAATGGCAATGGCGCCGTCGACGAGACCGAGGACCTGTTCGCCAGCGGCACACGGGGTTCCCGGTCGGCAAGGTTCGATGCCATGCGTGGCGTCTCCCTGGCGGATCTCGACTCCCGGTCTGCGGCCGAACTGGCCAGTCTCAGGGCGGCTTCCAGGGGCCTGCGTGGCCTGAGTTTCTCCCCGCTGCCGGGCGCAGAACTCGAAGGGGAACTGATCGGGCAGCAGGTCGCCACAGCGCGGCAGGACCACGTGCTCTACACGGGACGGGCCGCCGAAGAGCAGGTGCTCAACGAGCTCGACGGACCGCCGCGGGTGCTGCACATGGCGACCCATGGTTTCTTCCTGCAGGCTGACGAAGAGCTCCGCAGGCGGCTGCTGCGCACCGAGCGCAGCCTGGAAGTGATGGTGCCGCCCCCGGGTGACAACCCCCTGCTGCGGGCAGGCCTGGCCTTTGCCGGCGTCAATTCCAATGCCCCCTTCCTAGGCGAAATCGACACCCGCAACGACGGTATCCTGACCGCCCTCGAAGTGCTCGGACTGGATCTCTCCGGGACGGAACTCGCCGTGCTCTCCGCCTGCGACACCGGCATCGGCGAGATCCACGAGGGTGAAGGCGTCTACGGCCTGCGGCGGGCTTTCCAGGAAGCTGGCGTACGCCAGGTGGTGACGTCGCTGTGGGAAGTCAGCGACGCGGGTACCCAGGCCCTGATGACGGCCTTCTACGAGCGCATGTTCGCGGGTATGCCGCCCAGGGAGGCGTTTCGGGCAGCGCAGCTCGAGCTGCTGGAGTCGCCGCGTTGGGGCTACCCGTTCATCTGGAGCGCATTCGTCATCGTCGGAAAGTGAGATTTGGCGGCAAGGATGGTCAAATTCATGACAGGGTGAGCAGCTTGGACGCCGACCCGTTCACAATCGCTTCACACTACGTCGTGTAATACTGTGGCACTGTTATAACGAGGAGGAGGCAGGTTATGTCGATTTACGCAAGGATCAGCGTGATCACCGCCGTCGCTGTGCTGGCGCTGATTCATGTCTCCGCACAGGCGAGTGGGCCGGTGGCACGCGTCATTGATGTCCAGGGCACCATCGAGTTCTCGCGCGATGGCGAGCGCTGGGAATCCGTGACCCGGACCAAGTATCTGTTTCCAGAACAGTATGTCCGTTCCGGTTCGGACGGTAGCGCAAAGGTGATCAACCAGGAATCGGGCGAGATCAATGACCTTGGTGCTGGAACGACCATCAAGGTCTCCGACGGTCAACTCGATGTGGTGGCGGGTCGGAACTTCGGCGTGCAGCAGCAGGCCAGGGGTGGTTTCTGGCAGGCCATGCGCAACAAGTTCGCCACGACCCAGCGCTACACCACGGTTCGGCGCAGCGTTCGCAGTGCGGACGAGCAACCACAGGTGGACACGGCTCGCAACATCGCCGTGGGTCCGGAGTGGCCTGAGCTGGTGTGGTCCAACGCCGGTCCCGAGTATGCCTACCGTCTGCATATCGGCGATCAGACCTTCGATATCCCGCCGTCGTCCACCAGCGAGATGATCCGCTTCCGGGTGCCTGAGTTGCCCGCAGGGGAACATACTTATGCGGTGGAGGTGATCCTGGACGGGGAAACCGTCTACGCGCCCCGTCGCCGCAGCACCTTGAACTGGCTCGACGCAGAGCGGACGGCAGAGATCAAGGCGGAACTCGCGGCCATGCGCGATGACCCGGTCCGCAATGACCCCTTCATGATTGCTGACTATCTCGAAGAGCAGGATCTGCTGGTGCCCGCTCTGGACACCTATCGCGGCTTCTTCCGGAGTTATCCTGAAGAGAACGACATGCGGCCGTTCCTGATCAAGGCCTACCACGATCTGCGCCTGCTCGACCTGCGCGAGAAAGAGGCCATTACCTACAACACTGTGATGATGGGTGCCAACGCTCCCTGATCCCACGGCCTGGCTGGACCGCGCGCCGCGGGCTTCTCGATGAAGCTCGCGGCGCAGTTTTTTAGGGGGCTGCGCAGGGCTGGCAACGCTTGGAAATATGCGAAGATGGCAGGCATGTCGTTCGCTCGCAGCCGCGCTGAGCTGGCGGGCCACTGACAACGTGACTCGGGGGAGCCATGCAGGGAATCACTAAACGCTGGGACGTGGCGGCCGTGGTGCTGCTTTTTCTGTTGGCCATCGTGGCGGAGCGTTTCGAGTGGTTCGCGGCGGTGGAGGAACAGACGGTCTCCTTCCGGCAGATGATGCGTACCCAGGTGACCTTCCCCGCCGACACCATCACCTTCGTGGTGCAGGACGAAGATTTTTTCGAGCAGTACGGCAGCTGGCCGCTCCGTCGCACCGATCTCGGGCGCATCTCCGCGAACATCAGCGCCCTCGGTGGCCGGGTCGTGGCCCTGGACAATCTCTTCGATTTTCCCTCCTCCTATGGCGAAGACGAGACGACGGCCGAGCTGCTGGCGGCTGCCGGCAACGTGCTCACAGTGTCTCAGGGGGTGGTCGAGGACGGCAGGATGACCCGGATCAACTATCCGGTGGAGCCCCTTCGCAGCGCCGTTCGCAGCGGCTACACCAACGTTCAGTCCACGAGTCAGATCATCGAGAGCATGTCGCGCCTGCGCTTCTTTCCCGAAGCCACCGCATTGGATGACGGCTGGCCGTTCTCGGTGCAGGCCGTAGCGATGTTTCTGGGCGAAGAGCCCGCCTTCGAAAACGGTCGGCTGACGTTCGGTGACGCCCTCACAGTTCGCTGGCCGGCGGATGGCATGCTGCGCATCGACTTCCCGGCGCTGCCGGCGGGGGCCAGCGGCTATGCGGACGTCTTCGGGTTGTCTGCCCTGGAGCTGCTCGACATCGAGAGCGCGAGCGAGGCGGAGCTGCAGGAACTGCGCTACTGGATGCAGGATCGCATCGTGGTGTTCGGCGACACCTCGGAGGTTTCTCACGACTTCTTCGCCACGCCGTTGGGTCGGCTCTACGGCGTCGAAATCATCGCAGCCACCATCGCGACGCTGCTGTCAGGAGCCCCGCTGCAGCCGGCCGGCGCTTTCGGGCAGGCGCTGGTGGCGCTGCTGGCAATGGCCGGGCTGCTGGCCACGGCCTTTTCCCAGAGTCCGGGTGCGCGGGCTGCGGGGGCACTGGCCGTGCTCGTCGTGTGGGCGGCCCTGGTGACCTGGAGTTACGTCTCCCTTGGGGTGATCTTCTCCATGGCCTACGTGGCGACCTCGCTGCTGCTGGGTTTCCTGATCATCAATCTGCGCTTCTACCTGCGGGAACGGGACCAGAAGACGTTGATCCGGGATGCCTTCGGTCAGTACCTGTCGCCCAAGGTGGTGAACATTCTGGTGAAGGATCCCTCCCGCCTTCGTCTGGGCGGTGAACGTCGTGAAATGACGGCGTACTTCTCCGACGTGGCAGGGTTCTCGACCATCTCCGAGCAGTTGACTCCGGAGGAACTCGTTGCACTGCTCAACGAGTACCTGACGGCCATGTGCGACATCATCTCCGAGTACGAAGGGACGGTGGACAAGTTCGAGGGCGACGCCATCATCGCGTTCTGGGGCGCGCCTCTGGAGCAGCCGGATCACGCCCGGCGGGCCTGTCTGGCTGCCATCGACATGCAGCGTTTCATGATCGATTACCGCGCGCGCCTGAAGGCAGACGGTCGCCCTGTGCTGCACGTGAGGATGGGCATGAACACGGGCCAGATGCTGATCGGCAACATGGGTTCGGCCCAGCGCATGGACTACACCATGATGGGCGATGCGGTGAATCTTGCAGCGCGCCTGGAAGGTGCGAATAAGTTCTACGGGACCTACACCATGATTTCGGAAACCACCTACGCCCAGGTGGCCGATGCCGTGGAGGTGCGCGAACTGGATCTGATCCGGGTGGTCGGCCGGCGGGAACCGGTCCGGGTCTATGAACTGCTTGAACGCAAGGGTGAACTCAGCGCTGACCGGCAGGCGGTGGTGGACGGCTATGCTGCTGCCCTGGCGCACTATCGCGCCCAGCGTTTCGAGGAGGCGCTTGCGGGATTTCAGAAGGTGCTCGAACTCGATGCGGACGACGGCCCGTCGCTGACCTACGTGGACCGCTGCCAGATCTTCATCGAGTCCCCCCCCGGCGCTGACTGGGACGGCGTTTACCAGCTGACGGGGAAGGGGTGAGGCCTGCCGCAGGTTTCCCGCCGATTGCGGACCAACCGTCCAGCGCCGGGGATCTCCGGCGCGCATGAAGAGCGTTCAGTCCATCCGCTAGTCGGAACACCCGCTCTTCGGGATCGGTATCGAAATCGAAATCGAAATCGACCCCACGACCTCGCTGTGCAACCCAGGCTTCCTTCGCCCACCAGCCCCTTCCACCCGATCGGCTTAGCATCGCCGCCATGCGCTTCAATGAACTCCGTTCAGCCCTTGCTCCGTCTCGTGATCCCCGTTCAGAGCCTCCCAGGCCACGTAACGTGTTGGGCGACGATGAACGTCCAGAGGCTCGTGGCCAGGCGCCGGGTTTTTCGATCCCGATCCCGATAGCGATCCCGATCCCGATCCCGAGTGCTCCACCGTCGGGGGTGCAGTCCGTCCTGGCACCCTGCTGCTCGCTTGCGGGAAGCAGTCCAGCGCCCACTCAGGCTACAATCCGCTCCCCGCGAATCGTCGGAGGCGGACATGAGTATTCAGGCTACCATCGAATCCAAGCTGCTCGAGGCGGTCGAGCCTAGGTATCTCGAAGTCGTCAACGAAAGCAGCAGCCACAACGTGCCGCCGGATTCGGAGACCCACTTCAAGGTGGTCCTGGTGGCCGACGTCTTCGCTTCCGAGCGGCTGGTCGCCCGCCATCGGCGCATCAATCGCATCCTGGCAGCAGAGCTGGCCGGCGGCGTCCACGCGCTGGCCCTGCACACCTACACCCCGGCGGAGTGGGAAGCCCGCTTTGGTGCCGTTCCAGAGTCGCCGGCCTGCCTGGGAGGCGGGCGCCATGGTTGAAGGGGTCCAGGTCGCCACGGGATATCGGTTCTGCCCGGTTGCTGACCCGGCGGCGCTGCGTGATCGTATCGAGGCGGCTGCGGGTCGGATCGGCGTGCTCGGCACCGTGCTGATTGCGTCTGAAGGCATCAATCTGAGCATCGCCGGCACAGCGCGGCAGATCGATGCCGTGGAAGCCATGCTGGCCGGTGTGCTGACGCCGTCTCAGGTGCAGCTTCAGCGCAGTCCCGCCGGTGAGGTGAGGCCCTTCCGCCGCCTCAGAGTGCGGTTGCGGGAGGAGATCGTCGCCCTCGGCCGTGGCGATGCGCCGCTGCACTTTGACGACGCCATCGAGGCATCAGCGGAGCAGTGGAATCGCCTGCTCGAGGACCCGGCGGTCCCGGTGATCGACGTCCGCAACCATTACGAAGTGGCGGTCGGCCGCTTCGAGGGTGCGGTGGATCCTCACACCGACAGCTTTCGCCAGTTCCCGGCCTGGGTCGAAGCTCATCTGGACCCGCAGCTGACGCCGGAAGTGGCCATCTACTGTACCGGCGGCATCCGCTGCACCAAGGCGGCGGCCTGGATGCGCGGGCAGGGCTTCAAGCGCGTGCATGAGCTTCGCGGCGGCATTCTGGCCTATCTTGCCGAAACCTCGCCCGAGCGCAGTCGCTGGCAGGGTGAGTGCTTCGTGTTCGACGATCGGGTGGGGCTCGGCAACGGCCTCGAGCCCGGTGACCTGTCCTTGTGCCCGGACTGCGGACAACCCCACGGGGCTGACGCCGCGGCACCGGTTGACGAGTCTTCACCACAATCCACCGGCATTTCCCGCCATTGCCGCAGTCGCGCATAACCCATCAAGGAGACCGACGCATGACCCTGGATCGCTTTTCGCTGGCCGGTAAGACCGTGCTCATCACGGGTGCTTCGAGCGGCCTTGGCCATCACTTCTCCGGCGTGCTCGCTGGCGCCGGTGCCCGGGTGGTCCTGGCGGCCCGACGCATGGACAAGCTGCTGGCCCGCATCGACGAGCTCAAGGGTGCTGGGCACGAAGCAGCCTGCATCGAGATGGATGTGCGCAGCAGTGAGAGCATCCGTCATGGCTTCGCCCAGGCTGAGGAGGCGTTCGGCATGCCGGACGTGGTGATCAACAATGCCGGCATGGAGCCCGGCGTGTTCACCTACATCACGCTGGACGAAGGGGACTGGGATGCGGTGATGGCCACCAACGTCAAGGGCGTGTGGATGGTCTCCCGGGAGGCATCCCGGCGCTGGATCGAGGCCAAGCGCGGCGGCAACATCGTCAACATCGCCAGCATTCTGTCCTACCGGCAGCAGAAGGGCGTGACGCCCTACGCTGTGTCCAAGGCGGCCGTGATCCAGCTCACCAAGCAGATTGCCCTGGAGGGTGCCCGCTACGGCATTCGCTGCAATGCGCTGGCTCCCGGCTACTTCCTCAGTGCCGTCAGTGCAACCCTGCTCGAGAGCGATGCCCGGGAAGCCTTCCTGAAGCCCATCCCTCAGCGCCGGACCGGCGAACTCGAGGACTATGACGGCGCGCTGCTGCTGCTGGCCTCCGAAGCCTCGGCCCATATGACCGGCGACAGCATCGTGATCGACGGCGGCCACCTGGTCAGCTCGCTGTAAGGGCTCGCTGCCACGCCATCGTTCCCCTGCGCTGCGCTCCGGGCAGCTCCCGCGATGGGCTATCGTTCGGGCCTGCCGTGGCGCTCAAGGGTTGGACGTGCGCCGCGCCGCGCTCGCATAGTGCCTTTCCTTGGCGTCGTACATGCGTGCATCGGCCACGGCCAGAACCTGGTCGGGGCTGGCGTCGATGGAGCTGGCGATGCCGATGGACACCGTCGCGAAGAAATCGTGGTCGAAAGCTGCATTGCGGAATCTGGGCACGGGATGCAGCGCCAGCCGACGGTGAATGCGGTCGGCCAGTTCCTCGGCGCCGGGCGGCAGCGTGTTGGCGCAGAGCACGATGAACTCGTCGCCACCGCTTCGGGCCAGGGTGTCCTCCCGCCGCAGGCAGGCCCGGAGGACCCGGGCCACGTGCATGATGACGGCGTCGCCCGCTTCATGGCCGTACTGGTCGTTGATGGGCTTCAGACTGTTGACGTCCACTACCAGGGCACAGAACTCGATCTGGGGTGCGGAGCTGGCGTTGCGGATGGCGTCGTCGAGGGCGGCATCGAGGACCTTGCGGTTGCCGATCCCGGTGAGCGGATCGGTATGGGCCAGCTCCTCGAGTTCACGGGACAGTCTGCGGTTCTCGATGGCGGTGGTGATCTGGCTGCAGAACACGCTCAGGACCTCCACTGAACGCGGTGCGAGGTCGGCGCCGGCGATGATCAGATAGCCGTAGGCCTCCCGGCTGCGGTCGGGCATCTCGAGAAACTGCCAGCCACCGTGCTGGGCCTGGGCGGCGGTGACGGGTTCGGCTTCGCTGGCTGCCAGCAGCAGGGAGCGGAGGGTCGAGCGTACGGTGGAGCCGAGCAGCTGCGCATTGTCGGTGAGCAGGGCCTGCAGGGGGGCGGCGATGCGCAGAAAGGCCCGATAGCGCACATCCGACTTGCGGTCACCGAGAATGACGATGCCGAAGCCGTGATTGGGGAACAGCTCGCCAAGCTGGCCGAGGGAAGTCTGCAGCAGTTCGTCGATATCGTCAGTGCGATGGATGGCCACGGACGAGGCGAACAGCACGCTCAGGGTCTGGACATGGTGTTCAGTCTCGGCACTGAGCGCCGCCAGCCGCTTGTTCACGACGCGCAGTTCCCGGTTGTGAAGGTGCAGTCGGCGCTCGAGTTCACCGATCATGCGGTCGCCTTCTTCGGCCGCGGCTGAGGCTGCGTTCATGTTGACGTTGCCCACGGTGCGGGGGTCTCCGAGGACCAGCAGGCGGTGGACGATGGCGAAAGTGAGCAGCAGCACCGACAGCACGCTCAGCAGATAGGTATTGGCCTCGGTGACGACCGGTACCGGCAACCAGCCGGCCCGATAGGTGGTCATGAGGATGATGCCGAGCAGCAGGATGCTCCAGGTCAAGACCAGGATGCGGGCCGTGGGATCCCCCTGACGCCAGCGTATGGCCGCCGCAATGAGCATGATGGGCGTCCCCACCAGCGATGTGGCCACGGTCAGGGGATAGAGCCACGCAAGGGGCAGCAGCGGCACGGCCAGGAGGCTCACGCCGATGACGGCTGCGACGCCGACGATGATCTGGTCGAGCCTTGGGTTGGCCCGGGGCAGGATGAGCGCGTGGCGGGTGAACAGCATGGCACCGAGGCCAGACAGCAGGATGGCGGCGAGATAGAGCCGGTGCGGGGCGGCGAAGGGCTGCTCCGGTCCCAGGATGGCCAGCAGATCATGGCTGATCAGGTGATGGCCGACTGTCGCCATCGCAAACAGGGACAGGTAGAGCAGGCTGCGTGCGCGCAGGACGGCGAACAGCAGCAGGTTGAGCACGATCAGGGGCAGCATGCTGCCGAGAAAGAGCGTGTCACGAATTGCATTGCGGATGCGATGTCGTTCGAGCCCGCGATCGTCGAGCAGCCAGCCGTTCAGGGCCAGGTTGCCCTCGGTGCGGACGCTGAGCAGGAGCGTGTCCTGACCGGCATCGTAGCCGCGGACGCGGAAACCGAAGCCCCGAATGGGGACTTCCCGTTCCAGCAGGGGCTGGTGGGGTGTCAGCCGCTTGGATCGGACGCTGGCATCGCGGCGGAAGTGATGCAGCTCGACCTCGTCGAGCAGGGCCGGATCAAGCACCACATGGAAATTGCCGTCGGCGAAGGTTGTCGGTGGCTGCACGTGCAGCCAGAGGTGATCGGCGTTGTAGCCCAGTCGCGTCTGATGTCTGGCCAGAGGGGTGAAGGACTCGCCACCCGCCTGCAGCAGTACGTCTTCTGCGCTCAGCGTCGCGCCCCGATCGAAGAGGAAGGCGCCGTTCCCACCAAGGGGAAGGCGCTGATCGGATGAAGGGGGGGCAGTACAGCCGGAAAGACCAAGCAGGGTGACCAGGATCCAGGCAATGACGCTCGCCGCGACGGGTCTGATGCGATGGCAGACCGGTCCCTGGCCTGCTCCGATCACGGTTGGCATCTCCCCGCAGGCTGCCGGCAGAGTCTCATGGCTGGGTGATGGGGGCTTCGAGACCGCCGACCATGAAATCGAAGAATCGCAGCAGTGCGGCATCGCCGGTGGCGGCGCGGAGATTGCCGAAGGTCGTGTCCCGCCAGTTTCCCGTCCCGGCGAAGCTCTGGACCATCAGTGTCCAGCAGTAGAGATAGCGTGTCTGGCGGACGTCGCTGGGCAGATCGGGCAGGGCCTGGGCCAGCAGGGCGTCGAAGCGCTGGGCGATCTCGTGGGGATCGCGCTTGAGGGCATTCTGGATGTCCGCATTCATGTCGGTCTGAATGCGGGCCAGAAACCGGATGGACGAACGGCCGTATTCGGGTGTCCGGTTCAGTGAATCGTAGGGCTTCAGGGCCGCCCACATCACTTCCCGGGTCCCGGGAGGCTCACCCTCGGCGGCCCGCTTTTCCAGTACTTCCAGGGCCGGCAGGCGATGGCCGTCGAGTTCGTCCTTGATGAAGCCGATGATGGCTTCGATGATCCCGAACTTGTTGCCGAAGTGGTAATGCACGGCCGATGCATTGCGCGCGCCTGCGGCTGCGTTGATCGTGCGCATGGACACCGCGTCGATCCCCTGTTCGGCAAACAGGTGCAGGGCCGACAGGATCAGATTCTGCCGGGTGTCCGATCGTGCCCGGTTGGTGTTTGACAATTCCATCTCCCGCCTCTGGCCGGCGTGCAACGTTGCCGACCCCATTCTAAAGGAATGATGACGGAAAGTTGGGACTTGTGGGCGGTCACCCCCCTGAGGCGGAGCGGCGGGAGTCCGCGGAGTCCCTCAGGGTCAGGCGTTCGAGGTGGCTGTTGAGCATGGACTCAAGTTCGGGCCAGAGATTGTCCAGCAGCCGCGGCTGGGCAGCTGCGGTGGGGTGAATCCCGTCCCGTTGCATCAGCGTCTCGTCCGTGGCGACGCCTTCGAGCAGGAAGGGCACGAGGGGCACGTCATGTTCCGCAGCGAGATCATGGAAGATGCCGTGGAAGGCTTCCACGTAGCGCTGGCCGTAGTTGGGGGGGATATGCATCCCCACCAGCAGCACTTCGGCCCCACTTTCCAGGGAGGCTGTTACCATTCGACCCAGGTTGGCGTGGATCCGGTCAATCGGATATCCTCGAAGGCCGTCGTTGCCGCCGAGCTCGATGATCACGACATCCGGTGCGTGACGTCGCAAGGCATCCGGCAGGCGCGCCAGCCCGCCGCCGGTGGTCTCACCACTCAGGCTCATGTTCACCACTGCGAACGCGGGGTCGAGCTGCTGCAGCCTCCGCTCCAGCAGGTGTACCCAGCCCTCGTCGGTGCTCATGCCGTAGGCAGCGCTGATGCTGTCGCCAACCACCAGAACCGTTCCGGCCCGTACTGGGACGGCCAGGCTCAGAATGATCACTCCCAGGATTGGAAGCAGGCATAAACGCATGAATGCAGTCACGAATGGACCCATGCTGTTGGCTCGCGATTTGGAGAAAACTGTCAGGACGGCCGCTGGGCCACTGCAGATACTGGCGGGCGTCAACCTCGAAATCAAGCGTGGCGAAAGTGTGGCCCTGGTCGGCGCTTCCGGTTCGGGCAAGACCACGCTGCTGGGATTGCTGGCCGGACTCGATGAACCCACCGGCGGCCGCATCCTGCTTGATGATCACGATCTCACCGCCATGGACGAAGAGGCAAGGGCGCGGCTGCGGGGGCGTCTGGTGGGGTTCGTCTTCCAGAACTTCCAGCTGCTGGCCAGCCTCGATGCCCTCGAGAACGTCATGCTGCCCATGGAATTGCGCGGTGACCGGGATGCCGCAGCCAAGGCCCGGGAACTGCTCGAGCGCGTGGGTCTCGGCAATCGCGTCGATCACCAGCCGCGGCAGCTGTCCGGAGGTGAGCAGCAGCGGGTGGCCATCGCCCGGGCCTTCGCGGCGCAACCTGCGGTGCTGTTTGCCGACGAGCCCACCGGCAACCTGGACCGGACCACGGGCGAGCACATTGCCGATTTGCTGTTCGAACTGAATCGGGAGTTCGGGACCACCCTGATCCTCGTGACCCACGATCCGGCGCTGGCGCGGCGCTGCGACCGGGCCTTGACCATCGATGCCGGCCGCCTGCTGGCGGAACCAGCGGCAGCCGCCGCGGCCGGAGGCTGAGGCCATGGATGTTCGGGTCCCCGCGCGGCTGCTGTGGCGCGACTGGAAGAGTGGGGAACTCAGCCTGCTGGTGGCCGCACTGATCATCGCGGTCAGCACGGTGGCTGCCATTGCCATCTTCGTTGACCGCCTGCAGCAGGCCCTGGTGGTGGAAAGCAGTGCCTTCCTGGCGGCGGATCGGGTCGTGCGCGGATCCCGGCCGGTGCCCGAGGAGTGGGAGGCGCTTGCCCGCGAGCGTGGTCTGGATACCGCACGCACCCTGACTTTCAGCTCCATGGTCTTCGGTCCTGAGCGCAGCCAGCTGGTCTCGGTGAAGGCGGTGACGCCCGGGTATCCGTTGCGCGGCAGCCTGGCGGTGGCCGATGCGCCCTTCGTTCCCGGGCGGGATACGGATCGATTGCCTGAGGCGGGCGAGGTCTGGCTCGACGGCCGGCTGCTGCCGGCCCTGGACCTCGAGCTTGGCGACGAGGTCGAGGTCGGCAATGCCACCTTCGACGTTACGGCTGTGGTCACCCGGGAGCCGGACCGTGGCGGCAGCTTCTTCGATCTCGGCCCGCGCCTGCTGATGCGCTACGCGGACGTGGAGGCCACGGGCGTCGTCCAGCCCGGCAGCCGGCTGTCCTACGCCCTGCTGCTGCGGGGCAGTGACAGCGACCTGGAGGCGTGGCGGGAGGAGATCGGCGACGGCCTGAGTCCTCATTTTGACTGGGTGGACATCCGTACCGGCAGTGACGCCATCGGCCGGGCATTGGCCCGTGGCGAGAGCTTCCTGCTCTTAGGTGGGCTGCTGGCCGTCATTCTTTCCGGCGTGGCGGTGGCCCTGGCGGCTCATCGCTACAGTCAGCGCCAGCATGATGCGGTGGCGGTGCTCAAGACCCTGGGGATGACGCCCAAGGAAATCCAGAACACCTACCTTGGCAGCCTGCTGCTGCTCGGGGCCCTGGCCACCACCGTGGGCCTGCTGCTCGGTTGGGGGCTGCAGGCGCTGGGTCTCGTCGTGTTCGCGGAACTCGTGCCCGTGTTCCTGCCGCCGCCTGGATTGAGACCCTTTCTGGTGGGAGGCATCACCGGCTTCATCTGTCTGCTGGCTTTCGCCCTGCCACCCCTGCTGCGCCTGCGGGACGTGAGTCCTCTGCGGGTGATCCGCCGCGATCTCGCTCCCAATGATGCGTCCATGGCGCTGGCCTACGCCTCGGGTCTCATCGGCAGTCTGGTGCTGCTGGTGTGGTATGCGGATTCGATGGTGCTGGCAGGCTGGCTCATCCTCGGCACCTTCGGCACGGTGGCGGTGTTGATGACCCTGGCCCACCTGCTGCTGCGCACCGGCCGCATCATCGGCATGCAGGCTGGCAGCGGCTGGCGCATTGCACTTTCGGCCCTGCAGCGCAGACGGCGCGAAAACAGCGTCCAGATCGTGGTCTTCGGCATTGCGATCATGCTGCTGCTCATCCTCTATCTGCTGCGCACGGCGCTGCTGGATGAGTGGCGCAATCAGGTTCCTGAGGATGCGCCCAATCACTTCCTCATGAACATCGCCCCGGAAGAGGTCAGACCCATCACGGACATGCTCGAGAGCGAGGCCTCCGGCAGTGACGCCTTCTTCCCGATGATGCGCGGCCGCGTGGTGGCGGTGAACGGGGTGCCCACCGTGGATTCCGAAACTGACGAGCGCAGCCGTGTCGGTCGGGAACGCAATCTGAGCTGGACCTGGGATCTGCCGACCGGTAACCGGGTCGTGGCAGGGGAGTGGTGGCAGCCTGACGAGACCGAACCGTTGCTGTCCCTGGATGCCAACTACGCCCAGGAAGCCGGGCTTTCCGTCGGCGACCGGTTGGAGTTCGATATCGTGGATCGACGGGTCGAGGCCCGCATTGCGAGTCTTCGCTCCGTCGATTGGGACAGTATGCGACCGAATTTCTTCATTCTCGCCACGCCGAGCATGATGGCTGATCTGCCTGCCACCTGGCTCACCAGTTTCCGGCTTGAAGCTGACGAAAAGCAGTTTCTGACGCGCTTGTTGAGGCGCTTTCCGACAGTGACGGTGATCGAAATCGATGAGGTCATGGCTCAGGTGCAACGCATCGTCGCGCGCGTGACCCTGGCGGTGGAAGTGGTGTTGTCTCTGGTGCTGATCGCGGGTGCCCTGGTGCTGATCGCCTCCATCCAGTCGAGCATGGATGAACGCATGCGGGAGTTTGGTCTGCTGCGGGCGCTGGGGGCCGGACGGCGTCGTATCCTCGGCGCGCTGGTCACCGAGTTCGCTGCGCTGGGCCTGTTTGCGGGCATTCTTGCGGCGGTGGGGGCGGAGGTCACGGTCTGGATTCTGCAGGAGCAGATCTTCCAGATTCCGGGCCGACTGCACCCGGGGATCTGGTTGGGTGGGCCATTGATCGGGGTCGTGCTGATTGGCACCATTGGTACCATCAGCACCGTCAAGGTCGTGCGTACACCGCCGGCCATCGTGCTGCGGGATACGGGCTGATCCATGACTGACGGCCAGCAGACAGAATCCAGCGAGAAATGGCGGCACGCCCTGCTGTTTGCAGGGGTGGTGTTGGCCGCGGCACTGCTGATCTTGGGTCGGCAGTTGCTCGAGCGGGAGCCGGCCATTCCGCTGACTGCCGAACTGCCTGACATCGGACCGCTGCCGGATTTCGCCGCCATCCGCGACGTCGAGGCCATGAAGTCCACCTTCTTCGACTATCTGCTGCCCGTCGTCGAAGCCCAGAACGAGTGGATTCTCGACAATCGCCAGTACCTGTCGGATCTGCAGGAGCGGCTGGATGCCGGGGAACAGCTGCGGGAGGCGGACCGGATTCGCCTTGCTGTGCTGGGCGACCGTTACCGGGTCGATCTGCCTGACCCGGTACATGGCGCGGACATCTCCGCCTTGCTCATGCGCGTGGACATCATTCCGCCGTCCCTGGCGTTGGCTCAGGCAGCCTCGGAGTCGGGTTGGGGGCGTTCCCGCTTTGCCCGCGAGGCCAACAATCTGTTCGGGGAATGGTGCTACCAGGAAGGTTGCGGGCTGGTGCCCGCCCGGCGTATCGCCGGCGCCCAGCACGAGGTGACCCTCTTCGATGCCGTCCCGGATGCTGTCGACAGCTATTTCCGCAACCTGAACAGCCATCCTGCCTATGAACCGCTGCGGGAGTTGCGCGCTGAGGCTCGGAGAGAGCATGACGTCCTGCTCGGGACCCATCTCATCGACGGCCTCGAGATGTACTCGGAACGGCGCGGCGCCTACCTGGATGAGCTGCGGGCCATGATCCGCATCAACCGGCTGTTGGAACTCGACCTTCCCGAAGCGGAAGCGCCCGAAGACGATATGGCTGACTAAGAAGCCCGCGGCGGCGTCGCTGGCATTCCCTGATTCCCGGCGTTCAGAGCTGAACCAGACGCACCCTGTCGACATCTGGACCTTCTGCTGCCGGTTCCGCCTGGATCTCGAGACTGGCGAAGTCGAACAGTTCCGGATCCATGAGGTGGGAGGGTTGGACGTTGCGCAGCGAGCGCGCGATCTTTTGCACCCGTCCCGGATGGCTGCGTTCCCAGCCGGCCAGCATTTCCTTGACTGCAACCCGGGCCAGATTGTCCTGGCTGCCGCAGAGGTTGCAGGGAATGATCGGGAAGGCCTTGTGGTCGGCCCAGCGCGCAAGGTCCTTTTCCCGGCAATAGGCCAGCGGTCGAATGACCACGTGGCGGCCGTCGTCGGACAGGAGCTTGGGCGGCATGGCCGCCAACCGGGCGCCATAGAACATGTTCAGAAACAGTGTCTCGACGATGTCGTCGGCATGGTGGCCCAAGGCAATGCGGGTGGCGCCGATGCGCCGGGCATGCTCGTAGAGGGTGCCGCGCCGCAGCCTCGAGCACACCGGACAGAAGGTCTTGCCTTCCGGCGTGAGCCGCCTGACCACGGAGTAGGTGTCGCGTTCGAGGATCTGGTACTCGACGCCGAGGCCGTCGAGGTACTCGGGCAGAACGTGTTCGGGGAAGCCCGGCTGCTTCTGGTCGAGATTCACCGCAACCAGTTCGAAACGGACCGGTGCGCTCTGCTGCAGGTGCAGCAGAATGTCGAGCAGGGTGTAGGAATCCTTGCCGCCGGAAAGGCAGACCATGACCCGGTCGCCGTCCTCGATCATCTGATAGTCGCTGATGGCCTGACCCACCAGACGGCGCAGGCGCTTGTGCAGCTTGTTCATGTCGTAGGCGTGGGGGACTGCCATGGATCTGATCCCGGTCCGAGTCGGGCGCGAGGTTAGCATGAACAATGGCGGCAGCCCTACCGGCCGCAGCGTGGCGCTCAGCGCAGGGCGGGTCGATCAGAGGGGAGCAAGGCCTGGCGGTGCTGATCGTTCACGAGTGTCTGCATGCTGGCAACCACCTCCGCCAGGGCGGCACCGAACTCCTCCATCGGCGCGGTGCTGAGATCGGCGTCCCTCTCGAGGGCGTGCTCCAGTTTGCGGGCGGCCGTACGCAGGCGTTCTGCGCCGAAGCTTCCGGCGACGCCGTGGAGGTTGTGGGCAAGGCGAACGGCACGCTCGGCGTCGCCGGCGTCCAGCTCTCTGGCCAGAACAACGGGTGCATTGCCGTAGAGTTCGACGAACTGTCCGGCAAGACGGGCGAGCAGCTCCTGATTGCCGTTGTGATTGCGCAAGGCCCTGGCGAGATCGACTCCCGGCAGCCGATGGGTCAGACGCGGATGAGGGAACTGCTGGCCGGCGGTGTCGCGGGTCGAGGTGCCAGGCAGGAGCCGCTCGATGGCGCTGATGAGGCTGTTCATGGTCAAGGGCTTCACCACGTAGTCATCGAAGCCAGCCTGATGGGCCCGCTCGATGCTGTCTGCGGCGGCGTCGGCAGTCACTGCAATCACCGGCAGTCGGGCCCCGACTTCAAGCGCCCTCAGCGCCCGGCAGGCCTCGATGCCGTCCAAGCCCGGCATGTGCAGGTCCATCAGCACCGCATCGAAGCGGTGCTCCCGGACTGCTCCAATCACTTCGGCACCGGAGTCCACCACCCTGACCCGGGCGCCAGCTTCCTGCAGAAAGGCTACAGCGAGTTGCTGATTGATGTGGTTGTCTTCTGCCAGCAGGATTTCCCGCCCGGCCAGCGCAGCATGCTGGGGCCGGCCATCACCTGCAATGTCCAGCACCGGCTCGATGGCCCGCGGCAGGGACAGGGTGAAGCTGAATCGGCTGCCCACGTCAGGCGTGCTCGCAACCTCGAGTTCTCCACCCATCAGGGAGACCAGCTGATGGGATATGGCGAGGCCGAGCCCGGTGCCGGTGTAGCGCCGCGAGCGGCCCGTGTCGCCCTGCTCGAAGGAGCGGAACAATCGGGTCTGATCCTCCGCGGCGATGCCGATGCCGCTGTCTTCGACACTGAACAGTACCTCGGCGGATTCCTCGTGCAGTGCGAGCAGCTCGATGCCGAGGTCGATGCGACCGTGGTCGGTGAATTTCAGGGCGTTGCCCAGCAGGTTCACGAGCACCTGCCTCAGGCGCCCGGTATCGCCTTGCAGCGGCCGTTGGCCGGTCAATCCGCGGCGCATGGCCTCGCCGCCATGGCAGGACAGGTCGAGCCCCTTCTGACGAGCGCTGCTCGAGAACAGGGTCTCCATCTCAGCGAGCAGCGCTGGAAGGTCCAGGGGTTCGCTGATGAGGCTGAGCTGGCCGGCTTCGATCCGCGAGAAGTCGAGGATGTCGTTGATCAGACGCAGCAGGGATTCCGCCGCGGAGTGGATGGTGGTGGCGAACTCACGCTGACGGGAGTCTAGGGCCGTGCCGATCATCAGCTCCGAGAAGCCGAGGATGGCGTTCATGGGTGTGCGTATCTCGTGGCTCATGTTGGCCAGAAAGCGGCTCTTGGCTTCGGTGGCGGCCTTGGCCATTTCGCGTTCGCGTTCCGCCTGTACGCGCTGCCGGCGTTCGCTGATGTCCACCAGGGAGCCCTCGATGGCGACTTTCTGGCCGTCCTCATTGCGAATCAGTCGCGCGGAAATCGCGAACCAGCTGCGACTGCCGTCGTTTCGGAACCCTTCGAGCTCGACGCCGGAGACACCTTCGCGGGAGTGAATCTGATCCAGCAGCCTGACAGCGTCTGCCGGTTCCGAGACCACGTCCCGGGGCAGAAAGCGCACGCCCGAGATCAGTTCGTCCACAGCGACGAAACCCAGCGCTTCCGCCAGAGCCAGATTGCCACGCTGCAGGCGGCCATCGAGGTCCAGCCGGAAGATGCCTTCAGCGGCATGGTCGAACAGTTCCCTGTACTCGTCTCGCGCCAGGGACAGCGCCTGATAGAGCCGCGCATTGTCGATGCCAATGGCGGCCTGGGCCGCCAGCAGCCGGATGATCTCGACCCGCTCTGGGCCGAAGGCCGCAGTCTGGTGGCGATGTTCGGCGTAGAGCAGGCCGATCAGGCGCCCGCCAATGCTCAGCGGCACGCAGGCCACGGCTCGGGGCCGGTGTTCCAGCACATACGGGTCTTCGCTGAACGCGTCTTCAATGCTGGCATCTTCGAGCACCAGAGCGCTTCGACGCCGGGCAACGTACTGGACAACGCTCACGGGGAGAAGGTCGCCGCTTTCCAGCAGCGGCAGGGGAGGATCGATGACCGTGCTGGTGCTGGAACTGCTGCTGGCGGTGGCAGCTAGCATGAGCTTGGCCTCTTCCAGCAGGATCAGGGCAGTTCGCTCAGCGCCGGAGCTGCCCAGCACCAGCCCCACCAGGGTGCCAACGAGTTCATCGAGGTGTACCTCGCCGGCGATGGTGCGTGCGGCCTCCAGCAGGGCGACGGTGTCCAGGTGGCTTCCGCGCTGGCTGCTGCCGCTGCGGTGGGAGCGGTTCGAAACCGCCCGGTGGCTGCTGAGTCCGGTCTGGCCGTCCGGGAGCAGATGCTGGATCCGGGCTTCGGCTCCCCAATGTTCAAAGGCGCGCTGTGCGCCCTTGAGAAAGTGATCCACGAACGCTTCCCGGCCTGTTTCGCGGCAGAAACGGGCTGCTCTTTGCCAGGCCATCGCTTCATCGTGATCGAAGTCCGCGCTCCTGGCCTGGTGAATGGCGCGACTGAAGCCGTCCAGGGCGGCATGGTCCTGGCCGTCGGCCGCTGCGAGTTCGGCGTCGATGAGAGAAGTGCGGGAGCGCAGGCTGCTGAGTCCGAAATCGACCCAGCGCGCGATGAGTCTGCGGGCTTTGCGCGCCTGTCGAAGCAGACGCCTCCGATTCGGGCCGGAAGCGCTGCGCGCAGCGTCAATGCTCGCCAGCGCCAGGATCCACTGGACCTGCGCCGCTGCGGTGGAGGGCAATCGGGCGATGCCTTCGCGACTGAGGTCAGCGACGATGGCCAGGGCAGCTTCGCTGTCGTCGTCGAGCAGGTGCTGCCAGGCCCGCAGCAGTTGCCCATGGTCCACACCGATTTCGCCGTGCTTCCAGTGCTCTGCCGGGACCGCTTCACTTCTCGACTCACCGCCGCCCTCGAGGTCTCCGTTGGAATCTGCCGCAGGGGCGACCGCGGGCTCCATGAGTCTGTTGATGAACCGGCTGTAAGCCCGCAGCACCGACAGTCCCGGTGGTGCCGGATAGAGGCTCAAAGTCCGTTCGAGACTTCGGATCTGCTCCCGAGCCGTGTTCAGACTCTCGCCATTGAGCAGGGCGCCGGCAGCGTAGGCGGCGGCGGCCTGGCTGGCGCCGTCGAGATCACCCGCGGTGAGGGCTTCATCGAAAGTCGTGAGCAGGGGGCGCAGCAGCAATCGTGGCGCTCTGAACCAGGGGCGAACGAAGCTGTTGAGAACGAGCTGCGCCCGGGCTGCTGCCCGTCCCTTGCCCTGCTGCTGCAGCAGTTGCTCACTGCGATCGGCCAGACGCAACGCCAAGGGGAGCTTGCCGATGGTGACTGCGGCGGCGCTTGCGCAGGCCAGAGCGAAGGCGGTTTCGGGCAGTGGCGCCTGCCCGCGTGACAGGCTCAACATTTCACGAACGGCTGCGATCAGCAGGCTCGGACTGGTGAAGAATGCGTTCTGGGCCACGTCGAGCAGCAACTGGCTGCGCGTCAGCAGATCCTGGCTGAGGTCTGCTCTGGCCAGATCCACGACCCGGGATGGAGGCAGGCTGGCCAGCTGCCGCGCCTCGCGAAGCATCAGCATGAAGCTCAGGGCAAAGGGAAGGCGGGTCTTCAGATTGACGCCCTGGCGCCTGAGTTCAGGCAGTGCGGTCTCCATGCCATCGGCGATGCGGCCCTGGGAGAAGCAGGCCCGTGTCAGCATGGCGACCATGCGCAGGCGAATGGCATCGTCCAGCGGCTGTGACAGGGCGGCTCGTGACAGGCGCTCCACCTGGCCCGGGTCGGCACAGAGAAAGGCCGCATCGAGGGCGCTGCTGGTGAGTTGGGCCATGATCACGGGATGCTCGGTCCAGGCCGTTGGACCGAGCTGTCCCATGCCCGTTCGAAGGAACCTGAAAGCACCCTGGGGTTGTCCGCTGCGCAGGGCAATGCGGCCCGCCCTGAGGTTCTGCTGAGCGAGTTCGAGTGCAGAGAGTTCGGGTTCTCCAGGCAATGCACTGGCGAAGTTGAATTGGGAGACGGCATCGAGAAACAGACGCTGATTGGCGTCGGAATCGGCCGGGTCGCCGCTCTCGGCGGCGTCGAGGACAATGTCCCCGAGGCGTCGGTGCAGCGCGCCGCGGCGCTCGGGTGTCAGGCGTTGATAGATCTCGCGATGAATGCGGCTGTGTACGAAGCGCAGCAGCAGCGGGCTCTCCGCCTCCAGGGCATCGTTGCTTTCGCTGTCGTGCTGGCTCGGCACCCTGCGCTCGCTGACGGGGGCGACGAAACCTTCCTGGAGGGCCGGCCGCAGGCGCTGCAGCGTTTCATTGACGCTGATCTCGAGGGTGCTTGCAAGCCACTGGGCATCGAATCGCTCGCCGATGCAGGCGGCGACCTCTATGGGCTCCATCGAGGCTGCAGGCAGCCTGGTGAGACGGCTGAGCAGGGCATCCGAGTCCTGATCGAGCAGCACGGTGGCCGCAAGGGCCTGCTCGTTCCAGACCCAGCCATGCTGCTCGCGGCTGTAGGTCAGCAGCTCCTCGCTGCGCAGGGACTCCAGGGTGTTGAGGGCCAGCATGGGGTTGCCATGGCTCTTGGCATGGATGCGCGCAGCGAGCGGCCCGACGCGTTCGGGTTGGCTGTGGAGCACGTCCGCCACCAGCGTTCCGGTCTCCTCCAGGCTCAGCGCGTCCACCTGAATGTGGTTCGGTCCTGCCTTGGGATAGAGCGGGCCCAAGGCATCGGTGGCCAGCTCCGTGTCCGTGGCCGTGCCGAGGATCAGCAGATGGGGTACGCCCCCTTCGCCCGTGAGCAGCTGGATCAGGCGGCGCGAATCCGGATCGATCCACTCGCAACCTTCCAGTACCAGCAGCAGGGGCGCGGTGGCGTCGGTGCAGCCTTCCACCAGCCGCCGGAAGGCCTGATCGAAACGTTGTCCGGACTCCCGCGTGGCCGGCCTCGGTTCTGGCTTGGCGGGGGCGAGCAGGGTGGCGAGGTCAGGCAGGGCCTCCGCCAGCAGCTGCGCATCCCGGCCCAGGGCGTGACGCAATCGCCCTTGCCACTGAGTCATCAGCGGCGTGTTCGCAGCGACGATACGGCGCAGTAGTGGCGCAAAGGCTAGCACTACCGGGGCCGCAGGTTCGGTCTGCGGAGCGCGTGTGAACGTGGCCGTAACGGTGCGGAATGCATAGGACTCTGCTCGATAAAAAGCGGCACTAACGAGCGTGCTCTTGCCGATACCCGTGGGTCCGCTGAGCAGGATGAAGTCGCTGGCCCCCGATGCGGCACGTTCCACGAACTGGAACAGCCGCCGCCGCTGACGCTCGCGACCGTAGAGGCGCTGGGGAACGCTGAACCGGGTATCGCGATCGCGGGCACCGGCTTTCAGACGGGTCGTGATGAGGCCTGCCGTGAGATCCCGGTGGATCTCTTCCAGATCCTCGGCGACGGTCTGGGCGTGCTGATAGCGATCCTCCGGGCGCTTTTCCAGCAGCACCGACACCAGTTCCGACAGGGCCGGTGGCAGCTGTGGTGCCTGCGTGAGCAGCAGCGGAGGAATACGCGCGAGATGGGCATGGACCAGTTCCAGGGGGTCATCCGAGGCGAAGGGAAGTACTCCGGAGAACAGTTCGTAGAGCGTGGCTCCAAGCGCATAGAGGTCGGCGCGCTGGTCCACCGTGCGGGGCAGGCGTCCGGTCTGTTCGGGAGCCAGGTAGGCCAGGGTGCCTTCGAGGTCCCGCGGATGCACCGGCTCCTGGCCGTGACGCAGCGACAGGGTTGCCAGGCCGAGATCGATGAGCCACACGCAGCGGTCGCTGGCACGCACGATAATGTTGTCGGGGTTGATGTCGCGGTGCACGACCCCCGCGGCATGCAGGTCCGTGACTGCGCGGCTGATGCCGATGGCCACCTCCAGGCGCCGTGCCAGTCCCATGCCCGGGTCGGTCATCCAGTGACGCAGGGCCGTCGCGCCGACGTCCTGGCTCACCAGAGTCGGCATCCCGTCCAGGGTCAGCAGATCGATGGCGGGGCAGACGCCGGGTACCTGCAGGCGGCTGTTGAGCAGGTGTTCGTGACGTAGCCGCGCGAGATCGCCGGCCCCGGCCTCCGGCCGCAGACTCTTGAGTATGACCGAAGCACCATCGTGCGCCTGTTGGCCCCGGCGAATAAGGGTGATAGGGGTCTCGTGAAGGGTGGCGCCGATTCGATACTGGCGTGCCTCCGGCATATCAGGTCACGTCCGGTGTGAACAGATAACCGGTACCGTGGATGGTGGTGACCAGGGTGGCATTGCCAGCGGTTTCACCGAGCTTTTTGCGCAGCTGCCCGACGAGGACGTCGATGTAGCGATCGTCGGGGTACCACTCGCGGTTGCGGATACGGGCCATGATCCGGTCGCGGCTCATGACTTCTCCGGCATGATCGATGAAGGTCAGCAGCAGCTGGAACTCGCCGGCCGTAAGGTGCTGTGCACGGCCCTGAGGGTCGCTGAGTTCGCGGCGATTGAGATCGAGGGTGAACCCTGCAAACTGACGCAGATGCACCTGGGCGCGCTGATGGCGCTGAGCACGAACTCGGCGCTGGAGATTGCGGGTGCGGCTGATCAGCTCCCGCGGATCGAAGGGCTTGGTGACGTAGTCATCGGCACCGCTGTCGAGACCGAGGAGCTTGTCAACCTGTTCACCCTGGCTGGTGACGAGGATGATGCCTACATCGGAGACGTTGCGCAGCTCGCGGGCGAGGGTCAGGCCGTCCTTGCCCGGCAGCTTGATGTCGAGCAGCAGTACGGCCACCTTGCTGGCGAGTACCCGCTCCGTGAGGCCGTCGCCGTCCTCCCGCTCCTCGACGACGAACCCGGCATCCTCGAAGTGGCTGCGCAGGAGTGCCCGGGTGATGGGCTCGTCTTCGACGATGATCAGGTGGTCCGGCTCAGTTCCTGTCCCCGTATCTGTATCGACCAAGGGTTACAGCCTTCCACTGTTGTCGGCGCAAGCCGCAAGGCCTGCGCCATAGGGGCGAGGGTTATAGTATCGCTGCTCGCCGGTCCACCGAAAGCACGGGTGCCCAGGATGCTCAGTTTTGAAGCCTCTCGTTTCCTTTCTACAACCGACTGAAAATTATGGAAATTCCGTCCAACCAACTGAGCCCTGATGCGCTGCGTGGCATCATCGAAGAGTTCGTGACCCGCGAGGGTACCGAGTACGGCAGCAGCGAGGTGCCCCTCGAGACCAAGATCGCGCAGGTGGCTGCTCAGATTCGCCGCGGCGATGTGGTCATCGATTTCGACCCGACCACCGACAGTGTAGACCTTCGGCCTCGGCGCTGAAGCGCGGCCCCGTCTCTCCGCTTTACCCATGGACGCCGCTCGGGCGGGTTGTCCGCGCCCGCTCCACAATCCCTGATGCTGTCCCGCCCATCGGCGCCCATGCCACCGTTGTTGATGTCGCAAAACGTCAGTTCGTGACCCGCCAGGCGCTGCCGCGGACCGCGACCTGCATCGTCCGGTTTCGAGAAAACATTTAAAAACAATGAATTAGATGGATTCGGCTCCCTGGCACGATTCCTGTTAATCAATGGTTGTCAATTTGTGATGGGCCAGTTCGATTCTGGGGCCCGGATGGCTGCGCTAACGGGATCCGGGACGGACTCAAAGCATTCGTTTACAAGCTGCTCACAACTTTCTGGGGGTCCGTCCGTAGAATGCAGAAGGTAGGGAAGGCTTTAGCCTCGCTGAGGGGGTGATGTGGGGTGCAGACAGGATTCGGACAGGTATTCAGAAACGTGCATTAAGTCGCTGTTTGCGAGCACAACGTCGCGTTAGCATTCTTGTTAACGCGCCGTTAACGATGGGTGGGGGAGAAAGCAGGACACTCCGTCAGGCGTGGCTTCCCAACGATTGATCCCAGGACCAGGCATTCCGGAATCCGTCTGCAGCGGATTCCTGTGTCCGGGTCCGCCTTGGAGAGCACAGCATGTCACCGCTGGGGTCGTTGCGACCAATAGATGCGATGGAGGGCGCGTTCCCGAGCCCAAGATTTCTCGCTGGGCTCCCAATCCGTTTTGCCTTCGTCGCATGCCTGCTCGCGTACTTGAAGCAGGCCCAGCGCGAGGGCATCTCCCCTCGCCTTTTTCGCTTCGCGCGCGCTCTCGCATACTTGAAGCAGCAGTTCCCATCCCCGATTCCGCGTCCGACATCCGATCGCTCCCAGCCTGCCATTCGGCGGCCGGTAGCCGCGGTCGCCGTCGACGCTCACGCCTTCGGCCGGGCAGACGCCCGGTCGCAAGACGCCGACAGGCGGTCTCCCGATCGCCCGCCGGTATCCGGCTCACGGTTCTCCACGCGGTGGGATCTGAGCCATTTCCGCAACCCAAGGAGGACAGTCATGTCCCGATTCAAGCGTTTTGGCTTGGTCCTGATCGCCGCCAGTTTGGGGTCGATCGGTGCCCAGGCCGCAACCTTCAGCGAGACCGGTAGTGTGGGACCGCAAGGTACCCAGGCTGGCGTCACGATTTCGAACCAGGCGCGCGCCAACTTCTCCATCAACGGCAACCCCATCGTCGAGCTGTCCAACGTCGAGGAGTTCCTCGTCGATGAACGCATTCAGGTCGACGTCACGGTGCAGGCCGCGGCCGTCACGGTCCGACCTGGCGACGAGAATCGGATCCAGCCGTTCCTGATCACGAACCTCGGCAACGGCCAGGAGCTCTTCAGCCTGACCGTGGTGCCGAACGTCTCCGGAGACGACTTCAATCCGATCTTCGCGGCCAACCAGCTCGTTTACCGGGCCGCAGGGAGTTCGTGTACCCAGGGCGACATCCAGGCCTCCCAGCAGTTCGACACCGGCAATGACCAGCTCGACCTGGCGCCCGGCGGAACGATCCTGATCTGCGTTCCGGCGGACATTCCAGGCAGTGTCGACGACGGCGACGAGGGCTTCCTGGATCTTCAGGCGCAGTCCCTCACGGCCGGCGCCGCTGCAGCAGGCGCGGGTGACGTTCTGGCCGGTGCCGGGGATGGCGGCGTCGATGCCGTGGTGATCCAGGCGGGAGGCCGTGACACCGATCGCGGCGTGTACGTGGTCAGTGCCGTCGAAGTCGAGGTGGTCAAGTCGATCATCGAGGTCGCGGACGGCTTCCGTACCGGCGCACCCAACACGCCCAACGGGGGACGGTTCATTCCCGGCGCTATCGTCACCTACCGCCTTGACGTGACGGTGTCCGGGTCGGGGACGGCAACCAATCTCCTGATCATCGACGAGATCCGCGATGACGGCGAGGAGATCCGGTTCGTCGCCAACTCCACCATCGTCAACGGCATCGCGCGCGATGACAACGAGGCTCCGGTCTCCGTCACCGACACCATGGTCGGTGGGATCGCGCACAAACGCATCACGGTGAACTTCGGCAATACCACGCCCTCGCCGGGGAATCCCGTGGATCACGTGATCACCTTCCAGGTGGAAGTTCAGTAAACCTACTCGAGGAGATTCGTCATGAAGACGATCATGAAGCTGTGCGCCCTCGTTCTACTGTCAGTGACGACAGTTGCGTTGGCTCAGGAGCCGGTTCGGCTGATCAGCTCGGTGCAGAAGGTCGAGGCCTTCGTCAACGAGCAGGGCGAGCAGGAGCGGCGACTCGTGGCTGCGGAGCGGGTCGTTCCGGGTGATGAGCTTCGTTACACGGTCACCTTCGCCAATCAGGGCGCGGAGACAGTGGATGCGGGCAGCATCGTCATCACCAATCCCGTGCCGAACAACACGATTTATCTCATGGACAGTGCCGGCGGTTCAGGCACGGATGTCGTGTTCTCCGTGGATGGAGGTGAGACCTGGGGTACGCCTGACGAGCTGGTGATGACCGGTGAGGATGGCCAGTCCCGGGTGGCGGAAGACGAGGACTACACCCATATCCGCTGGACCTTCCGGCCCGCGCTGGAGCCCGGTCAGGAAGGTTCCGTGTTCTTCCGGGTCCGTCTGCGCTGATGGCTCTCGCCCCACGCCATAGCACGCTCGTTTGCAGTGCTCGCCGCAAGGTGAGTACCGGGAACGCGTGCGCAATCGGCATGGGGCGCAGGCGCAGGTCGCCATTGCTCCTCGCGCTGGTTCTGTCCCGGCAGCGAGACGGCCCCGGTCATGGCACCGGTCCTCCCCATGACACGGGTCCGCCCACCGCGACGGGTCCTCAACCCGGGACAGGGCTACCACGAGGAGGGTCTGGGAACAGCGGTTCCCCGGCCGGCGAAGGAAGAACGAGCCGGATGCATGAGCACCCGGCACCGGAAAGCGAGAAGGAAGCACAGCGATGAATGCAACGACTGCAGTCAACGCACTACCCGAACACTCCGCGTGTGCAGCGCGCGGGTCAACTCAAACTGATCAAGAGAGGAATCTCATCATGAACTGGAAATACTCAGGCAAGCTGCTTGCCCTGGGGGCCTTGCTGGTCCTCGGGGTGGGCTGGTCGCCGATGGTATCGGCGACTGGAACAGAGGCGGGGACGCTGATCAGCAATGACGCCACCTTGAACTTCGAAGTCGGTGGCTTTGCTCAGACAGAAATCTCGACCGCTGATCCTGATCAGGAGGGAACAGCAACCTTCGTAGTGGATCGCCGGCTCGACGTGCTGGTCGTGGAGCAGGATGGCGCTGCCGTGTCGGTGGCTCCAGCCGCAACGAATGCCATCCTCAGCTTCGATGTCACCAACCTCAGCAACGACGATATCGACATCCTGCTGGGTCTCTCGCGCAATGCGGCGAACGATGTGTTCGGCGTGGGCAGCAGTGCCACTTCTGATCCGGCGACGGTAACCGGCGTGTGTATCGACACGAACACGAACGGTTCCTGCGACGTGGCACTCGCGCAGGAGGGCACCAACGGTGACACCTATCGATTGCTGAAGACGGACACGACTCCCGGGACGCCTGTCCGCATCCTGGTGACGTTCACCATCCCTGCAAGTGCCGTCAATGGCCAGTTCGACTCCTGGTCGCTGGTTGCGGCTGTGACCGATCCGGACGATTCCGACAATCTTGCGGAGCGAGACAGCAATGGTCGGTTGATGCTCGGGACCTCCCTTGCGGCGACCAACGAGGTCGATGATCCGGATAACGTTCAGAACGTCTTCGGTGATACGGACGGTGATCTCGGATACAACTTCGTTGCCGATACCGCCAGCGCCGCTGCCGATACGGACAGAAGTGGCCAGCACTCTGACACCAGTCAGTTCGTGATCGCCGCCGCCGCGATGTCCATTGCCAAGTCCAGCCGTGTGGTGTGGGATCCGATCAACGGCTTTGGCTTCGGCTTTGGCGCCAGTGACGAGCCACCTTTCGATACTGCTGCGACTGGCAACAATCCCAGGCGCATTCCGGGTGCCGTGATCGAGTATCGAATCGACGTCTCCAATGCAGTGGGTGCGGCCACTGCGACCGACGTGGTCGTCAGCGATTCAGCTCCTCCGAACACTTCGGTTGTGGACGACACCACGCTTTTCGGCACCGAAGAGGCTGAACTCCTCAACGTCTACATCGACGAGTGCGGTGGTGTGGTGGAGTTCGCTGTGGATGCCGAGACGGTCGCAGGCGGATTCGATGCGTCGCTTGGCGGTTGTGCGGCTGAAGCGTCCGGCACCGTGATCTTCTACGTTCAAATCGATTGAGGTCGGACTAGCGTAGAGGAGCTGCACTCTTGATCAGTCCGGCAGTCGTTCGCATCGTGCGGGCGCTCCGTGGCCTACGGGCCGCGGGGCGTTCGTGCGTGCGCGCGGAAACTGTCCGGCCGGATGATCAGGGTCGGTGTCTGTGTGTTTCCGATGGGGCCTTCGGGCCCCGGAGGAAGGCCGGCGTCAGCGGGCCTCACACGCAGCGCCGGTCGGTGTCTACGCGTCCGCGTGGCCAGCGACGGGCGTTGTCCCTTTCCATTCCGATGGCGGTGCTTTCGGTACTGCTGCTCGTGACTCACTCTTCCACTCTGGCGCAATCCGCACCGGGGACGGTGATCGACAACGTGGCCAGGGCCGAGTTCGGCATCGATGCCCTGCCGCGGTCGGTGCCGTCCAACGTGGTGAGCTTTGCCATCGAGGCGCCGGAGGGTTCCGCGCCCACGGACATCGAACTCGACCGGCAGGATGTGGACGAGCGCAGTCGCGGAGCGGCCATCGGCAACCTGACGGTGCTCGATCCGGATCCGGGCGCGAGCCACGCGTTTACCGTAGACGATCCCCGCTTCGAGGTGGTTGGCAATGTGCTGAAGCTTCGTGATGATGTCGAGCTGGATTTCGATGTCGAGGAACTGGTCGTCATCGAGGTCACGGCCACAGATCAGAGCGGCAACAGTCTGACGGTGCCCTTTGCCATCGTCGTCAATCCTTCATTCCGGGTGGAGGCGTTGCGCTGCTCCTCCACCGGCAATTCGCTGGAGCCGGCTCCCGGTTCCGAGAATGCCTCGGCTCCCGGCTTCATCCCGAGCGGATCAGGGTCCTCGCTGCCGATTCAGAACATCGGCTCTGCGTCGTCGCTGCGGCCGCTCGATGCCCTCATCTGCGAGAACGTGACCGGGGCTGCCATCGCCCAGTTCGAGGTGCCTGCCACGTCGGACTTCGCGTTCAGCGTCGACGACGCGCGTTTCACGGTCACTGGGGATGGCATTCTGCGCCTGCGCCCCGGCCTGTTCCTCGACCACGAGCAGGAGCCGGAAGTCAGCTTCGATGTCCAGGTCTTCCGGGACGGTGTGTTGTATCGCATCCAACCCGTGACCCTCGAAGTACGTGACTTGAACGAGCGACCGACGGAC
This sequence comes from Gammaproteobacteria bacterium, assembly GCA_020832085.1. Classification (GTDB taxonomy): domain Bacteria; phylum Pseudomonadota; class Gammaproteobacteria; order Pseudomonadales; family Azotimanducaceae; genus SLTB01. The sequence goes on along the minus strand of JAFIFJ010000098.1, from coordinate 52,161 downwards.
ATTCTGCTTGACGACCTCACCTTCGCTTCACGCACGCCGGGCGCCGTGCTGGGCAACATCAGCGTGGTGGACGAGGATCTGGGGGATACCCACACCTTCACGTTCTCGGATCACCGATTCGTGGTGGTCGATGGCGTTCTTCGTTTGGCGCCGGATGAGGCGGTGGACTTCGATCTGGAAAGCGAGATTCTGCTGGACGTGACTGCCATGGACAGCGGTGGCTTGAGCATCCGGCGGCGCTTCACGCTGACAGTGGTCCCGAGCAACCTGCCGCCGGTGGCTGAGGATCTTGTGCTAGGCGTCGCGCGGGCGGCGACGGTGAACACGGTGATCGGCCGCATTCCGGCCAGCGATCCCAATGTCCGCGACACGCTGAGCTACAGCCTGGTAGGTGGCGGAGACGGTCGCTTCCTCGTCGGCGCCGAGGACGGTCGCGTTCGGGTGGCACCCGGAGCGGTACTTGGTCCGGAAGGCACCATGTATGACCTGCAGGTGCGGGTGACCGACGACAACACGGCCAATGATCCGGTGGGTCAACTGTCGACGACGGCCAACGTGCGCATCACGGTGACGGAATCGAACACCCCGCCGTTCGTGACAGACCAGACCTTCGACCCGCTGCCGGAGCAGAGTCCGGTTGGGACCCGGGCCGGTGTGGTCGGCGCCACCGATGTGGACAGACCCCTGCGCTTTGTCATTGTCGGTGGCAATTCGCAGGGTATCTTCAGCATCGATGCGGCGACGGGTGTGGTCCGGGTGGCTCGGCCGGAGCTGCTGCGCTTCGATCAAGGTGCGACCCGGGTCATCGATGTGGCCGTGACCGACAGCCATCCGACGCCGTTGACCAGTGTGGCGGCGATCACGATTCCGCTGCTGGAGCTGCCCAAGGCGCCCATCGTCCAGCCTGCAGAGTTCAAGGTGGCAGACCGGGCAGCTGTGGGCACGGTGGTGGGCACGGTGGACGCGCGCTTCGGCGGCGGTCCGGTCCCGATGGGCGTCAGCGTCCATCTCATCTACGAGATCGTCAGCGGTAATGAAGGTGGCGCGTTCCGCATCGATCCAGCCACTGGGCTCATCGAGGTGGCGAACAGCGGTGCCGTCCGCCGGGAGCAGCCGTCCGAGTTCAATCTGCGGGTACGGGTTACCGAGTCCATTCCACGGACGGCCGGCGGGCGCCTGTTCACCGAAGTAGACGTGGACATCGAGGTGCTCGCGGCGCAGCCGGGTCCGGAGAATATCCTGCTCGACCAGGAGGTGATCCCTGCGAATGCGCCGGGGGCCCGGGTTGGCGATCTGACCGTGATCGATCCGAATCAGGCCGATGGTCACCTGCTGACCGTGGACGATCCGAGGTTCCGCATCGTGGGTCGGGAACTGCGCCTCGCGCCGGGTGTGAGTCTGTCTCCGGATACGCTGGTCACCCTTCGCGTTACGGCCGTCGACGACTTCGGCCTGTCCGTGACGCGGCCGTTCACGGTGGGCACCGCGGTGCAGGAACGCAATCCGGCGACGATCCTCTTCCTCAAGGTGCCGCCGCCCATCGGCGCAGATGTGCAGCAGCTCACGTCGGCCCAGGGCAGCTTCGTGCCAGATCTGAGTGCTCCCGTCGATGTCGGCACCACCCAGTGCGCGACCGTGGACAGCATGGACGGGCCATTCGTCGATGCACAGCGCCCGCGTGGTCTCGACAACCAGCAACTTAACGTCCCGGGTGCGCTGACGCTGCGCAACGCCAGCCTGTATATGGTGGGAGAGCCAATCTTCGTGGGTCTTCATGATCCGGACGCCAATCGGGATTCGAGTGTCCGGGAGCAGGTCGTGATCACATTGACTGTGGCTGACACCGGTGATCGGGAAATCCTGCGGCTGCGCGAAACGGGCCCTGACACGGGCTTCTTCGTGGGCGCGATCCAGTCCACCGGCTCGGCTACCAGCCGCTTTGGCTGCATGCTCACGGTGCAGTCGAACAGCGAGATCATCGCCAGCTACTTCGACGAAGAGGATGGCAGCGACACGGCTGCTGCTGCAGCGACGGTGGCGCCTTCCGGGGTAGTGTTCGACAGCCAGACGGGACGCCGCATCGACGACGCGGTGATTCGAGTTATCGACGAGAATGCCGGGCGTCCCGCCAAGGTCTTTGGCGATGCACCGTTCCCGGAGTTCCCTGCCGAGATCCTCTCCGGCGGCGAAGTCACTGATGCTGTGGGCACCCGGTACGACTTTGGAGCAGGCGAGTTCCGCTTCCCCTTCCTGCCGCAGGGGCGCTACCGGATCGAGGTGACGCCGCCGAATCGCTACCGTTTCCCCAGCGAGCGCAGCGACGCCGACCTGCTGGCGGTGGACGGTGGTCCCTACGACATCGGGCCGGCCTCCCGTGGGCAGGTGTTCGAAGTCGAGATCGGGCCCGGTGTCCAGGTGGACATTCCTCTGGATCTGCAGCCCATCGCGCGGACGCCTTCGACCCTGGAGCTCCTCACTCTGGCCACGGGCGACGCGGATGCGGAGTCGATTCCGGTGTCCCGGACCCAGTGCGAAGGCAACTCGGGCACGGTGCAGATCGATCTCCCTCGCGACCGCAGCGGCCAGTTCATCGATCTTCCGGGAGCGGTCGAACTGCAGCCCGCCACCGCCTTCAATGTCGGGGAACCCGTCTTCGTGCGTCTGATCGATCCCGATCAGGACGTGGATCCGGCAGCGCCGGATACGGTGACGGTCAGGCTGCGCATCGCCGATACCGGAGAGTCCGAGACTCTGATCCTGCGCGAGACGGGTGCCAGTACGGGTGTGTTCACCGGCTACCTCAATGCTGGGGCATCAACCCTGGGTGCCGGTGACTGCCGACTGGGCAGTGACACCAACGGTCGCCTGGAAGCGCGCTATCAGGATCCCGAGGATGCCAGTGATCGCTCTGTGGCTCGGGCTCTGCTGGATCCGGTGGGCCGCATTTTCGACAGCGCCACCGGCGAGCTGCTCGACGGCGTGCGGATCACGCTGGTGGAAGCAGCCAGCGGAGCACCGGCTACGGTACGAGGCCTCGACGGGGTAGCGAGCTGGCCCTCCACGGTGTTGAGTGGTGAAGCCGTGACAGACGGTGCCGGTAACAGCGTGTCCGTTCCAGCGGGCGGCTTCCGCTTCCCGGTGGTGGGCGCGGGTGAATACCGCTACCAGATCGAGATGCCTGACGGTTATCGATTCCCGTCCCTGGTGGACGACGCGGATCTTCAGCAGCTCGATACCGCACCCTTCCTGCTTGGAGACGCCAGCCGGGGCGAGGCCTTCGAGGCCGCTGAAGGCGTGACGCCGATCGCGGACGTACCGCTCGACCCGGTCGTGGTGGATCTCTTCCTCACCAAGCGGGCGCTGTCGGATACGGCGGCCGTAGGTGACTTCATTCAGTACGAGCTGGCGGTGGAAAACCCTTCCAGCATGGCCTCCGGTGCCCTCGAGCTGCTGGACTTCATGCCGGTGGGCTTCCGCTATCAGAGCGGCTCGGCGCGCATCGGTGCGGACCGGGTTCCAAACGTGGTGGTGGAGCGCGATGGCCGGAGCTTGCGCATTCCGCTGCCGAACCTGGACCCGGGTCAGCGTGTCAGCATCCGTTACGTCAGCGAGATCACCGGTGGCGCCCGGGAAGGCATCGCCGTCAATCGCGCCACGGCGGTGGGTGAGGGCGTGCGCAGCAGCAATACGGCCGAGGCCAAGGTCCGGGTCCGCGAGGATCTGCTGCGGTCGCGCGCGACGCTGATGGGGCGGGTGCTCGAGGGTCCCTGTGATGCGCCGACGGCGGACCGCAAAGGCCTCGGCGGTGTGCGTCTGTATATGGAAGACGGCACCTATGTGGTGACGGACAGCGAGGGCCGCTGGCACATCGAGGGCGTGAAACCGGGTGCTCACGTGGTCCAGCTCGATGAGGCCAGTCTGCCGGCGTCCCACCGGATCATGTCCTGCGAGGACAACGTCCGCTTCGCCGGGACCCCCTTCAGCCAGTTCGTGGACGTGCAGGGTGGCACCCTGTGGCAGGCCGACTTCCACGTGACCATGCGGCCGCCGGAGACGTCGGACGTCATTCAACGCCTGCGGGGACGGATCAATGGCGACCGCCTCCTCGTTCGTGCTGAGTTGACCGGCGGGGCCCTGCCGCTGACCGATGCCACTCAGGTCATCATGCTGCCCGAGGGCTGGAGCTACCTGCCCGGTTCGACGCGGATCGAAGGCCGTGCCGTGGACGACCCCTCCGGTTTCGAACAGGGCGCTCTCACCTATCGTCTGGGCAACCTGCCGAGCAACTGGCAGCGCACCGTGACCCTCATGGCGGAGCCGAAGGCCGGTGTCGACGGTTCGGGCAAGGTGCAATCCATGTTCATGTTCCGCTCGCCCACGGATGAGCGGGTGCGCCTGCCCGTGGCCAGCTTCAATGTGGACGACGTTCCGGATCAGACCGCCGGTCAGCGCATTGCCGTGGCGACGATGGGTCACGAAGCAACGTCCGGCATCAGCCGCGAGCACCTCGAGCGTGTGCTGCGTCAGGCCGCCCTGGATCCAGCGGTGACGGTCGAACTGGTGACCGATGCCAGCGCTGGAGGCAAGACCGGTTGCGGCAGGGAGTGCCTGTCCCTGGCCGAAGCCATCGCCGTGGTGGACGGTGTGGTGGGTCGGTCACCGGAGATCATCGGTGAGGATCAGGGCATGGTCGTTGCCGTGCGCCTGCTGCGTCCTGGCGCGACCACCCGTGTGATCCGCGCTGGCGACGACTCCGTTGCACGCGCGACGGTCACGGGCCACGTTCCCGGTACGGGCCCAGCGGCCAACAGGCTGCCACCGATTCCGGAGTTGCCGGACCAGCGACTGCCCGAATTCAGGGGCGCGGAGCTGGCGGCCCTGGATGGAAGTCATGCCATCGTTTGGCCGACGGCCGAGTTCCTGCCCCGTATCCGCGCTGTGCACTTCGCGGTGAAGCATCCCATCGATCAGCGCGCAGAGGCGCGCATCAACGGCGTGCCGGTGTCGCCGCTGCTCTTCGAGGGTGCGAAGAAGTTCGAGGCCCAGGGCATCGGCATGTCGGTCTGGAACGGCGTGCCGCTGCAGGACGGCGACAATCTGCTCGAGGTGCGCTTCTTCAAGGGTCGCGAGCAGGTGGCTGAGCTGTCCCGGCAGGTGCGCTTCGCCGGTGGTCCGGTCCGGGCGGAGCTGGTGCCTGAGCGTTCGGTTCCGGTGGCTGACGGCATCGAGCCGCCGATCATTGCCATTCGCCTCTACGATCGCACCGGTTCGCCCGTCCGGCCGGGCATGACCGGAAGTTTCACGGTCCGGGAGCCCTATCAGGCCTATGAATCGGAGCGGGAGCAGACCCAGATCAATCTCAACAGCATGGGCAATCGTCGCAGCAGTTATGTGGTGCGCGAGGACGGTATCGCTTTCATCCAGCTGCAGCCGACCACCCGATCCGGGGAGGTGGTGTTCGACTTCGAGTTCGCTGATCGCCGCAGTGACGAGATCCGCACCCGACTGACGCCGGCCATGCGCGACTGGATTCTGGTGGGCTTTGCTGAAGGCACGGTGGGCTATCAGACCCTGAGCGGCAACATGCAGGCAGCCCAGGATGTGGGTCATGACGATGGCATCGTCACCGATGGCCGCGTCTCCCTGTTCGCCAGCGGCTCGATCCAGGGCAAGTATCTGCTGACCATGGCCTATGACTCGAAGGGATCGTCGGACGATCTTGGCAGTCAGATCGATCCGAACCGCTTCTATACCCTCTATGGAGATGCCTCCCAGCAGGGCTATGACGCCGAAAGTCAGCGCAAGCTCTACCTGCGCATCGAGCGCGATACCGCCCAGCTGCTGTTCGGTGACTTCGATACCGGCCTCACGGTGACGGAGCTCGGCCGTTACAGCCGGCGCTTCACGGGCGTGAAAGGCGAATACGAGAACAGCCGCTGGAACGTGACGGGCTTTGCCGCAGCACCCGATCAGGCCTTCCTGCGTGACGACATCCGCGGTGACGGCACCTCGGGCCTGTATCGCCTCGGGGCCCGGAACGTCATCGCCAACAGCGAACGCATCCGCATCGAGACCCGTGACCGCTTCGATATCGACGAGGTGATCGACGAGCGCTCGCTGACCCGTTTCCGTGACTACAACATCGACTACGACGCCGGCACCCTGCTGTTCAAGGAGCCGATCATGAGTCAGGACGAGTATCTCAACCCGATCTTCATCATCGTCGAGTACGAGACCGATGGCAGCGGCAGCAATGACGTCATCGTCGGTGGCCGGATTGCCCGCAAGCTCGACGGCGCCGGCAGCGAAGTGGGTCTGACCGCCGTCTACGACGGCAGCAGCAACAACGAGCAGAGACTCGGCGCACTTGATGCCAGAGTCCGCCTCGGTGATCGCACCGAAGTGAAGGCGGAGCTGGCCTACACTGAGGCTGAGAGCCGCACGGATTCCCATTCCGGCTGGGCCTATCGGGTGGAGGCGGAGCACGGCACGGGCAGCCTGAATGCCCGCGCCTACATTCGGGAGCAGCGGGAGGGCTTCGGCATCGGGCAGCAGTTCTCGGGCTCAGGCGGCACCCGCCGCTATGGTGCCAGGGTCGATCAGGACCTCGGCGGCAACTTCCGCGTCGACTCCGAGGCCTTCCAGGAGGACAACCTCAGCTCCGGCAATACCCGGCGGGTGGGTGACACCCAGGTGAAGTGGAAGCGGGAGCGCAGCGAGCTCGGTCTCGGTGCCCGGGTCGTCCGCGAATCACGGGAGGGCAGCACCCTGGAGAGCAATCTGGTGACGGCGCGGGCCAGCCAGGCCTTCCTCGACGGTCGCCTGCGCCTGAATGCCAACGGCGAGTACGACGTCAGCGGCGGCGGTGGCCGTGGTGAAAACACTGATTTTCCGACCCGCCTCGGGGTTGGCGGTGACTATGAAATATTCAGTGGCATCCGTCTGTTCGGTAGGCAGGAGTACACCTTCGGCAATGACCGCGATTCGGAAGACACACGCTTTGGTGTGCGCTCGGACCTGTGGTCGGGCGCGACCATGGAGACCGGTCTCAGCCGCAGGCTCAGTGATGATCAGGAGCGCATTGCCGCCACGGCGGGTCTGGTGCAGAACATCCGGCTGTCCGATCGCTGGCGCCTGGATCTGGGTATGGACCGCGAGCAGACCCTGAAGGACAGCCGGGACTTTCCGACACCGCCCGGGACCGGCGTGGAAGAGCGCAATCCCGGAGGGTTCAATCCGCGGGTGCCGCCAATATCCGGCTCCAACGGCAATGATTTCACGGCAGGCTTCATCGGCCTGGGCTACAAGCGCGATCGCTGGGAGGCCACCTCACGACTGGAGTACCGGAATTCGGATTCCGAGGATCGCTGGAACCTGTTCGCGGGCTACGCACACCAGCTCGACGACGGACGGATTGCCAGCCTGCGGCTGAACATGATGGAAACCGATGGTCGGGACAGCCTCGAGCGCAAGGCCGACATGCGCCTGGGTCTGGCCTGGCGGCCGAGCAACAGCACCTGGACCTTCCTCGATCGCCTCGATCTGGTGGCCAGCGAGCGCAAGGGCGTGGATCTGGATCTGGTGCAGCGCAAGCTGGTGAACAACTTCAATGCCAACTGGCGGCCGAACGCCCTTAATCAGCTGTCGCTGATCTGGGGCATGAAGTATGTGGTGGACGACATCGACGGTGACCGCTACTCCGGCGTCACCTCCCTGTACGGCTTCGAGTATCGCCGCGACCTCAATTCACGCTGGGACGTGGGCCTGCACGGTGGCGCCCTGCATTCCTGGAACTCCAACGTCATCGATTACCAGACGGGTGTCTCCGTCGGCCATTCGCCGTGGCGCAACGTCTGGATCAGCCTGGGCTACAACTTCGATGGCTTCCACGACGACGACTTCGCCGGTGCCCACTACACCGCCCAGGGGCCCTTCATGCGCTTCCGCCTGAAGGTGGATCAGCACTCCGTCCGCGATTACCTCGGCGCCATGCCCTTCAACTTCTGATGCCTTGCCTGAAATCGGTCGGTGGCTCGGCGGCGCGGGCTGCCCCATCGTTCCCCTGCGCTGCGCTCCGGGAAACTTCCCACAGTTGGGTATCGCTGGAAGCCGGCGTTTCGCCTGGCCCCGCGACGCACTTTTGTGGGAAGGCTCCCGTAGCGCAGCGCAGGGGGCCGATCTGGACGACTTCGCTCGAAGGCCACGCCGTCGTTCCCCTGCGCTGCGCTCCGGGAACCTTCGCACATTGGCGTATCGCTGAAAGCCGGCGATTCGCTCGGTCGCGCCGTCCGTTGCGCGATGAAGCCGGGCTTCCGGTATCCTGCGGCACAGGAAAGCGGGCAGTGGTCATAGATGAAGGAGTCAGGCTTGGCGGGACGGATCTTGGGTATCGCAGGACTGGCGCTGGCCGTGATGGCGGGAGCTGCCTGGGCGGACGCGGTGGTGGAGGAAGTCCGCGTCGTCGGCCAGCGCAGTCTCGCTCCGGAGTTCGAGAGTGTCGGCAACTTCTCGCGCCTCGATGAAGCCACCGTCCGCAGGACAGCTGCCGTGCACGCTCACGAGGCTATGGTGCGGGTTCCGGGGGTGTGGATTTCCCGGGGGTCCGAGCAGGAGCACCTGACGGCCGTCCGCTCTGCCGTACTCTCGGGTCCCGGCGCCTGCGGGGCCTTTCTGCTGCAGGAAAACGGCGTCCCGATCCGACCTGCCGGCTTCTGCAACGTCAACAATCTCTTCGAACTCAACGTGGAGCAGGCCGCCGCGGTCGAAGTCATCCGCGGTCCGGCCAGTGCGCTCTACGGCGGCAACGCCCTGCACGGGGTGATCAACGTGGTGGCCCCCGCTGCCGAGCCCGACCTTCCCCAGCGCGTCATTCTCGAAGCCGGTCCCTGGAATTACTTCCGCGGCGTCCTCGACGTCTCCGCGGAAACCCGCGCAGGACGGGTCCGGGCCCTGCTTCAGGCCACCGACAGTGGCGGCTGGCGCGACGATACCGGCCATGACCAGCAGAAGCTGAATCTGGCCTGGGACACCACCTTTGGTGACTGGCAGGCCAGCACCCTGGTGTCTGCCACACGCCTCGATCAGGACACCGGTGGATTCGTGCTCGGCGAGGATGCCTACAAAGACCCGGTGCTGCGTAAGACCAATCCCAATCCCGAGGCCTATCGCAAGGCCTGGGCCCTGCGTGCCTCCAGTGAACTGCTGCGACCGCTGAATGATGGGGCGGCCCTGGTCCTGACCCCGTACGTGCGTGCCAGCGAAATGGAGTTCCTGCAGCACTTTCTTCCGGGCCAGCCCCTGGAGGAGAACGGTCAATGGAGCGCGGGGGTGATTGGCCGCTGGCGCAATCCGGGGGAGGTGCTGTCCTGGACTGTGGGCGCCCATCTGGAATACGCAGATACCTGGTTGGAACAGACCCAGGACGGCCCGACGGTGGGGACGCCGTTTCTCGAGGCCACGCGGCCTGCGGGCGTGCATTACGACTACGATGTGGCCAGTGTTCTGGCGGCCGGCTTCTACGATCTGGTCTGGCATGTGCACCCGCAGGTGGACCTTGTGCACAGCCTGCGGCTGGAAACGGTCCGCTACGACTACACCAACCAGACGCTGACCGGAAACACCCGCGATGACGGCACGGCCTGCGGCTTTGGCGGGTGCCTGTATTCCCGACCGGCGGACCGCAAGGATCGCTTCACGGATCTGGCCGCGCGGATGGGGGCTGAGTATCGACCCAGGGAGAACTTGCGGCTGTGGCTCACGGGCGGCATCGGCTTCCGAGCGCCCCAGACCACGGAGCTCTATCGCCTGCAGTCCGGTCAGCAGGTCACGGATCTGAACAGCGAGTCCCTGCGCTCCCTGGAGCTGGGCTTCGTGACCCGCCGCGCGGACATCCTTCTGGGCGTGACCGGCTTTGTGGAGCGCAAGGAGGACGAAGTCCTGCGGGACGCCAACGGCTTCAACATCTCTGCAGGCAAGACCCGGGCGGAGGGCTTGGAGTTCGATGTCAGCTGGGCGCCCGGTGAGGTCCACAGTCTGTCCCTGGCGGCCACCTGGGCCCGGCATCGCTATGACTTTTCGCGTCAGATCGGCGGCGAGACCATCACTGCCGGGGACGATGTGGATACCGCGCCCCGCTGGCACGGCTCGGCCCAGTGGGCCTGGACACCGCGGGAGGACTTCAGCAGCGAACTGGAGGCGGTTTATCTCGGTCGCTACTACGTCAATGCGGAGAACACGGAGACCTATCCGGGTCACCTGCTGTTCAACCTGCGGGCGGCCTGGCAGTTCCGGCCCAATGCCCGTCTTTCCCTGCGGCTCTTGAACCTCGCCGACAAGAAGCACGCCGACCGGGCCGATTTCGCTTTCGGCAACTTCCGCTATTTCCCGGGCCAGCCCAGGCGAGCGCACGTGACGCTCGAGGTAGAGATTTGAGCCGCGGCGCCGGCTTCGATCGTTGGCTGGTGCTCTGCCGTCCTGGATTCGAGGGCGACACCGCGGCCGAGCTGGTCTGGCGACTGGGCATGGCTGGCGTCGGTGGCCATGCCCGCACCCGCGATGGCACAGGACTGCTGGAGGTCTTCCCAGCCCAGGGCGATGCTCTGGCCTGGCTGCAAGCTGACATCCTCGAACATCACGTGTTTCCGCGGCAGATCTGTGCGGTTTCCGCTGCCGTTGCGGATCTGCCGGTGAATGACCGCTTGAGCCCCCTGCTCGCAGGTTGGCAGCTGCCGGTGGCGGATGCGTTGGTGGAGACGGGGGAGGGGGACGGGCATCGGGAGCTTGGCAAGCTCACCCAGCGACTCACCGGCCCACTGAAGGGACTGCTGCAGGAGCGGGATCTGTGGCGGCCTGAAGACCCGGCGGCGTTGCGCATGCATGTGGTGCTCGACAGCGGTACGGAGGCCTGGATCGGTGCTGCGCCGCAGCGGGTGTCATCGCCCCTGCCGGGAGGCATTCCACGCCTGCGCCGGCAAGGGGGCGCGCCTTCCCGTTCGGCACTGAAGCTCGACGAGGCGCTGCGCTACATGGTGGGTGAGGACCAAAGGTACATGGAGCTGCGTTCCGGCATGACCGCCGTGGATCTGGGCGCGGCACCGGGCGGCTGGACCTGGGTGCTGCGGCAGTGGGGTCTGGGCGTGTATGCCATCGACAACGGCGCCATGGCCCCCGGGCTGGCATCCGATCCGGACGTGGTGCACATCCGCGCCGACGCTTTCACCTACGAGCCGCCCCAGCGGGTCGACTGGCTGGTCTGTGATCTGGTGGACAAGCCGGCCCGGGTGGTGGAACTGATGGCGCGCTGGCTGCGCCGGGGCTGGGCCGACCGGGCCCTGTTCAATCTGAAGCTGCCCATGCGCCGCCGCTGGCAGGCGGTGGAGGACGCCGAGCAGCGCTTCTTCCGGGTGCTCGGTCCGGAGCAGGGGAAGTTCGCCTTGAGCTTTCGCCATCTCTACCACGACCGTGAGGAGGTGACGGCCTACGCCACGCCGGTCGGATGAGCCGGATGCAAATTGACCGCGCTGGCAAAAACGACAAGACTCCGGCGGTGTTTCCCAATGAGCCTGTTTCATGGCCGATCTCGTCAGCCGTCTCAACACGCTTGCCAACCGCATCTGGGGCATGGCTCCCGGCGCGAGATCCTCGCTGCAGGACCGCGACGTGCGTCTGGTGGCCCATCGAGGCGCTCATGCTGACGGCGTCGCCGTCGAGAACACGCTCAATGCCTTCGACCTCTGCTTCGAGCGCGGGGTGTGGGGGGTGGAACTCGATGTGCAGCTGACCCGGGACCTCGAACCGGTGATCCATCACGACCCCCACCTCGGCCGTCTGCACGGGAGGCCGGATCTCACCATTGCCGAGGTGGATTTCGCCACCCTGCGCCGGGTGGCGCCGGCCGTCCCCCATCTGTCCGAGGTGGTGGAGCGCTACGGTGGCCGCATGCACCTGATGATCGAGGTCAAGGAATCCTGGCGGGAGAGATCCGAGGTCCCCGAGGTCGTGAGTCGCGCGCTGGCAGATCTCACGCCCGGGGGCGACTTTCATCTGCTGTCCCTGGTCCCTGATCACCTGGAGGGTTTCAGGCTCATTCCGCCCTCGGCCTATGTGGACGTGGCCTGGTTGAATCCGGGTGAGATCATCGCCGCCAATCGCCGCCTCGGACACGGCGGAATCTCCGGATCGTTCGTGTTTCTGGGTCCCAAACGGCTGCGGGAGCTGCGGCAGGAAGGGAAGAAGATCGGCACCGGTTTCGTGGAGTTCGGCGGCGCGCTCAGGCGCGAGGCCACGCGCGATGTGGACTGGATCTTCACGGATCAGATTCTGCGCCTGCAGGCCCATCTTGCCGCCAGCTCAAACGACCAACCTTCTGACAAACCATCTTAAGGAGTAGTGATTGATGCGCATCAGCACCCTGCTGAGTTACGCCGGCGGTTTCCGTGAAGCGGCGGAAGAAGTCGTCGCCCTGGAGAAGGCGGGCCTGGATGTGGTCTGGGTACCGGAGGCTTACTCCTTCGACGCGCCGAGCGCCATGGGCTATCTGGCGGCCCGCACCGAGCGGGTCACCATTGCCTCCGGCATCATGCCGGTCTACACCCGTACCCCGACCCTGCTGGCCATGACCGCGGCGGGCATTGACTACCTTTCCGACGGCCGCTGCATGCTGGGGATCGGTGCGTCCGGACCCCAGGTCATGGAAGGTTTTCACGGCATTCCCTACAAGGCTCCGGTGGCTCATATCCGCGAGGCCATCGAGATCTGCCGCATGGTGTGGCGCCGGGAGAAGGTGGAGTACTCCGGTGAGCACTATGAGATTCCGCTGTCGAAGAACAAAGGCACGGGACTTGGCAAACCCCTGAAGCTGATCAATCACCCGGTCCGTGACGACATTCCGATCTGCGTTGCGGCCTTGGGTCCCCAGAGTGTGGCCATGACCGCAGAAATCGCCGATGCCTGGCTGCCGGCGTTCTTCATGGCCGAGGGTGCCGACGATATCTGGGGCAAGGCGCTGGCCGAGGGCAAGGCGAAGCGGGACCCGAACCGGGCACCGCTGGAGGTATTCGCCGGCGGCGGGGTGGCCATTGGCAAAGGCATGGAGCCTCTGCGCAATCGGGCGCGCCCGCAGATAGCGCTCTATGTGGGCGGCATGGGGGCAAAGGAGAAGAACTTCTACAACCAGATCTTCCGCAAGAACGGCTACGAGAAGGAAGCGGAAGTGATTCAGGAACTGTTCCTGGCCGGACGCAAGGACGAAGCCGAAGCCGCCATTCCGGACGAGTATCTGGCCAAGGCCTCGCTGATCGGTGACGAGGGCTTCGTCACCGAACGGCTGCATGCCCTGAAGGAAGCGGGCGTCAATGCGCTCAACGTCTCTTTGTTCGGCGACAGCCGGGAGGAGCGCATCCGGCAGTGCGAGAAGCTGAGAAATCTCGTCGACGCCATGTGAGCAAGTCCGCCCTCGGCGGTTCAGTCTCTGCAGGCGACCGCGTATTGCCAAGGCGCGGTCGCCTGCCCCTGATGGAAGCGAACCATGGATGTCGTGATTCTGGGCGCAAGCCCCAAGCCCGACCGCTTTGCCAATCGCGCCCAGCGCAAGCTGCGTGCCCATGGGCACGGCGTCATTCCCGTGAACCCCGCCTTCGATGAAGTGGAGGGGGTGCCGACAGTGCCCTTCGAAGCATTGTCGCCCGTGCCGCAGACCATCACAGTCTATCTGGGCCGCGACCGCATGCTGCCGTTGGTATCGGGGATCGCCGCCCTGGCACCGCGGCGCGTGATTCTCAACCCGGGTGCTGACGACCCGGATGTGGTGGCAGCCCTGCGGACCAAAGGCGTTCCGGTGCAGCTGGCCTGCACGCTGGTCCTTCTCGACGAGGGCCGCTTCGACGATCTCGCGGTGTCCTGAAACCGCCTTTGTGGGAAGGCTCCCGGAGCGCAGCGCAGGGGGCCGATCTGAACAACCTCGCTCGAAGGCCACGCCATCGTTCCCCTGCGCTGCGCTGCGGGAAACTTCCCACAGGAGCGGCTCGCTCGCGGTCAGTGAATTGCCGGCAGCTGGCGTATCGCAATTGTGGGAAGGCACCCGCAGCGCAGCACAGGGTTTGATCCGGCTAGCGGCGCCGGTCGCGGCCGCTGTGAAGGGCGACGAAGGTGCCGTTGTTCTGTTCGCAGATGATGCGCATGAGCACGGCGAAGCGCAGCCCGGTTTCCTGGACTGCCCCGGTGTAGTCGAAGATCACCGGAAAGCCTACCGAGTGAATGCGGGCCCAGGTGCCGCCGTCCGGATGCTGGTTCGATATCCGCACCCGTTCGGCGGCACCGTGCAGATCGTGGCCGTGCATCTCGTCGCCGAGATAGTAGATGCTGACGTTGTCGTTGTTGCGGCCGTAGAGCCGGACTGCTTCCATCAGACCTTCCACGGGGCTCGAATTGGAGAAGGGTCGCCAGCTCTGCAGACGCTGCAGGACGGAACGTCGGAACGCCGGCGTGTCATCGATCCACTCGCCCTGCCGGCCCCGGAACAGATGCGTCCCCATGTCGTTCATCACCTGCATGCCCTTCACCTGTGGGTAGACGTCCAGGATCTCTTCCATGGTCTGCATCATGCGCGGCCAGGTGTAGTTGGTCATGCTCGGTGAGGTGTCGATCACGAACACCACCCACTCGGCGTCGATGGGAATGCCGCCCACCTGCTGATCCATGTGAGCGGGTCGGAAATCCGCCAGCAGGCGCTGCATCTCCTCCGTGAGCTGTTGCTTGGCCCGTTGCAGCCGCGACTCGAGTTCGGCCATCACCTGGGCGTCGGTGCGGGTCTCGTCGGTGGCGCTCTCGATGCGGGCAAGTTCCCGGCGCAGACGTTCGAGCCGGTCACGCTCCCGGACCAGTTCCGCCTCGGTGGAACTCATGCGCTCAGAGGTCGTCCGGGTGTCGTCCTGAATGTCAGCCAGGCGCTGCTGCAGGAAGGCGAGGCGGGCTTCCGTGTCGTCCACCACTTCGGCCCGCAGCTGCGGTTCATAGATCTTGACGATCACCAGCAGCAGGATGATGGCGCCAAAACCGCAGGAAATGGCGTCCAGGAAGGACAGGCTCAAGGTGTCCGTATCGCGGCGGCGCCGTCTCATGGCCAATCCTTCGTCGGGCTCAGGAAGGTTCCTCCGGTACGCAGCGTCAGGTCCCAGTAGGCCGGTGCGGCGCGGGGATCGCCTTCCAGCGGAAACAGAATGATATTGAGCGGCACGTTGGTGGGCAGCGTACGGACGGCCAGTTCGAACAGACGCACACGCTCGCGACCGGAGATCACGCTCCGCGTGGGCGGACTGTCGCCCACCGTAGGCAGGCTGTCGGTGATCAGGTAGACGTTGTCCGCCCGGGGCGCAAGGTTGCGGATAACGCCAAAGGCCGCGTGCAGGCTGCTGCCACCGCCGGGATCGAGCGTTCGGGTCTTCTCGACGGCCTCGTCCAGTCGACCCACCTGCTCGGAGGCGGAGAGCCAGGTGCCTTCCGTGCCCTCGATGAGAGGTCGGGCCTGATCGTTGAAGAGATACACCTGAAACTGGCTGGTGGGTGGGATTTGCGCCGTGAGCCAGTCGATGGTGGCCAGGACCCGCTGCCACTTGTCCGAGGACACCTTGCGCTCGAAGGGCATGTTGCGGCGTCGGATCACGTTCACCAGCGTCTCGTCGAGCATGCTGGTGGACACGTCCACCAGGATCAGGATGCGGTCACCGCCCATGCGCATGCCGGTGAGATAGGCACGGTCGCCATCGCCGGTCAGGGCGCGGATCTGGCGTCCGGCTTCCTCGCGGGTCATCGCCTCCTCGGCGAGCTGCTGGGTTTCCGCCTGCAGCTGGCGCAGCTCCTCCTGCAGACGGCGCAGCTCCTCGCGCCTTTCGATCTCGGTGCGCTGCCGTTCTGACATGCGGGCCTCGGCTTCCCGCACCGCCGCCGACAGCTCTTCTGCCTCGGCACGGGTACTGGCGCGATTCTCGATGGCGCCGGCGAGGGCTTCGCGCAGGCGGTTCAGTTGCCTGCCGCTGGCGGAGACCCGGGCCTCGAGACGTTCGATCTCGGCACTGTCCTCACGCACCGTCTCGTCGGTTTCAACGGCGATCTGCGCGCTGATGATCATGAAAAACAGGATCACCGCGCCGAAACCACAGCTCATGATGTCGAGGAAGGACAGGCTGAAGACGTTGAATTGGCGTTTGCGACGGGCCATGAGCGGGCCTCAGATGAATCCTGGCGGGATCAGTCCGACTTCATGTGGCGGATCAGGTTGTGGTCGACGTAGGTCTCCGTGTCGAACACCAGCCGCTCCTGCAACTGCTGCAGCTGGTGAACCAGAAACATCACCACGATGCTGATCAAAAGGGCAATGAAAGTGGAGTTGAAGGCCACCCCCAACGACGTGGTCACCCCGGTGATGTCACCCTCCACGGCCCGATGGGCCTGACCGAGGGCTTCGCCGATACCGCGGACCGTGCCGATGAAGCCCACGGAAGGAATGGCCCAGGCAATGTAGCGGATCATTGAGAGCTCGGATTCGAGCAGGTCGGCTTCCCCGTGGCAGAGGTCGCGACTGGCTGCGGACACGTCCTGCACGTTGCGGGTGGAGCCGAAGCGTTCGAGGGCGGCCAGCAGCGCCCTGGGCAGCAGCATCTTGCGCTGGTCCGCCGGCAGCGCCTGGACATTGCGCGCGTAGTCACGGGTGTCCTCGGGCAGGATGCGCATGCCTTCGGGTACGTTCACCAGATCCTGCTCGTGCAGGGACCGCTCGCGGATGGCCCGCATGGCCTTGTAACCCATGATGCCGAAGGCCCAGAACATCAGGATGAAGCACACCTGCTGCTCGAAGTCGCGCACCAGCACGTAAACCGAGCGCTCCGGAACGTAGTAGGGGTCCTGGCCCATGCGGATTTCCTGGGCTTCGAGGATCTCGAAGGCGGTGGGGCGGATGTGGCCGGAGTAGAGGATCTGGATCACGATCACGATCAGGATCAAGGACGTCACCTGAAAAACGAATTCGGTGGGAAAGTTCTGCTTCATGACATTCCTTGCTGCCCGGATGGCTGTGAAGTTGGCAGTGAGAGAGGCTGCGGCTGTGTCCATCTGCGACGCCCAAGAGGCGTGGCGGCGGTCAAAGGAACCGGCCTTCCGCGGATTCAGATGTCTGTCGGATAGTCCACTTCCTGGTCGTGGCGGAGCCGGTCGGTGGGCAGGAAGCTGTCGTCGCCACCGCGCGTCTCGACCGGAGCCACCGGCGGAGGCGCCTCCGCTGCACGGCTCTGAGCCTGATCGTCGGTCGTGACTTCCTCACTGGCCTCGTCGGCGCGCAGGCCGAGGGCGGACAGGGCAAGGATCAGCAACAGAACGAGCGCTCGCATGGACGTCATCCAAGCTCTGGAAGAATACGGTAACCGTGACCCGAGCAGCCTTAACCCAGGCTGACTCGCCCGGCGCTGGCGTCAGCCCTTGGAGTGCAGGAAGGCCTTGAGCTGGGTGGCCATGCCGCCACAGGCGGAAGACTGTACGCGGGCGATCAGCGGCACCGGCAGGATCACGGCTGGCATGTAGGAGGTGCCGGATGCGTCGGTGGAGATCTTGCCGACGCTGGTCATGGTTTCCAGATCCCAGATCGATGCTTCGTAGGTGGATTCCCGGTCCCAGGTGACGAAGCCGAAGCAGCCGCCGCCGGCGGGCGAGACAGCGCAGGTCATGGAACCTGAAGTGTCGTTGGTGCTGGTTGATCCATCGAGCCAGACGAGATAGCGCACACCCTGCTCCTGCAGTCGTGTGGCGACCATTTCGTTGGCCATGAGCGAGGGTAGATCGCGGATTTCCAGGGGTGCCGTACGGGGCTCGAAGAAGGGAAACAGCGTGTCCACGAACTGCCGTTCGGGAAGCACTGCGATGCCGTCGCGGCCGCTGCCAAGGCTGTTGCCGACGCAGGAGACGAAGTCCGGTTCCGTTTCATAGCCGTTGTTGTGGCGGCGGCCAAGTACCACCACCTGGTCAGTGTCGCGCATGCCGGTGGCACCGGAACGAACTTCTTCCACGGTGGCGCTGACGCAGCCAGCGAGCAGCAGGGTCAAGGGCAGGGTCGCAAGCAATGTCCTGATCATGTCCAATCTCCCCTCAGGGTGTGAAATCGAGAGCGGCGAGTTCGCGCTCGAGCCAGGGCCTGAGTTCCTGTTGGTTGGGAAATCCGATGGCCAGAAACGCACCCGCATCCCGCAGGGCGTTGATGGCGGCATCCCGCATGGCGGCTTCGGCAGTCTCGAGCATCAGGCTGCGAGTCTTGCCGTAGGCGGTGACCGGCCAGCGGGCGATGACGTCACCGCGCTGATCGATGAGGCTCATTTCGTAGCGGATCCAGACCTCGAAGAAGTTGCTGCGGGTCTGAAAGGGAATGGCGAACTGCATCTCCTGAACGCTGGGAACGAGGATGGCGTTGAGGCCCTGGGGCAGCGTCTCCGGTTCCAGACTGTCGACTTCCACCACCTGATCGAACATGGCCGGCAGCACGGCGCGCAGCATGCTGACCTGGGCATTGCCGATGTCGATGGACCAGTCGCCGCGCTGGGGTACGGATTCTTGCAGACGGTAGCTTCTGAACTGTTCGCTGAAGTGCACGCCAAGGGTCAGGGGCATGCTCGGAACGATGGGTTTCGGAAAGTCGCCGCCGGTCACCTGAACCGTAGTGGTGCCGCAGCCCGCGAGGAGCAGGGCGAGCAGGGTGGGCACCAGGAACAAGGGGCCGGAAGGCCGGCGCCGGCTGGTCCTGGGCGCTTTCGACGGAACCCGATACCGCATGCTGGATCCTCTTTCGGCACGCCGTGACAACGACCGCCTGGGTGGAATCTACCACTTCCGAATCCCTTACCCAACGGGTATCAATTCGGCCGCAGGAAAGCCGTGTCAGATCTCGCTGCGGACGACGATGGGCGTCAGGGCAATGCGCTTGTCGAGCAGGATCTCCTCGCCCACGGCGAGATAGAGCGTCCGCTCGGCTTCTTCACCCTGGTGGGTGATGCTGGCGCCGTACTCGGGGTCGATGCGGATGCCGCCATCCTGCAGCCTGATGGTGCACACCCGCTGGGGCAGCTCCGCTGGCAGGCAGCCATCGGATCCACCGATGGTCAGGGGCTCCGGCCCGAGGGGCCAGGCTTCGTGGCCCAGGAGCACATGGGTCGGGCGCAGCGGTGCCGGGGGTTCCGGTTCCGGGGCACGCGGTTCGGGTGCCGCCGCAGGCCCCTCAGCCTTCGCGGGCGCTTCAACCTTCGTCTCCTGGCCTGCCGGCAGGACATTCGGCAGCCGCGTGACGAAGGCGAGACGTTCGCCGTCGCGCCGGATGCGGTCGAGGTGGGCGAAGGTGCCCTGCTGCACCGCATCGTCGGCTGCCCGGATGACCTCGCAGTCCCCGAGGCGCGCTTCCAGGCTGGCCTGCAGGCCTGGCAGCTCGGCGAGCCGGGCGCTCAAATGGATTTCGGCGCCGTTCCCCGCATGGGTCCGCAGGCGCTCGGCCAACTGCTCGTAGCGGGGCCGCAGCCGTTCCACCAGCCGATCCTGATGCATGCTCACCCGATAGCTGTTGCGGCCCGTATCCAGCTCCAGCAGGGCTTCCCCGGCCAGGGCCAGCTGCTCGAGCCAGGTGCCCAGCGAATCGTAGAGGCGCTGTTCTGTGCCGGCCTCGTGCAGCGGGTCGAAGCGGGTTTCGCGGATGAAGGCATCGGCAATGAGTCCCACCATGGCGTCCTGCAGACCGATGAGGCCGGTGGCGGCCGTGTCGTCGACCCGGTCCCGAACCAGCTCGTCATCCACGTTGATGCGGGTGATCACGGTCCGGTGAAGCTGCCCGTCCACATGCAGCGCCGTGCCGCGGCCGGCACCGGAAGCAGCGACGGCGGCCACGCCCATGTCCACCAGACCCACCGCGCGGAAGGGGCATTCCCGGGCAATACCCAGGAGCAGGGCGAGCTGATTGCGGTCGAACTGGCCGGGAACTGCGAACACCACGTCGGCGTCGGCCGCGTCGGTGTCGGAGAAGAGGTCGAGCAGATGGGCATAGGCCAAATCGGCCACCGTCCGCGCCCGGGGACCCGGCTGGGGCAGGGCGTCGGTGGACAGTCGCGACCAGAACTGACTCTGGATGTGGCGCGGGTGCAGGCGTGCCTCGCTGCGGGCGCGTTCGCCGAGCAGCAGCCGATCGCCCTGCAGCAGAGCATAGCCTGGACTGTCTGCGAGGCAGCGCTCGGCAGTAGCCAGGCGCACACCGGCGTCGTTGAGTTCGATGACGTACGTGGCCACGGTTACTCCAGATAGCGGGCGATGCGGAATCCGACATCGTTGCGGCCGTCGCGGCCGAAATCGCGGAAGGTCAGTCTAAGCTCGGTGATGGTGCCGTGCATCCAGCTGGCACCGCGAATGACGTGATACTCACCTCCATCCGGTCCGAGCGGGTCGACCACGTCCGACGGCAGATCCTCGCTGGAGCCGGCATAGAAGTCATTGACCCACTCCGCCACGTTGCTGCCGAGGTCGTAGATGCCGTGATGATTGGCACCGTAGTTCGCCACCGTGGCGGAGACCATGGCCCCGTCGGTGTAGCCCATGATGGTCCGGCCGAGCAGGTTGGCGATGGTGCGGTCGGCGTAATTGCCGAAGCGTTCGGGCGGTGGCATGGATTCGCCCCAGGGGAAGCGGAGCTGGCTGCCGTCGTCCTTGACCCGTGCGGCCCATTCCCATTCGGCTTCCGTCGGCAGTCGATAGCCGGTGGACTCCGGATCGAATCCAACCACCCGATTGTTGCGGATGACGTAGGCGGGAGGCAGGCCGTCTCTTTCAGAGAGCCAGTTGCAGAAGCGGGCAGCTTCCTGCCAGCTGATGTTCACCACGGGCTGCCTGTCACCGTTGAGGCTGTGGCCCTCCCAGCTGCCCGAGTCATGGCCCGCGGCAAACTTGCGGAAGGCCGCGTTGGTGACTTCGGTGGTGGAGAGGTAGAACGGCCGGGTGAGGGTGACCTCCCGCAGCACCTCGTTGGCCCGGCGTCCAGGTTCCCTGCGGGAAGCCCCCATGGTGAAGGGCCCGGGGCGCAGCAGCCGCATTTCCTGGTCGGCGGCAGTCTGGATAACAGGACGGATGGAAGCCCGCCGCGCTTCCTCGACGGTCTGCAGGCGCAGGCTGATCTCCTGGGGGAATCCAGGCCGTGGCGTGACGCTGGTGCGGTAGGCCACGTAGCCTTCCTTGCGGATCTCGATGGCGTGGGCCACGGCAGGCAGCGACAGGGTCTGGTCGGCCCGCCCCTGCTCGCGGCCGTCCACGAGCACCATGGCATCCGCCGGCTGCACGTCGATGCGGATATCGCCGAGTTCTGCCGGTAGATCCACCGCCAGTCGCTGCTCGGCGCCGGACACGATGCGCACGTCCCGGCGGACCCGCGTGTAGCCGGGACGGAACAGGTCCACTTGGTAGGAGCGGCCGGGTGCGAGCTGGACCTCCAGCGGCGTGCGGCCCTGGAAGTTGCCGTCCACCGTCACGGTGGCGCCTGCGGGTCTCGAGCTGATCATGAGCAGGCCGTCAGCACGTTCGAGCCGGACCGGATCGAGTTGCTGATCCTGGCCGGCGACCACTTCGAGTTCCTGCTGCCAGGCCTTGTAGCCATCGAGCTTGGCGGTCAGCACATGAGCGCCCTGAAGCAGTTCGAACTCCGCCGGCGTGGTGCCGATGACGGTGCCGTCGGCAAGGCTGATCTCGGCCCCTTCAGGCTCGGTCTTGAGGCGGATGTTGGCCCAGGCCGGGGACAGGGTTGCGTCGAGACGCTGGCGCTGACTGCGGCCTTCGATCTCGACGGTCTGCTGTTTCGGCAGATAGCGATCGGCTTGAATGACGATGTCGTAGCTGCCGGGTTCCAGTTCCAGCTCTTCCAGCGGGGTGACGCCGGCGTCGGCTCCGTCCACCAGAACCCGGGCGCCGGCCACCGGCTCGGAAGTCACGTCCAGCAGGCCGGGGAGGGGACGGAACTCGAACGCAAAGAGGGTGTCCTCGCCGCGGATCAGTTCCAGGCTCTCGTCGAGGGGGTGATAGCCCTCGCGTTCAGCCACGACCCGATAGCTGCCAGGCCGCATGAGGATGCGCTCGCCCACGGGCAGAGTGAGGCCGCCGCGAATGCTGACGCTTTCGGCCTCGGGGCTGAACGTGAGCAGCACCGGCCGGGCCGTGACCAGGAAGTAGGCTACCAGGACGAGCCCTGCGAGCAGGGCGATGGTGACGAACATGGCCGGACGCAACCGCGATGGCGGGCGCCATTCGTCGGGGCTCGCAGGGCGGAACTCCACCGGCTCGATGATCTCGCCGTGGTCGTCCTCGGGTCGCCGTGGGAGATCGTTCAAGTCAAATGCGCTCCTCGGTGCGGATCATCACCTCGTTGGCCGAGGGGTTCGGGGCGACCCGGAATTCGAGCCGGATGTCACGAAAGCCCGGGCGGGTACCCACCGCGGTGTAGAGCCCCGGGCGCAGATCGATGTTGCGCTGCTCGAAGGATCCCAGCCGGGCCACCCTCAGGATCGTGACCTCGGTGGCGCCGTCGGACTTCAACACCACAGCCACAGGCTGGGCGGCCACCGCCAGCAGTTCGCTGAGCTCTTCGATCTGGGCAGCAAACTGCGGGCGCGGCTGGTCGATGGCGCGGGCTTCGCCCAGCAGCTTGCGGGCCTCGTCGAGGATCACGTCCTCGCTCAGGCGGTCGGGCGCGGCAAGGGTCTCCTGCATGCGCTCTTCGAGATCAGCCAGGGTCAGCGCCTGACTGCGGCCCTGGCGGGCAAAGCTCAGGGTGGCATCGAGTTCCAGGGCGTCGGCATAACGCTCTGCGGCTTTGGCCCACTGTTCGGCTTCCAGCAGTGCCTCGGCTTCCTGCCGCAGGTCGGCAATGCGGCGGTCGGTGCTGTCCTGCTCCACCAGCAGCAGGCCTTCCTCCACCTCTGCCGCGCCGGGCCGCAGGCGCCGCGCCTCCTGAAAGGCAGCCCGGGCGCGGTCGAGACGGCCATCGGCCAGGGCCGCGTAACCACGGGACAGGGCAGCATTGAAGTCCCGATCCGCGATGCGGCGGCGGACGTCCGCCAGCGCAGTTTTGGCGGCCTCGGTCTCGCTGTCGAGGGCAAGGGCTGCTTCGAGCCGCTCCTTGGCCGCCTCGAGTTCGCCTCTCGCCAGCAGCCGGTCGGCGTCCCGGATGGCCGTCAAGACGTCGTCGAGCACGGCTGCCCTCTGCAGGCCACGGCGGGCAGCGGTCGCTCCAGGACGGATGGCCGCCGCCAGTTCGAAGGCCTCCTTGGCGTCGCCGGACTGGCCGGCTTCGAGTGCGGCCTGACCACGTTTGATGGCTGCGTCGAAGGCGGCTGCCGCCTTGCCGAGCAGGTCCTCGAGGGCGCCAATGGCCATCTGATAGCGAGTGCGTGCCGTATCGAAGGATTCCGCCAGGAAGGCTTCGTCGCCCTCGGTGGCAAGGCTGCGGGCCGCAGCGAGTTCCTCGGCACCCCAGCGCTCGACGGCCTTGCCTTCGAGTTCGTCCTGGAGGTCGAGCAGGCGCGAAATCAGGTCCTCGACAGCCCGTCGTTCCCGCTCGAAGAGACTCTGCTGGTAGGGCGCCACCGGATCGGCCTGTTCGCCGGAGGAGGCGGGGGCTCTGCCGTCACGACCTTCGCGTTCACGGATCACGGATGGCGCCGGGGTGGCGGGCCCGGTGGCGATGCTTTCAAGGTCCGGTCGCAGCATGCCCGGCAGCAGCAGGACGAGCCCGGCCATGATCAGCAGACCCACGGCAAGGCCGACGAACAGGCCACGGCGGCGCGGTCGCCCGGAGGTCTCCGCGGTGCTCGGAGCGTCCCAGGTGAGCGCGACCTCGGCAGGCGCGATGCTGTCGAAATCGTCGTCGGCAATCGGGGTCTTGCGATCGTTCATGGCACAGTTCGGCGGCAGCGCCGCCAGACGCGGCGGATCAGGGCTGGCAGCTTACAACGATGGCGCAGCTCTTGCGCCCTGGAATGGGTTCGGCGCTGTCAGCCGTCGCTGAGCACCGGCAACCCGACATCGGACTGATACAGTTCATGGAGGATTTCCCGCCATTGCTCGTACTGACCATCCACGGTGCCGGTGAGCGTGATCGTCCGGTCGTCGAGTTCGATGACGCTGGGAGTGATCTCCTGCTCCAGTGAGTTGGCCAGCTCATTGAGGGTCAGCGCGTGCAGTTCCGCCTCCTGTCTGCGACCGAGTCCGTCGCGGATCATGTAGGCGCCACCGAGGATGCCCAAGTGGCCCGCAGCCCGGCCGTAGGAGCTGTCGCTCTGGGTGGCGGCGTAGATGCCGCCGGCCACGGCCAGTGCGCCCATGATGGTGCGATTGCGGGCGGACTCGCGCATTTCCCGCAGGGCCACGGCTTCGCGGTAGGTGTGGCGGCGGTACTCGGTGTAGGGCGTGTCCATCTGCTCGTTGAAATGAGCATAGTGGGCATCGAGGGTGTCGATGAACAGATGCTCCCGCTCCCGAACCCGGGCGATGCGCGTCATCATGGGGTCGTTCTCGGCCGGCAGGCGCAGCAGTTCGTAGTGTCCGCGGCGGTTCTCCGCCAGATAGCCGTCGAAGGCCTCCGGCGCGAACTCGCGGGCGAAGCGCATGCGGCCGATCTCCCGGACCTGGGCGATCTCGGTGGCGCTCATCCGCTCCCGGTAGGCGAGCATGTCGTTGGCGATCTCGTTGTACACCATCTGGAAGGGGTCGAGTCCGGCGGGGGCGGCCTCGTCGTAGGCATAGCGGCTGGCCTGATAGCCGTACTCACGCTTGAACCAGCGCCGGCCGCTGGCATCGGTGACGTCCACCTCCAGCCGCAGCGTCTCGCCATTGGACTCGAGGACCTTGCCATGCACGGTCACATCAACGGCCAGGGTTTCCCGCGGGATCACGCGTACCGCACCCCAGTTGCCCGTGCTCTCGAGCGTGTCCTTGAGGATGAAGGGCATGAAGCGTGCCTCGGCGCGGCGCACTTCCGGCAGGATGCCGTCCCGCTCCCGGTCCCGCCATTCCTCGGGAACGTTGGGGTCGAAGAGTTGAATGCCGACGTCGAGCAGCATGGCCTCCGGAATGGCTTCGGTGGCCTGTCGTGCCGGGGTCGTATCCACCCGTTTCACGGTCTGGGTGACGCAACCGGCGAGCAGAACGGCCACGAGCGCCAGACCCATCAGGCGGGAGCACCTCGCGCCTGCGGTAGACCTTGCGAGCGGATTGACGTTCATCTTCATGGCTCCTGGCAACTTCTCACAGGCACCGTCGCTTCAGCGGCGGCCGGAGACATAGCGTCGGTACTCGTCCCAGAGCTTCTCACGCAGCTCCGGATCGGTTTCGTTCATGGCGGCTTCACGCAACTGCCGCGCCACGACGTCGTCATTGGCGCCATCACCGACATCATCGGGGATGGGTATGTCCGCATGGGCCGTCTGGGTCGGGGCTGCGCCGCCGCCGACGCTGCCGCCGCTGCTGGCGGTGCCGGTCTGGGGGCTTCCCGGCGGGGGCGGTGCGGGAGCAGGGCGGCGTCCGGCCTGATCGCGTCCCGTGCCGGTGCCGGCCCGGCCAGTACCCTGGCCTTCACCATCGCCTTCAGCCTGGGAGCTGCCCGGCCCGTCGACACCACCCGGATTGTTGCCGCGCTGGGCGATGATCACCGCCCGTTCGTCGAGGATGCGGCCGTCGAAATCACCCATGGCCTCGGCGAGCACCCGTTCGAGTTCGGCATGCCGCTCAGCCGCACTCGCAGTCCGGCTGCCGGAACCTGCCGAACCGCTGCCGGTGGCATCACCGTAAACCTCTTCGGAAGTCGGATCACGACCGGCTCCCGCTGCGCCGGGTTGGTGCCAGGGGCCGGCTTCAGTGCCATCGCCGCTGTTGGCGCTGCCGGAACCCGCTTCGCCGCCGGAACCTGCTTCGCTGCCGGAGCCTTCGTCGCCTGCAGCTTGTCCCGGCATGCGGCCACCGCCGGCAATCAGGTCATCGAGGTCGCCGCCGGTGAGATCGTCGATATCCACGTCACCGCCGGCACCGCTCTGTCCACCACCGCCGCCGGGCATTCCACCCATGGCGCCGTCGGCGCCGCCATCCATGCCGGAGTCGGCGGGGGCATCGGTACTGCGACTGCGCGCGGCGGAGCGCCGGAACACTTCCACGGCTTCGGCGAGGACACCGTCGGCATCGACGCCGCCGCCGCTGGCGGAGGTGCCTGCAGTGCCAGCGGCCCCAGCGCCGGTTGCGGAATCACCGGTGGACGCGGTGGTCTCGCTGCCTGATGCGCCGCCGGAATCGGGCGCTTGACTGCCGGGGGTCTGGCTGCCGGGCGGCGTGGGTCCGCCTGCCTGCTGGGGCGGCGACGAGCCCGGGCTCGATGATGACGGGCCCGACGGAGCCTGGCTTGAAGGGGGCGAGGGCTGCGAGGGCGCCGAAGAACTCGGCGAGCTGGGGGATGGCGCTCCGGAAGATGATGGCGGCGTCGGCGGCGATGGCGTGCTCGGGCTCGACGGACTCGAAGGACTCTGGCATCCAGCCAGCGTCATGGCGCCGACCAGCAGGGCAGCGGCAGCAAACGGTGGCTTGATGATGAGCATAGGCTCTCTCCTCTGATGCCCTCCGAGGTTGGCAGATGGCCATGAATCGCCCCTGAATGAGCCTCGTAGGCTCTTGGACCCGCGGCATGGGGCCCGGGTTCCCTGCAGTGGGCCCCGCCGGCGCCATTGATGCGGGGTCACGTCCAGGCCAGCGCTGCCTTCAGCCGCTGTCGCGGTTCGCCGTTTCCTGCATCCGGCCACTGGCTTCCAACTCGTCGGCTTCTTCGGCGGCGGGTGCCTGCGGCTGGGTGTAGTAGACGTAGCGATGCCGGTAGGTGACCCCTGCTGTCGCAGCGGGGGCGCCATCGACGAAGCGGGGCCGGAAGCGTGCTGCACGCACCGAGCGCCGGAGTCGGAAGTCCAGCAGACCTTCGGGATTCGCGTCGGTGATGTCGAGGTTGCGCAGTCGGCCGCGATCGGTGACGTCGTACACCAGGTCGATGTAGCCCTCCCGGGTGCGTATCCCTTCAGTCCACCGCGCCGGGCTGGGGGCTGCAGGAATGGGAAACTCCAGGGCCACCGGATCGGCAAAGGCTTCCGCGACTTGATCATCGTCCCAGCCCGCTTCCCGCAGCAGGTCGTGGACCTGGCCGTAGGTGGTCATGGCCTGGTTCCACTTGTCGAACAACAGATACCAGTCCGCGAGTCCGATGAGGGCTTCGGCGCGCTCCCTGGCCGAGGCATCGGGGTGTTCGAGCTGAATCCTGACACTGCGGACCAGCGCCCGCTCACCGACGCTGTAGGGATTGAGTGTCTGGCGCTGGGCAGTGTGAAAGTCCCGATCCGGGGGCGGGCCGCCGGCCGTAATGCGGAAGCTCGGTTCTTCGCTGCGGGTGCTCATGGCGACCGGGTAGCGTTCGAGGCGGTAGGTCATGGCCAGTTTCTGCAGGGGGTCGACCAGCCTGATGTCGTCTTCCCCGTAGTGCCGCTCGATGATGTTGACAGCGCGCTCATAGAGGGTGCGGGCACTGAGCAGTGCTCCCGTGCGCTGATACCAATCGGCCATGCGGAACAGGGCGGGGAGGATCTCGGGGCTGTCATCCCCGTGCTGGCGCTGGCGTACGTAGTAGGCGTACTCCTGCAGCTGCACCGCCTCCTGCCACTCACCGAGCAGGGCCTGCATCTCGGCAATCTGATTCAGATAGCTCAACTGGCTGGGATGGTGCAGGCCCTCGTTCATGCGATTGATATAGATGGCCTGGCCGTAGTATTCGATCGCATCCTGGTACTGATCGAGGCCTCGATGGGCCGCTGCAATCCCGGCCAGCGCAGTGACATTGCGGGGGTCCCAGCGGCCATGGCGCTCACGGACCTGATCGAGGGCCTGTTGCCAGACTCCGAGCGCTTCCGTGTACTCGCTCGTTTCCTGCTTGATCCGGCCCAGGGCGAACAGGGCGCTGATCCCGTCACGGCTTTCGAGGCCGTCCCGGTTGCTGCGAAGGCCGAACAGATCGAGGGCCTGCGGGTCCGGGGCGTCGGCTGCGGGCGCTGGCGGCGCTTCCGGGCCGGCTACCGGTGCGTGGGGGCCGGCCCCTGGGAGTTCGTCGAGTTCAATGCTTGCGCTGGGCTCAGCCCAGGCTGCGAACGGCGCGTGCAGGACGGCGATGGTGACGAGAAACTGCAATCGGTGGCGCATCATCGGGCACTCCGGGAGAACCTTCAGGACTCCAACCCGTCGTTGCGGTCTACGTTCTCGCGCGGCTGGTTTGGCGCGATTGACGGTCGCGAGCGCAGACCTCCAAGGCTCCATTGACGACCCCAACCGTGGCGTTGTCAAGTGGAGATGCGTGGGACTAAGACGGCGTCGGCTTCCCGGCTGAGGCTGTACCTGCGCTTGAATGTTGCAGGGGTGATGGTGAGAATCTGGCCGCCTGCCTCGGAGTTCCGATGACCGATACTTCCCATTCGACCCTGCGCGACGCTGCCGACGAAGAGCTCGACACCCGCGGGCTGCGCTGTCCGGAGCCGCTGCTGCTGCTTCGCAATCGCATGCGGACCCTGGCGGTGGGCCGTCGGTTGTACGTCATCGCCACCGACCCCGCTTCGGTGCGGGACTTCGATCAGTACAGCCGCTTCCTCGGCCATCCCATCGAGTCCAGGGACGAGGGCGACGGCGAGTTCCGCTTCCTGTTCCGCAAAGGCGAGGGACGTTCGCGTGGGTGATCCTCGAAGCCGCGATCCGGTGATCCACTACTTCGCCTTCGGCAGCAACATGAATCCGGCCCGGGTGCGGCAGCGCGGGCTGCGCTTCGACCGCATCTTGGGCGGGCGCCTGCCGGGCTACCGGCTACTGTTCGACAAGTCGGCAAACGAACACCCGGACAGCGGGCACGCCAACATCGGCTGGGCACCGGGCGATGTGGTCGAGGGCGTCCTGTATCGGCTCGTGGACGTGGAGCAGATCCTGCTCATGGACCCCTTCGAGCAGACACCCATCAACTACAGCCGTGAAGTGGTGCAGGTGATCACCGACGACGGTATGGAGGTGGCGTGGACCTACATTGCCAATCCCGCCCGTCGCCGCCCTCACGGCCGCCCGGAGCGAGCGTATCTGGCGCATCTGCTCGAGGGGCGCCCCTGGCTCAGCCCGGAGTACCACGCGCGCCTGTCGAGCTGGCCCGTGGTCGATCCCGAAGACCATGACTGAGCAGCATCGCTGCGGCGACCTGATCCGGCTGTTCGACGACCTCTTTGCCGCGCGGTATCACGTCCGCCTGCGCGGCGGGGCGGACGAGCCGCTCTACGAGCCGGCCTGCGGACTGCAGCCTGCGGTGATCTGCTTCCGTGCCGACTACTTTGCCAGCGCCCTGCACGAGGTAGCCCATTGGTGCACTGCGGGAGCCCGGCGACGGCGCCTCGTCGATTACGGCTACTGGTATGCGCCCGACGGCCGTGATGCCGGTGCCCAGGCTGCATTCGAGCGCGCTGAAGTGGGCCCTCAGGCGCTGGAGTGGATGTTTGCCGAGGCAGCAGGGTTTCCGTTTCGGCCCAGTCTGGACAACCTGGAGGGCGGCAGTGTTTCCAAAGAGCGCTTCGAAGCCGCGCTGATCGAAGAGCGCGCGCGGCGTCAGCAGCATGGCCTGCCGCCGAGGGCTGCAGCCTTTCGCCGCGAGCTGGCGGTCTTCTACAGCGGGCAGGAACTGCGGGTGGCCGGCGGTCGATGACCTCCCCCCGCCGCGGCGCCACCGACCCTGTCGCCACCGACCCTGTCGCCACCGACCCTGTCGACGCTATCGTCATCGGAGCTGGCGTCGTGGGACTGGCCTGTGCCCGGGCCCTGCAGCGCAGTGGTCGCGAAACCATCGTGCTGGAGGCCATGCCCTGGATCGGGAGTGCCGCGAGCAGCCGCAACTCGGAAGTGATTCATGCCGGCATCTACTACCCTGACGGGAGTCTCAAGGCAGGACTCTGTGTCGCCGGCCGGGAAGCCCTGCTGGCCTACTGCGCTGAGCGAGGCATCGCGCATCGATTGCTCGGCAAGCTGATCGTTGCTGCGGAGCAGCGAGGTGTCGAGGGTCTCAGTAGGCTCGAAGAGCAGGCCGCGCGCAATGGCGTTGCGCTGCGATGGTTGCCGGCGACAGCGCTGCGCAAGCAGGAACCGGCCTTGCGGGCGGTGGCGGCGCTGCACTCACCCGGCACGGGAATCATCGACTCCCATGGCTTCATGGTCGCGCTCAGCGGTGACATCGAAGTGGCGGGTGGCCACATCGTGCTGGCCACGCCCGTGACGGCGGTGACGCCGAACGGCCGCGGCTTCGAGGTGGTTACCGGAGGTGAGATGCCTGCCTGCGTCGAAGCGGAGGTGGTGGTCAATGCTGCCGGTCTGGCGGCTCACCGGATCGCCGCTTCGATTCCCGGGCTGCCTGCCCAGGCCGCGCCTCGGCAGTATTTTGCCCGCGGCCGCTACTACAGCTACTCGGGTCCTGTGCCGTTTAAGCAACTGATCTATCCGCTTCCCGAGCAGGGTGGCCTCGGTATCCATCTGACGCTGGATCTGGCCGGGCGGGCGCGTTTCGGCCCGGACTTTGCCTGGGTCGAGGAGGAGGACTACGCCTTCGACGACAGCGCCAGAGATGCCTTCGTCGCGTCCATTCAACGCTATTTCCCAGGTCTGGATCCCCGTCGCCTGCAGCCGGATCAGTGCGGCATTCGGGCCCGACTGGCGGGTCCGGGAGATCCTTTCGCGGATTTCCGCATCGATGGCCCGTCCGTCCACGGGATCCCTGGCCTGGTGAATCTGTTGGGCATCGAATCCCCCGGACTCACCGCATCGCTGGCCATCGCCGACGAGGTGCTGCGCAGACTGTGATGCGCCCACGATGGCGTCGCGCAGCGGGGCAGGCGCTTAGCCGACGGGATACAGCACCTGATCCTCATAGCCGGTAGTGACGGCGATGTATCCCGCCAGTTCCTGATCCAGTTCGGGATCACCGCTGTCTACAATGAGCGGACGGCCCGCCAGGGCCGCCCGTTTGGTGCGGGTGGCGATGACCACGAGCCGGTCGCGGCCGGCGCGGCGGAGCAACTCCGGGGTCAGTTGCTGGTTGCCGCGGCCGAGCAGGTGTCCCTGGCCGCCGATGAAGGTGATCAGGATCCAGGGCTGGCTGCCGGCAGTGCCTTCGAGCAGCCCTTTGGCATCCAGGTCCGCGGCCAGCAGCTCCCCGGGTCGAATCAGATCCACCCCGAGCAGGGTGTTGGGCAGACCCAGGTGGGCCATGACGGCGGCGGTGGTGCTGCCGGGTCCGATGACCCAGAGGTCGTCGGCCGGGCCGGCTGCCATACGCTCGGCGATGTCGGCGGCGATCTCCTCCAGCACCAGGGGCTCGGATTCGCGCCCGCCGATCTTGGTGTGCTGCACCCAGCGTGGTTCCGCCGGCACCAGAAGATCGCCGAACCAGCGGCTGTTGACCCGGCCAGCGCGCAGCTCAGCCTCGTCGATGTCACGGACCTCGCCGGTGACCAGCCCGACCAGGGCGCCGTCCTGGAGCTGGCAGACCACGTTGGCGGCAGCTTCCGGCGTCACTGCATAGACGCCGGAATGCATCTTAACGCCGGCCGGGATGCCGAGGACGGGCAAGGGGCCGGGCAGGGCGCTGCACACGTCCCGGGCGGTGCCGTCACCGCCGGCGAAGAGCAGCAGGTCGACACCGGTCTCGGCCAGGGCCTTCACTGCGGCTCGGGTGTCCCAAGAATCGCTGACGGCAGCGCGCGCGGCGCCGAGCACCACCGGTTCGAACCCGGCGGCGCGCGCCACATCGGCGCCCATGGCCCCGTCCCAGGTGAAGATGCTGATCCGATCCCGGCGCGCGTGCAGCGCGGCAAGGCAGCGCCCGGCGCGTTCACCGGCGCGATCCTCAGCGCCGCGACGTCTGGCCTCGGCGACGATCTCGGCGCCATCGCTTCCCTTCAGGGCACTCGGACCACCGAGACCAGCCAGGGGATTGACGATGAGTCCCAGTCGCAGCATCGGCTCAGGCATCAGCTGCGGGCCCGCTCCAGAATGTCGAGGACTACGCTGCGGATGCGGTCGCTGGAGTGACTCTTCAGGGCCAGGCGCAGGCGATTGATGTGGGTGCGCTGGGCGTTGAGAACGGACACCGGTACTTCGTTGCGAAAGCCGCCCCGGACCTGCTCACGAATGGCGGGCGGTACGCCGCTGCCGAAGTCGTCGCTTTCCGAAGCGCTGACGTGGGTGGCCACGGACGACAGCAGACTGAACATGCGGCCGCCGAGTACCACCTGGTCCACGGCTTCCTGGCGGATGGTGTCTTCGAAGCGGATGTAGCCCTCTTCGGCCAGCCACAGCATGGCGCTGAGGCAGGCCATGTGACGGGCGCTGTGCAGGCCGTACTCGTCCGGCTCGTCCGGGCCCGAGATGTCCTCGACGAACAGGGAGGATTTGCGCGGGAACATCAGGTAGAGCTGATTCAGGACCAGCGCGATGTCCTTGCAGAAGTCGTCGATATGCAGGTCTGACACGGCGTTCTCCGTGGCGATGCCGCTTCTACGCTCGACTGCCGCTACTGCTCATAGTGCTCGAGGAAACTCCCAAGGCGGGTGATGGCTTGGCGGATGTCGTCGGGGCGGGGCAGGAACACCATCCTGAAGTGGTCGGGTTCCGGCCAGTTGAAGCCGGTGCCCTGCACCATGAGGATCTTCTCCTGCAGCAGCAGATCGAGCACGAACTGCTCGTCGTCCCGGATGGGGTACATCTTGGGATCGAGCCGCGGAAACAGGTACAGCGCACCGCGGGGCTTGACGCAGCTGACGCCGGGAATCTGGTTGAGCATGGACCAGGCGAGGTCCCGCTGCTCATGCAGCCGCCCGCCGGGGCAGACCAGATCCTGGATGCTCTGATAGCCGCCGAGCGCGGTCTGCACCGCGAACTGGGTGGGAACGTTGGCGCACAGGCGCATGGAAGCCAGGATTTCCAGACCTTCGAGAAAGTCCCGGGCGCGCAGTCTGGCGCCGGAGACGATCATCCAGCCGGTGCGGAACCCTGCTGCGCGGTAGTTCTTCGACAGCCCGCCGAAAGTCAGCGTCAGCAGGTCCTCGGACAGGGACGCCAGCGGCACGTGCACCGCGCCGTCGTAGAGAATCTTGTCGTAGATCTCGTCTGCGAACAGCACGAGGTCATGCTCCCTGGCGATGCTCACCAGTTCTTCGAGGACGGCACGGGGGTACACCGCACCCGTCGGGTTGTTGGGATTGATCACCACCAGAGCGCGGGTGCGCGGGGTGATCTGCGCGCGGATGGCTGCCAGATCCGGGGCCCAGTCTGCCTGCTCGTCACAGCGGTAGTGCACCGGGCGGCCGCCGGCCAGGGTGACCGCAGCCGTCCACAGGGGATAGTCGGGAGCAGGGATCAGAACCTCGTCGCCGTTGTTGAGCAGCCCCTGGGTCGCCAGACCGATCAGTTCGCTGACGCCGTTGCCGATGAAGATGTCCTCGATCTCGACGCCCTTCACCCCGATCTGCTGGGTATACTGCATCACCGCCTTGCGGGCCGAGAACAGGCCCTTGGAGTCGCAATAGCCCTGGGCCTGGGGCAGGTTACGGATCACATCCTGGATGAGTTCATCGGGCGCCTCGAAGCCGAAGGGCGCCGGGTTGCCGATGTTGAGCTTGAGGATGCGGTGACCTTCCTCTTCGAGACGGCGGGCCTCACGCAGGATCGGGCCGCGGATCTCGTAGCAGACGGAGTCCAGCTTGTGGGACTTCAGGATTTCGCGCATGGAACGGTCCGAATAGGGGTGCCGCGTCGAGACCGTCGCGCGACGGTGCTAGAATGTCGGGTCCCCGGAGTTGAAAAGAGCCGGGAATCATAGCAGGAGAGCAGAGCATGGGTAAGGTGGAGAAGAGCGACACCGAGTGGCAGACCGAACTCGCGCCGGAGGAGTATCAGGTAGCCCGCTGCGGCGGCACGGAACGTGCGTTCACCGGTCGTTACTGGGACACCAAGACGCCGGGAACCTATCTCTGCGTATGCTGCGGCACGCCCCTGTTCGACTCCTCCACCAAGTACGATTCCGGCAGCGGCTGGCCGAGCTTCTGGCAGCCCCTGTCTGCGGAGGCGGTCGGCGAAAAGGAAGACAACTCCCTGTTCATGCGGCGTACGGAAGTCGTTTGCGCTCAATGTGATGCGCACCTTGGCCACGTCTTCCCCGATGGTCCGCCGCCCACCGGACTGCGCTACTGCATGAACTCCGCGTCGCTGAAGCTCGAACCGCGGGAGGAGTGAGCAGGCGTCAGATGCCTGCGATCTGATGTGGGAAGTTTCCCGAAGCGATTCGCCGGGAGCGAATCGCGTCGCACGCAGTGCGCCCGAAGGGTGCGCACCAGGGATGGTGCGCAACAGCGCAGCGCAGGGGAACGATCGCTGACTGCCTTCTATCGAGCGTGACAATCGGCCCCCTGCGCTGCGCTTCGGGAGCCTTCCCACAGAAAGCATGTCAGAATGCCGCGGCGTGGCCTTCCTTGCGGTGATCCGAGCCGGCGCACCACGCGCCATTGTCCAGTCGTTGGATGATTTGCGCGCCGCCGAAGACGTGCTCTGCACCTTCCATCTCCACCATGTGCCCGCGCCGCGCCAGTTCGGCGGCGACCTTCGGATCGAACCCCGTTTCCAGCGCCACACGGCCATCTTCGCGGATGTGCCAGCGCGGTGCGTCGGAGGCCGCCTGGGGGTTCTGGCCGCGCAGGACGATGCGTTCGAGCATCTGCAGATGCCCCTGGTGCTGCATGTGCCCGCCCATGACGCCGAAGGCCAGCAGAGCGTCGCCGCCGCGGGTGGCAAAGCCCGGAATGATGGTGTGGAAGGGGCGTTTGGCCGGTCCCACCTCATTGGGGTGTCCCGGTTGCAGGGAGAAACCCTCACCCCGGTTCTGCAGCGCTATGCCGGTGCCGGGGACGAGCACACCCGAGCCGAAGCCGCGATAGTTGGACTGGATGAAGGACACCGCCATGCCCTCCGCATCCGCGCAGCAGAGGTAAACGGTGTCCGGTGACGTCGGTGCCTGCAGCGGTCGAGGGTCCGCCTGCTCCCTCAAGACGCGGCCAGCCAGCGTATCGAGATGCTCCGGTGTCAAGAGTTCTGCGGGATCCTGCGGCAGGTGATCCGGGTCGGCCACGTGGCTGAAGGCGTGCCGGATACCGATGCGGCTGGCCTCGATCTGCAGATGCACGGCATCGGCGCTGTCCAGGGGAAAACGGTCGCTGGCAAGACGCGCCAGGACACCGGCGGCGATAAGGGCGCCGAGCCCCTGACCGTTGGGCGGCAACTCGTGCAGGCGGGTATCCTCGAAGGCCACGCTCAGGGGCTCCACCCACAACGGTTCGTGGGCGGCCATGTCTGCAGTGGTCAGCGCGCCGCCATGGGCTGCGGCCGCAGCTGCCATGCGTTCGGCCAGATCACCCCGGTAGTAGCTCTCGCCCCCATCCGCCGCCACGCTGCGCAACGTGGCCGCGAGGCCGGCGGGCGTGAAGCGCTCGCCGGCGGCCGGTGCGCGCCCGTCGGGGCAGAAGTGGGCCAGGAAATCCGGGAAGTCCGCGAACCGGCGTGGCAGAAGCTGCCAGTAGTACGCGGTCTTCGGCCCCACGTGAAAGCCGTCCTCGGCGTAGTGGATGGCGTCCTCGAACAGGTGTGCGAAGGGCAGCCGCCCAAAGCGTTCCGACAGCGCCCGCCACAGCGATACCGCGCCGGGCACCGTGACCGCATCGCCGCCGGTGGAGGGCATGGTGGGCCGGCCGGCGAAGCGCTCCGGCGTCCACGCTGCCGGAGCGCGTCCGGAGCCGTTGATGCCGTGCAGGTTGCTGCCGTCCCAGATCTGGGCAAAGGCATCGCCGCCAAGGCCGTTATTGTTCGGCTCCACCACCGCCAGGGTAATGGCGGTGGCCAGGGCCGCGTCCACCGCATTGCCGCCAGCACGCAGCACCCGGATGCCGGCCTGTACGGCCAGGGGCTGGGAGGTGGCGACGGCTTGGCGGCCGATGACGGGGCTGCGGGCCGAAGCGTAGGGCTGGCTCGTATCGAAGCTCATACCGCCGTGTAACCGCCGTCTACCACCAGCTCTGATCCGGTCATGAAGCTGGCATCCTCCGACGCCAGGAAGACGATGGCCCGGGCCACCTCCTCCGGTTCGCCGAAGCGGCCCATGGGGTGCAGGGCGCGAATGGTCTCGCGAAGTTCGTCGGGCGTGTAGCCGTCCTTCTCCGGATCGACCCGGGCGAAGGCATCCTCGATGAGGTTGGTGCGGATGTAGCCGGGATGCACCGAGTTGACGCGGATGGGGATGCCTTCGCGGGCGCACCAGGCGGCCACGGACTTGGTGAGCAGGCGCACGCCACCCTTGGAGGCGTTGTAGGCCGGCCCGGCGCCCCCCACCAGGCCCATGATCGACGACACATTGACGATGCTGCCGCCGGCGTTGCCGTTCAGGCGCATGGCGGCCACCGCCGCCTGCATGCCCAGGAAGACGCCATCGAGGTTGACGTCCATGACTCGCCGCCAAGTCGCCAAATCCATGTCGTCCAGACGTTCGCGAATGGCGATGCCGGCGTTGTTCACCAGCACGTCGAGGCGTCCGAAACGGTCCCGGCTGCGGCTCACCGCAGCCTTCCAGTCGCTCTCGCTGGTGACGTCGTGCTCAAGGAAATCCAGGGCAGTGGTGGCACCCATGGCGGCGTGCAGCACCGCCTCGGCCCCCGGGTCCTTGTCGGTGGCCAGCACCTGGGCGCCGCCTTCCAGCAGCAGCCTCACCGTAGCGAGTCCGATGCCGCCTCCAGCCCCCGTCACCAGGGCCACTTTCGAGTCCATGCGATTCATCGTCGTTCGTCCTCTCCGGATAAGTCAAAACCGTGCGCAGCGCGCCGCATTTACGTGTTGATTACATCCTTGGGCCGATGCAGCCTGTAACCTTGTAGCAAATTGGGACACGTTTAAGCGGGTGCGCCTCGATTCGCAATTGACCTGAGATGCCGATGTCAGGACGACTTTTTTCAGCGCGGAAGAATCGCGTGTCCGCGGGGGCTGTCATCAATCTGCTGCTGTTGCTGGCCTGCGCCGCAGCGTCAGCGGTATGGGCCAATCATGCCACGCCCGGCAAGGATGGTCCCGGTGGCACCCTCACCGGAATCGTCAACACCTACTATCCGGGCACGGCTTCGGCTGCTGCCGGCAGCACGAGCCTTGCCATAGGTGCTGCGGCCGGCGCAGCGACCCCTATCGCCGCCGGAGACCTGCTGCTGGTGATCCAGATGCAGGGCGCGGACATCAATACGACCAACACCAGCGCCTATGGCAGCGGGGTGACAGGAAATCCCGGTTTGGGCCTGCTGCCGGGCTCCCTGATTGCCGGGCGCCATGAGTACGTGGAGGCCCTCGGGCCGGTGACCGGCGGCAGCGTGGCCATCCGTGGCCTGGGTGCCGGGAACGGCCTGATCCACAGCTACGTCAGTGCTGCCGCCGGTGCCCAGGGGCAGCGTTCCTTCCAGGTCATCCGGGTTCCCCAGTACACCACGGCGACACTGTCCGGCGGACTGACGGCGCCCGCCTGGAATGGCAGCACGGGCGGCGTGCTGGTCATCGATGTGCAGCAGAACCTCACCCTGAGCGGCAACGTCAATCTGACCGGAGGAGGCTTCCGCGGAGGCGGCGGGCGGCAGCGCGGGACGACCCAGCCAGCGCCCCTGGTGCTGGAGTACGTCACGACCTCGGCGACCGACCGCAATGCCTCCAAGGGTGAAGGCGTAGCGGGCACTCCACGCTACACCTACAGCAACATCAGCAATACGGTCACCGATAACACTGCGGAAGGCTGGACGGCTGGGTCCTCCGCCGCGGGAGCTCCCGGCAATGCTGGTGGCGGCGCCACCGACTGGACCGTGACCAACCACAACGCCGGGGGTGGCGGCGGCGGTAACGCCGGCAATGGCGGCCGCGGCGGGTTCTCCTGGAACAGCGCTGCCTCCAACGGCGATGACATCGGCGGCTTTGGTGGCGTCGGCATCGCGCCGGCTGCAGACAGGGTGATCATGGGTGGTGGTGGCGGGGCGGGAAGTCAGAACGACGTCGCCACGCCCGTATCCAGCGGCGGCGCCGGCGGCGGCATCATCATGATCCGCACGGGAAGCGTCAGTGGTGCCGGGACGCTCACCGTCGACGGAGGAGCTGGTCAGACGCCCGCCAATGAAGGCGGTGGCGGTGGCGGGGCGGCGGGCTCAGTCGTGTTTGTTGCCAATACTGGCAGCCTGGCTGGACTGACCATCCATGCCCGCGGAGGGGCAGGTGGCAATGCCTGGCCGACCCAGGTTCCGCTGGATGGCGCTCACGGTCCGGGGGGTGGTGGCAGTGGCGGTTCCGTGCTGGTCAATGTGGGCGGCGCCAGCATCGATGTTGCCGGCGGCACCAACGGCACCACCCTGACCAGCCAACTCCCCTATGGCGCCCAGTCGGGCGCGAACGGAACGAGTGCGACCATCAACCCGGCGAACATCCCGGGTCTCGAAGGCGGGGCGACGGCGCCGGTGCTCAGTGGCAGCACGAAGACGGTGCAGGACCTCAACGGCGGAGATGCCGAGCCCGGAGATAGCCTGCGCTACACGATCACGCTGACGGAGTCGGCCGGCAATCCGGCAGCTGGCGTGGTGGTCACGGATGACATGCCCGGCAACACGGTCAATTTCAACGTGGTCAGTTTTCCTGCCGGTGCCAGCAATGTCTCGACTGGCGCAGGTACCGGCGCCAACGGAACCGGATTCCTGGAGATCACCGGGGTCTCGGTTGCGGCCAATGGCAGCGCGACGATCATCTACGATGTCGAAGTGAGCGGGACGGCGCAGGCTGGTGACCTCATCGAGAACTCGGCGACGATCACGGCGCCATCAGGCACTGTGCAGTTGGCGGCCGACCGGGTAACCGTTTCCGCCAGTTCGCTGCCGAGTTCGGGCACCAAGGCGCTGTACATGGATACGGCTGCTGGCGTGACGCGGGAACTGCCGGCGGTGAACAACCCTACAACCACGTTCACCCAGATCAACAGCAGCACCTCTTCGGATCCGAGTTCGATCTGGTCGCTGACGCCAGCACTCGCGACATCATTCACGATCGATGCCGGCAACGTCTCGATACCTGTGTATGCCATTCGCACGGGCAATGCCGGCGGCGGCGGCAACCGCAGCATTCGGGTGGAACTGATCCGTGGCGCAGCCGAGGTGTTGGCGTCGCAGACGCTGACGCAGTCTCTTGGCACAACGGCCGCGACGCCCAGCCTGGTGACGTTTACGCTGAATCTGCCGAACGCAGTGACCTTTGCAGCGGGGCAGAATCTGAGTCTGCGCATCGTCAACACCACCAACCACAGCAATCGACCGATTCAGGTGTTCCCCCGGAGCGCCGCCCTTGCCGCTGGCGCCACTGCGGGCAGGACACGATTGCTGCTGCCGACCTCTACGGTGATCAACGTCGACAGTGTCACGACCTTTGACGCCGCCTTCCCCGGTGGCAGTCCCACCACCAGCTTCGCACCGGGCGCCACCGTATGGGTGCGGGCATCGGTCTCGGATCCGTTTGGTGCCTTTGACATCAATTCCGCTTCGATCAATGTCGTCGATCCGAACGCGGTGCTGGAAGTGAGCGCTGGCGGGATGACCGAAGTGGCCTCGGATGGCGCCATCAAGACTTACCAGTTCAGCTATACGCTGCCGTTCATCGGGCCGGAAGGGGTCTGGACCCTGAGCGTCACGGGCATTGAGGGCTTCGAGCAGGAAATCACCCATAGTCGCAACGGCGGCTTCACAGTGGCGGTGCCGGAGCCGGCGGATGTGGGCCCGGTGGCCGAGTGGCGCATGGACGAGTTCGGCTGGAACGGTACCGCCGCTGAGGTGATCGACAGTTCAGACAATGGCAACAGTGGCGTGGCCAGGGGGCAGGACACTGTGCCCACCACCGTGCCGGCCCAGGTGTGTTTCGGTGGCGAGTTCCGCGGCCAGGGCTTCAGTCTCCCTGAGGCGCCGTTCTACGTGGATGCCCAGCACTACGTGCAAGTCTCCGACAGCGCCAGCCTTTCGCCGCTGCTGGCAGCGGATCGAGCCATGACGCTGGGCGGCTGGTTCCAGGCCGCGGACACCTCGGGGACCCGCACCCTGCTTCACAAGGGCGAGGGTGGGGCGAGTCAGGAGTACCGCGTCATCATCGTCGACGGCCAGTTGCGGCTGGAAATCTGGAACCAGTTCGGCGGGTCGCAGACCGCTGTCATCAGTAATCAGTCCCTGGCCACCGGCACCTGGTACTTCTTCTCAGTGAGTGTTCAGCGTGACAGCGCCTCCGATTTGGTTCGTGTCCGTGGCTACCTCTACGACGAGAACGGCCAGATAGGCAGCCGTCTGCAGACCTTTGTGACGTTGCCCTACGCCGGCAAGGATACTTCAGGTGATCTGTTCCTGGGGGCGACCAGCTTTGGCAGCAATCCCACCCAGTTTTTCGACGGTGTCCTCGATGAAATCCGCATCTATCCGAGCGAGCGTTCCCAGGCCCAGATCGCGAGTCACTGGCAGGACGACCGCCCCTGCTCCGATCCCTCGGGCGGCCTGCTGGTGGAGTACCTGTTCGAGGATGTCCCCTTCACCGGCACGGTCACCGATACCGGCGGCAACAACTACGATGCCAGCGTCGAGAATGGCGTCATCACCCGACTGTTCGAGCCGGCGTTCATCGACGGGGCGGGGGGCCTGACCTGTCGTTATGGCCGCTTCGGTGGCAATCCCGACGGGGTCTCGGCCGGTAACGTGGACATCGGTCTGGGTGGCAAACCGACCATGACCGTGATGGCCTGGGTGCGCTGGGGCATTCCGCCGGGTGATGGGGATGGCTGGGCGACAGTCGTGACATCAAATGACGCGGCGGACACCGGACAGTTCTGGCTGCAGCACAACAGTGGCAACACGGCATTCGAGTTTGCCCTACAGACCGGAGCGGGGCGGACCTTCGTTCAATCCAGCGTGGCGCCGGTGCAGAACCAGTGGCAGCACGTCGCCGGGGTCTACGACGGCTCGGAGTTGCGGATCTATGTGGATGGCACGCTGGCAGGCAGCACCACCCACAGCGGCGTCATTCGTGCATTCAATGCCAATACGGAACTGAACCTGGGCCGCTGGAAGCCGGCCGGTCGCTTCTTCAACGGCGACATCGACGAAGTGCGTATCTACGACACGGCGTTGACCCAAGGTGACATCATGTCCCTGATGCAGACGACGCGACCCTGCCCGGATTACGCACCGGAGATGATGATTGCCAAGTTTT
This sequence comes from Gammaproteobacteria bacterium, assembly GCA_020832085.1. GTDB lineage: Bacteria > Pseudomonadota > Gammaproteobacteria > Pseudomonadales > Azotimanducaceae > SLTB01. The sequence goes on along the minus strand of JAFIFJ010000098.1, from coordinate 10,731 downwards.
CGGTGGTGCTGTCCGATCCGGTCAACGGCAGCAGCAATCCCAAGCGCATCCCCGGCGCCATCATCCAATACGAGATTCTGGTGACCAATCAGGGTCCAAGGCCACCTGATCCGGCGAGCATCGTCATCCGGGACGCCCTGCCGCCTCAGACATCCTTCGCGTTTCCAGGGGCCGGTGATCCGGTGACCTTCGTCGACGGCAGCACCTCGAGCGGGTTGTCTCTGGATTTCGCCAGCGACGTGGCGTTCTCGACCCAGCCTGGCGGCGGCGCCCCATTCGATCATGCCGCCACAGACGACGGCAACGGGGTCGACCCGGCTGTTACCGGCCTTAGGATCACGCCGAGCGGGCAGATGAACGGGGCAGCGGACGAGGGCCCGAACTCCTCCTTCAACATCCGCTTCCGGGTGCGCCTCAATTGAGCGTCGACGGGACGGCTGCAATCGGTATCATGGCGCGATCGCTTCGGGAGGCTACATCATGATCCATCGTCTGTTACCGGTTGTGCTGCTGGCTGCACTGGCCGTGCCGACTTTCGCTGCGGGTGGCGTGTCCTACGACTATCTGGAGGCCGGCTACACCTATCTCGATCCGGACGACTTCAGCTCCGCCGACGGCTTCGGGGTCGGAGGTTCGCTCGCGCTGACCTCTCACGCCCACGTGGTGGCCGATTACGATCGGGTCACGGGTGGTGGCGCCAAGGCTCATCTGACGCGGGTGGCGCTGGGGCTCAATTCCTACATCGACCATCGTTCCGATTTCATTGTCCGCGTGGGGTACGCCCATGCGAAAGCCGGCAGCAAGGAACACGGATTCCTGGCGGAGGCGGGCGCCCGGATCGTTTTCGGTGGCGTTCTGGAGCTGAATTCCTTCGTGACCTACTACGACGACACCCTGTTCGGTGACGACATCAGCCTGAGTGTCGGCGCGGTCTACAGCTTCAGCGAACGCTTCGGTCTGTCGGCCCGGGTGGATGCCTCCACCGAGCGCACGGTGGCCCAGGCGCGTTTGCGCTACTCCTTCTGAAGCGGCCCGAGTACCGACCGCCCCTGCAGCAGGTTGGCAGGGGCATAGCGGTCGGTGAGTACCCGTGCTCTGCGATCGAAGCTCCACTCGGTGCGCAGTGAGCGCGCATAGCTTTCGATGTCCACCCCGAAACGGTCCAGGGCAGGGCTGAGTTCACTGGCACGGGCATCGAGGGTGGCCTGCTCGGGCCAGGGCCGATCGAGCCCGATCAGGATGCGATTGAAGCTCCCGGATTCCCGCAGCGATGCCACCGTCGGAAAGGCGGCACGGTAGGTGGCCGACTCATGATGGTAGAGCCGGCTGTTGGCGAAGGTGTTCGCGACCACGACGCCGCCTTCGCTGAGCAGGCCCTTCAGTTCCTCCAGAAACTCCTGCGTCAGCATGTGTTCGGGAATGTACTCGTCGGTAAAGGCATCGAGCAGGATCAGGTCCCACTTCTGCTCCCCGAGCAGCGCCCGCTTGACGAAGACGCGGCCGTCGCGCTCATGAATGCGCATGTTGGCGGTGGGTTCGAAGTCGAAGAAGGCCTTGGCCACCCGCACCACGGCCGGGTCGATCTCCACCAGATCCTGCTCGGCCTGGGGATAGAGTGCGTCCAGCACCCTGGGCATGGTGCCGCCGCCGAGGCCGATGAGCAGGATGCGCTCCGGTGCGGGGGCGAGCAGCAGGCCTGCGAACATCATGCGCACGTAGCTGAACACGAGCCGGTCGGGATCCTCCCGGTCGATGCAGGTCTGGTAGGCGCCGCTGCGGCGCCGTTCGCTGAACAACAGGCAGCGCTCCCGGCCCTGATCCTGGACGAGGATGTTGCGATACAGCGAGCGCTCTTCGTGGACCACCCGTGCCTCGGCAACGGTGGCGGCCATGGAAAGGCACAGCAGAGCTGTCAGGCACAGCAGGCGTCTCATGACGTGGAGGCTCCATGCCAGCGGTCCACGGCCAGGGCCATGACGCCGCAGATCAGCAGCAGGGTCGTGAGCGCGATGAGAATGGTGTCCACCGCGAACCAGAGGACGAAGTAGAACGATGTGCCAAGGGTACCGATGGCGCTGCCCAGGGTGGAGACGAAGTACAGCCGGCCCGCCACCTCGCCGGCGTGATGGGTGTCGCTGATCAGCAGGCGCACGGAGTAGGGCGAGATCATGCCGAGCAGGACCGTCGGCAGACCGAACATCAGCACCGAGGCCAGCAGGGACCCGTAGCGCGGATCCTCGATGCGGGTGAAGACCCAGGCCATCATGTCATCGCCGAACAGCAGCAGGGGGCCGATGAGGATCGCGCCGGCGAAGAACAGCAGGCCAAAGCGGCTCAGGCTTGGTGAGATCAGCGACAGACGGCCTCCGAGCAGGTAACCGAAGGACAGGGCCAGCATGAAGACCGTGATGATGCTGCCCCAGACATGGACGCTGGAGCCGAACCAGGGTGACAGGATGCGCCCGCCGAGCAGTTCCACCGACATGATGGTGAAGCCGCCGCAGAAGGCGAGCAGAAAGATCGTGGCCTGGCGCATGAGACTCCGAACGCTGGCGGTTGGGCAGGCGCGAGTTTAGCCTGCGGGCTCGTTCATGTCCGATGAGGTTGCAGCATGGAAATCGGCGTCACGCTTCGCAATATGGGGGATCAGTCCGACCGGCAGACGCTGCTGCGCTGTGCCCGGGCTGCCGAGGAACGGGGCTTCGAGTCGGCCTGGGTGGTGGATCACATCGCCATTCCCCCGGACGACGCCGAGGGCTCCAATGGCCGCTATCTGGATCCCCTGACGACCCTGGCCTGGCTGGCCGGTGCCACCAGCCGGATCCGCCTTGGAACCAGCGTGCTGATCCTGCCCTATCGACCGCCCCTGGCGACGGCTAAGGCGGTGGCCACCCTGCAGGAACTCTCCGGGGAGCGGCTGCTGCTTGGGGTGGGCGTCGGCTGGATGGCTCCCGAGTTCAAGGCCCTGGGTATTCCACGCCATGAACGGGGTCGCCGGACCGACGCGACCCTGGCCTTCCTCCACCAGTGCTTTGCCGATGACGTCATGGAGGCCAATGGCCAGGCCTTTCTGTTCCGGCCACGGCCGGCGCGGCCCCCGATTCTCGTTGGCGGCAGTGGTCCCCACGCCCTGGCGCGGGTGATTGCCTATGGCGATGCCTGGCTGCCCATGCCGGCGCCCTTAGAAGAGCTTGCGGCCGCGAAGCGGGCCCTGGTCGACATGGCCGCCAAGGCCGGCCGGCCCGAGCCGAGCCTGACCCTGCTTGGGCGTGTCGGGCGGGATGTGGATGCCGGTGCCCGGACGTTGGCGGACTACCGGGAGCTCGGCGCCGAACGGACCATCGCGTCCACCCGCTACGATGATGCGGAGGACTACCTGCGCTGGCTGGACGGACTGGTGGCAATGCGCGATCGCGTGAATTGATCCGCAATCCGTACGATCTGATCGATGGCGGGTTGTGACCCGGCAGGTCGTCGCTACAATGCAGGGTCCTTGTGCCACGGGTTCGTTCCATGAATCTCCCCAATCTGCTGACCCTGGTGCGAATCGCTCTGGTGCCGGTCCTCATCATGACCTTCCTGCTGCCCTGGAAGTGGAGCTACCTGCTCGGGGCAGGCATCTTTGCCCTGGCCAGCATCACCGACTGGCTGGATGGCTATCTGGCGCGGCGCTGGCAGCAGATGTCCCAGTTCGGGGCCTTTCTCGATCCGGTTGCGGACAAGCTCATCGTGGTCAGTGCCCTGGTGATGCTGGTGGGCGCCCACGCCAATGTCTGGATGTCCATCGCGGCGGTGGTCATCGTCGGCCGCGAGGTGGCCATCTCGGCCCTGCGCGAATGGATGGCGGACATGCAGCGCAAGGGGCTGGTGGCGGTCAGCTGGGTCGGCAAGGCCAAGACTGCGGTGCAGATGGTGGCGATCCTGGTGCTGCTTGCCCATCCGGTGGATTTCAGTCTGACACTGGTGTGGGTGGGCTACGGGCTGCTTTATGTGGCGACGGCGCTGACCCTCTGGTCCATGGTGGCCTACCTGCGGGCGGCCTGGCCGACGCTGAAAGAGGCGTATCTGGATGCGGCGTCCTGAGGGATTCCTCGGGCCGGTGCTGGCTGGCTGGCACGACGCCAGCGATGCAAGGCTGGAGGTTGCCGGGGTAGCAATGTGGGTAACAGGACGGGGAGTGTAGGTAACACAGCGGTCAGTTAGCCAGGCCAGATAGACTGGCAAGCGGCGCGCAAATCGGTATCATGCGCGCCTCACCCAGGCTGGGTGGCAGAGTGGTCATGCAGCGGATTGCAACTCCGTGTACGCCGGTTCGATTCCGACCCCAGCCTCCAATCTCACTCTCGTACTTCGTGGCGTCCCTCTTCCTTGTCGAGTCGGCGTCCACTCCGTGTACGCCGCCGTATGCGGACCAGCCTGCGAGGCCCGGTCCGACTCCGACGCCAGCCTCCAACTTCTAGCTGGTGCTTCGCGGCGCAGCGCAGCAATTCCGAGGCGGGTCACGCGCATACGCGCCGGAAGCCTGCCCACGACTCCGGCAGGCTCCGCGTTATGATGGGCGCGAATGCTGGCCGCAGGAGGCCGCAAGTATGCACAGCGGGAACGCCAGCGGTGAACGCCGGATATCCCTGCTGATCGAACTCGAGGATCAGCCCGGGGCATTGGAGCAGGCGCTGCATCACTTCTCCGCAGCCGGCGTGAACCTCACCCATATCGAGTCCCGTCCGGCCCGGGACGGACGCTTCGACTTCTACGTGGACTGCGAAGGGCAGCGGGGCGAGCCGGCCATCGAAGCCGTGATCGAGGCGCTGGCCTGCGCATCTGAGGCGCTGCTCGTGCTCGACGAGCGCAAAGTGCCCTGGTTCCCCCGTCAGGTGGCGGAACTCGATCGCAGCGCCAGTCACACCCTGGATGCCGGAGCCGATCTGCAGGCGGACCATCCGGGCTTCAAGGATCCCGAGTACCGGGAGCGCCGGGCCATGATCGATGCCCTGGCGCGCAGTCACCGCCACGGTGCGCCCATTGTGCGCGTGGACTACACGGAGCAGGAGATCGAGACCTGGGGCGTCGTCTATCGCAAGCTGGCCGCGCTGCAGCAGCAGCATGCCTGCGCGGCCTATCTCGAAGCCTTCGCGCACATGGCCCGTGCCTGCGACTTCGATGCCGATAACATTCCCCAGGCGGCGGACGTCAGCGCCTTCCTGCAGTCCCGCACCGGCTTCCGCCTGCGTCCCGTGGCTGGGCTGCTGGCGCCGAGGGACTTTCTCAATGGGCTGGCGTTCCGCGTGTTCTTCTCCACCCAGTACGTCCGTCACCACTCGGCGCCGCTGTATACGCCGGAACCGGACGTCTGCCACGAACTCATCGGCCACGCGCCCATGTTTGCCGACGCCGCCTTTGCGGAGCTGTCCCAGGAGATCGGCCTGGCCAGTCTCGGTGCCAGCGATGGGGAGATCGAACAGCTGGCGCGCTGCTACTGGTTCTCGGTGGAGTTCGGTCTGGTCCGGGAGCAGGGAAACCTGAAGGCCTACGGCGCCGGTCTGCTGTCGAGCTACGGTGAACTGGCCTACGCCTGTACCGGCGCAGAGGCGGAACTGCGCCCCTGGGATCCCACGGCCGCGGCGGAACAGGACTTTCCCATCACCGAGTATCAGCCGGTCTATTTCGTTGCCGACTCCCTGCAGGACGCCAAGGCACGCATGCAGCGCTACTGTCGGACCCTGGCGCGGCCGTTCTATGCGCGCTATCAGCCGGCAACGGAGTCCATCTGGGTGGATCGGGCCGTGCGCCGGGCGTCGGGCGCGGCTTCACACCGGTAGCACGCGGCTGTCCTTGATGGCCTTGAGGCTGAAGCTGGACTCCACGTGGCGGACACCCGGGAAGCGCAGAATCCGTTCCATGCACAGCTCGGAGAAGTGGGCCACGTCCCGGGCCACCACTTTCATCAGGTAGTCGTGAGCGCCGCTGGTGGCGTGGCATTCGACGATATGTTCCTCACCGGCGACCTGCTGGATGAACTCGGCGGTGGTGTCCGGCTGGCGTTCAAGGGAGACCTGGACGAAGGCGGTCACCGTGAGGCCCTGCCGTTGCTGGTTGACCACGGCGGCGTAGCCCTCGATGAGGCCGGTTTCCTCGAGGCGCTTCACCCGGCGGAAGCAGGGGGATTCCGACAGCCCCACCTGCTCGGACAGCGCCACGTTGGACAGACGGCCATCGTGCTGCAGCAGGCGAAGGATCTGCCGTTCGGTGGTGTCGAGATCCATGCCATACCTCCTGGCGGGGAAGAAAGCCTTCGAAAATCACTCAGAACAGAATGAATCTTGCTCAATCGCGCCCTGAACCGCAAAGGTAGGCAGGTTCTTGCGGGCCAGGAACGGTAGCATCGAAGCCTGCCAGCATCTCAGTGGAGGCCGGAAATGGTGACATCAGACGACAATCCCATGGGACTCGACGGCTTCGAGTTCGTGGAGTTCTCGGCCCCGGATGCAGGTGTGCTCGAACCGGTGTTCGAGGTTCTCGGATTCGAGCAGGTGGCGCGGCATCGCTCCAAGGACGTGACCTTGTGGCGGCAGAACGACGTCAATTTCATCGTCAACTACGAGCCCAAGAGTCTGGCCGACTACTACGCCGAGGAGCATGGCCCCTCGGCCTGCGGTATGGCCTTCCGGGTGAAGGACGCTCATCACGCCTATCGGCGGGCCTTGGAACTCGGCGCCCAGCCGCTGGACATTCCCGTGGGGCCCATGGAACTGCGCCTGCCGGCGATCAAAGGCATCGGCGGTGCACCGCTGTACCTCATCGACCGCTACCGGGATGGGAGCAGCATCTACGACATCGACTTCGAATTCCTGCCCGGTGTGGATCGTCGCCCGGCCGGCTGCGGCCTGAAGTTGATCGATCACCTCACCCACAACGTCTACCGTGGGCGAATGGAGCACTGGGCGACGTTCTACGAGCGCCTGTTCAACTTCCGCGAGATCCGTCACTTCGACATTCGCGGTCAGGAAACCGGCCTCACGTCCAAGGCCATGTCCGCACCGGATGACCGGATCCGCATTCCGCTGAACGAAGAGGCGGGCGGCAATGGTCAGATCGAGGAGTTCCTGATGCAGTACAACGGCGAGGGCATTCAGCACATCGCCTTTGCCTGCGATGACCTGATCAGCACTTGGGATGCGTTGGCGGCACGGGGTCTGTCCTTTCTGGAACCGCCGCCTGAGACCTACTATGAAATGCTGGAGGAGCGCCTGCCTGGCCACGGGCAGCCTGTGGATGAGCTGCGACAGCGCGGCATTCTGGTGGACGGCAGCACCGAGGATGGCAGGGCGCAGTTGCTGCTGCAGATCTTCTCCGAGCCGCTGATCGGCCCGATCTTTTTCGAGCTGATTCAGCGCAAGGGTGACGAGGGCTTTGGTGAGGGCAACTTCCAGGCCCTGTTCGAATCCATGGAGCGCGACCAGCTGCGGCGCGGTGCACTGGAGACCAGCTCATGAGTATCAAGCGCATCCACCATGTGGCCTACCGCTGCAATGACACGGCCGAGACCGTGGCGTTCTACCAGGATCTTCTCGGCATGGACTTCAAACTGGCCATTGCCGAGGACAAGGTACCGTCCACGGGAGAGCCTGACCCCTACATGCACGTTTTTCTCGATGCGGGGATGGGCAACGTCCTGGCCTTCTTCGAACTGCCCAACTCACCGCCCATGGGCCGGGATCCGAACACGCCGGAGTGGGTGCAGCATATTGCCTTCGAGGTGGATTCGGTGGCCGAGCAGGAGGCCATTCGCCGACGCCTGGAAGCAGCCGGAATTGATGTGCTCGGGCCCGTGGACCATGGCATCTTCGATTCGATCTACTTCTTCGACCCCAACGGTCATCGGCTGGAACTGGCGGTGAACAAAGGCAGTGCGGAAGACTTGGAGCGCCTGCGCGACGTGGCGCCGGCCATGGTGGAGGAGTGGAGTCGGACGAAGCGGGCCCCGCGTCATGCAGCGTGGCTGCATGAGCGCGGGGACCAAGGTTGAACCGTCCGTGAGTGACCTGGCGGGGAGAGCGAAGCCCCCGCCAGGGAGGTCAGAAGCGCACCCGGAACTGCAGAGTGAGCTGGCGACCGAGCGAAGTGATGGTGGAGTGGTCCTGCTGGTTCGGCGGCAGGGCCTGACAGCGCATGTTCGGGAGCGGGTTTGTTGGATCTGCCATGGGACAGTTGCCGGGCCGGGTGCCTGCCCCCATCTTGTAGATCTTGTCAGTGAGGTTGCGGGCGATGAGGGCCAACGAGTAGCGCTCATCGGCGCTGTACAGGTTCAATGCCGCATCGGCCTGCCAGAAGCTGCTCTGGAAGAAGGGATTGAGGCTTGCACCGAGGGGGTAACCATCGTTGTAGCGGGCGTCCAGGGACAGGTTGCTGCGCCAGCCACCGCCCACATCCCAATCGTAGGTGATACCCAGATTGCCTGCGAACTTCGCGCTCAACGGGCCTCGCTGGCCCTTGAGGTTCTGACCGACAGCGTTGATGAAGTCGTCTTCGTACTTCGTTCGGGTAAAGGCGGCTGAACTGCGCAAGGACAGACCGTCGATAGGGGTCAGCCAGAGCAGGTCTGCCTCGATGCCACGGGTGCCGAGCTTGGATGCGTTGAAGGTTTCGAACTGGACGTTGATGGAATCGAAGAGCTGCACCTGCAGGTCTTTGTACTCATAGGTGAAGGCTGTGGCATTCAGACGCATGCTGCCTTCGAGGAAACGACCCTTCATGCCGACCTCGAAGCCCGACGCCTCCTCGGAGTCATAGATCAGGAAGTCCGGGAAGTCGGGATTCTGGTTCGGGTCCAGGGTGTTCGTGGGCAGGGCGCTGTTGTCCACACCGCCGGACTTGAAGCCCTCCTTGTAGGCGACAAAGAAGCTGACATCATCGGTGGCCCGCCAGTTGACCGCGACTTCCGGTGACCAGTTTTTGTCGCTGAACTTCAGGCCCTCTACCAGCGCCGGTGCTCCGAAGCCAAAGACGTTGATGGCCGCCTGATGCAGGTAAGGGATCTCGATGAAGCCATCCTTTTTCTCCCTCGTGTAGCGCACGCCCGCGGTCAGTTCGATGCGGTCCGTGAGGTCGTAGTAGCCAGCGAAAAAGGCTGAGTAGACCTCGGTGTCGAGATAGTGATTCTTGTTGTAATCGTACTCGTTACCGGTGACCGGGTCCGGCCCGCCGCCGATGAAGGGCAGGAGGCCCACGTTGAAGGCGTACTGATACGCCTCGAACACCTGCTCCACGTCCTGGTAGTAGGCTCCGAGCATGAAGTTGAACGGACCATCAAAGCTGCTGGCGAGGCGGAACTCCTGGGAGATGCTCTCGTAGATGTTGCGGTGCAGCCCGCCGAAGGCGCCGACGTTGTAGCCGTAGATATCCAGTTCGATGTGGTCGAGATCCACATAGCCGGTGACCGAAGCCAGATTGAAGTTTGGATTGATCTCCCAATCCAGCTGCAGGGACAGGAAGTGGGTGTCCTGCTCCAGGAATGGCACGCCGTCGTCGCCGCCATAGGGCAATCCTGAACGCAGCCCCGGCAGCAAGTCATTGATGAAGGTGTTGCCATTGATACGGCAGTCCTCCATGCCCGGAAGGATGAGGAGGGCGAAACCACCCGCAGGAACGGCCGTGGGCTGTACCGTACCTTCCGGACAGATCATCTCGGAATTGCCGTTGGCGCCGTCATTCTCATAGCGCGAAAAGGCATATTTGAGGTTGGCAGAAAAGTCGTCACGAGGGTCCCATTGCAGCGTCAGTCGCGCGTTCCAGGCCTCGTCGCCGCGGTAGCGGTTGGCCACTCCCGGCCATTCGTTCTTGTAGAGCTTGTCGCCGGCCTTGTAGCCCACGGCAAGGCGGGCGCCAAAGTTATCGCTCAGTGGCCCGGAAATGACGGCCTCCGTGTAGGTCTGATTGTGTTCGAATTCATAGCCGCCCATCAGCGAAAACTCGAACTCGTCGCCCGGATTCGCTGTGGAAACGGACAGCACGCCAGCAGTGGCAGACTTGCCGAAGTACAGGCTCTGAGGCCCCTTCAGGACTTCGATCTGTGCCATGTCCATGTAGGCGTTGTGAATGAAGCGACCGATGTTCACCACCACGCCGTCGACGTTGATGGCCACGGACTGGTCGAAAGCTGCGCTGATGGAGCTCGAGCCGATGCCGCGCAGAATGATATTGGAGCCGTTCCCGGAGCCACCGTGGAAGACCTGGAAGTTCGGAATCAGGTCAGCAGCGTCGGTGAGGGTCTGGATGTTGTAGCGCTCGAGGTCTTCCTGGCCGAGCACGGATACGGTCACCGGTACGTCCTGCAGGGTTTCCTGCTGCTGGCGGGCGGTGACGACGATCTCTTCGATGACTCTTGACTGCTGCTGGGCGTGGACCACAGCCGACTGTGCGAACGTAACCGACGCCAAGGCGGCTACCGCCACCCGGCCGGATAGAAGTGCTTTCATTTTCCGTCCTCCCCAAATGGGTCAAAGGGGCGTTGAGGTTTCTAAGTGAGCTGACTGCTTCTATCTTCAGAATTGCCCCTGGACGAAAACTAGGCCTTGACAAATGTCAAGTCAATCCAGTCATGCATGTTTTTTTCTGGCTGGAGCGCAGCGCGGCCCGGCACCGGGCCCAAAAAAGAAAGAGGCCCGCCCGCAAAGGCCGGCCGCCAGGGGTGTGCGGAGTTTCCACGCGGGGGGGCGGGGCGCCCCCCCGGGG
>JAFIFJ010000096.1 GCA_020832085.1 Gammaproteobacteria bacterium | reverse complement strand
CCGTCTGGATGTTCCCCGCGCTGGACCTCGATGAGTTGCTGGCGAAACGAGTCGATTCCGCAACACGTCCAAAATCGCCGCGAAGGGGGTACCATGTTCCTGCTTTACCCGAAAGGGGCATTTTGATTTCATCTCAAAATTCGACTTTACTGGATGCATCCCATTGACCCGGCGACCCGGGATCGGTTCCACTACTTTACGGCAGTGCGGCCATTTCACGGCACTCCCATTTGAATTCCCCTCCACGAGCCACCCCGCCATGTCCAAGAATGCCACCAAGTATATTTTTATCACCGGGGGTGTGGCCTCCTCCCTGGGTAAAGGCATTGCCGCAGCAGGGCTGGGAGCGCTTCTGGTGGATCGCGGCTTTAATGCGGAAATCATGAAGCTCGATCCCTACCTGAATATCGACCCGGGCACCATGAGCCCCTTCCAGCACGGCGAGGTGTTCGTCACCGCCGACGGCGTGGAAACGGATCTCGATCTCGGCCACTACGAGCGTTTCCTGCGCACGCGCATGACCCGGCGCAACAACTTCACCACCGGCAGCGTCTACGCGGAAGTGCTGCGCAAGGAGCGGCGGGGCGACTATCTCGGCGGCACCGTGCAGGTCATTCCCCACATCACCGACGAGATCAAGCGGCGCATCCACGCCGGGGCGGCGGGCTACGACGTCGCCATGATCGAGATCGGCGGTACGGTGGGTGACATCGAGTCCCAGCCCTTCCTCGAAGCCATCCGGCAACTGCGCCTCGAAGTGGGCTTCGGCAACTTCCTGCTCATCCACCTCACTCTGGTGCCTTACATCGCCACGGCGGGGGAGACCAAGACCAAGCCCACTCAGCACTCGGTGAAGGAACTGCGCTCCATCGGTCTGCAGCCGGACATCCTGGTCTGCCGCTCCGATCACGAGATTCCGGATTCCTCGCGGCGCAAGATCGCCCTGTTCACCAACGTCGAGGAACAGGCGGTGGTGCCGCTGCAGGATGCCGATTCCATCTATGCCATTCCGCTGATGCTGCACGAGCGGGGGCTCGACCGCATCGTCTGCGACAAGCTGCGCATCCAGGCTCCTGAGGCGGATCTCAGCGAGTGGGAGCGGGTCGTGGATGCCCACCTGCATCCGGAGCGCCGCATCCGCCTGGCCATGGTCGGCAAGTACATGGACCTGCTCGACGCCTACAAGTCGCTGATCGAAGCCATCATCCATGCTGGCATCCAGACCCGCACCCGGGTCGAGATCGTGCCCATCGATGCCGAAGACATCGAACGCGACGGTACCGGCCGCCTGGACGATGCCGATGCCATTCTGGTGCCGGGCGGATTCGGTGGTCGTGGCTTCGAAGGCAAGATCATGGCAGCACGCTTCGCCCGTGAGCAGGAAGTGCCCTATCTAGGCATCTGCTACGGGTTGCATGCGGCCATCATCGAATTTGCCCGCAACGTCGCCGGCCTGGACAACGCCAACTCCACCGAGATCGACCTCGACAGTCCCTGGCCCGTGGTGGCGCTGATCACCGAATGGACCGATCGCGACGGCCGGGTGGAGACCCGCAGCGGCGGCAGTGACTTGGGCGGCACCATGCGGCTTGGTGAACAGCAGTGTCGGCTGGCCGAGGGTACCCTGGCCCGGCAGTGCTATGGCGCCGGCGAGATCGGTGAGCGCCACCGTCACCGTTACGAGGTCAACGAGTACTATGTGCCGCGGCTCGAAGAGGCGGGGCTGAAGATCAGCGGCCGGTCGGTGCCCGATGCCCTGGTGGAGATGATCGAGATTCCGTCCCACCCCTGGTTCGTGGCCTGCCAGTTCCACCCCGAATTCACGTCCTCGCCGCGGGAGGGCCACCCCCTGTTCCGCGGCTTCATCGAAGCGGCCCTGACCCGGGCGGGCAGCGCTGCCGAGGCTTCCGCGGCCCGCGAGGTCAGCTGATCTGAAGTGCTAAACTCCGCCTGCCGCCTGTCAGCGAGATGTCGTACTCATGAAGTTGTGTGGTTTTGAAGTCGGCCTGGATCAGCCGCTGTTTCTGATTGCGGGGCCCTGTGTCATCGAGTCCGAGCAGCTCGCTCTCGACACCGCCGGCTATCTGAAGGAGATGACGGAGCGCCTTGGCGTGGCGTTCGTCTACAAGTCGTCCTACGACAAGGCCAACCGCTCTTCCGGGGACAGCTATCGCGGTCCGGGCATCGAGGAGGGGCTGCGCATCCTCTCCGAGGTGAAGCGGCAGATCGGCGTGCCCGTGCTCACGGACGTCCACGAAGACACGCCCATGGAGGAGGTGGCCTCGGTCGTCGACGTGCTGCAGACGCCGGCGCTGCTGTGTCGCCAGACCAACTTCATCCAGGCTGCCTGCCGGCCCGGCAAGCCCGTGAACATCAAGAAAGGTCAGTTCGTCGCCCCGGGCGACATGGTCAACGTCGTGCAGAAGGCGAAGGCCACGGGCAACGAGCACATCATGGTGTGCGAGCGCGGTGTGAGCTTCGGTTACAACAATCTCGTCGCGGACATGCGCTCGCTGTCGATCATGCGCGCTACGGGCTGCCCGGTGGTTTTCGATGCCACGCACTCGGCGCAGCTCCCGGGTGGACAGGGCAGCCGCTCCGGCGGCATGCGGGAGGTGATACCGGTGTTGGCCCGGGCGGCGGTCGCCGCCGGCGTGTCAGGGTTGTTCATGGAGACCCATCCGAACCCGGACGAGGCGCTCTGCGACGGGCCCAACTCCTGGCCCTTAGGAAGCATGGCGGCGCTCCTCGAGGTGCTCGTGGAACTGGACCGGGCAACCAAGTCGAAACCCTTCGCCGAGACCGAGTTCGCGGCCGGCTGAGTATGAACAGAACGCGGGCCGCAGGGCGGCTCCGAACAACGTGGGAGTTCGCCAACAACGTTCGTTCGCGCTGTCGCGGAAGAAACTTGCGATGCGCTAACTGTGGGAGAGCGCTAGCGCCCGCAGGGCGATGCGCCGATTGGCATGACGTTCAGCGAAGCCGGTGCCTTCAGCTTCGGCACGACGCCTCGCAATCGGCCAATCGCTGCGCGATTAGGGCCTTCCCACAGTGGAACAACGCCGGACGCTACAGCCGCCGCAGCGGATCGCTGCCGTCCCAGCTGTCAGCCGCCTCGCGCACCATGCGGTAGAAGCCCAGCAGACCTTCACTCGGCTCAT
>JAFIFJ010000085.1 GCA_020832085.1 Gammaproteobacteria bacterium | reverse complement strand
CTGAGTTCGAATCCACCGTCCGCGAAGTGGTCATGTTGCCGTTGTGCAGGGTCTGCTGGGTGACGTGGCCGAAGGCGTCCACCTGCTGGTAGTCCTCGAGGACGGTGCTGCCGCGCTTGACCTGAGCCAGATAGCCGCGGGTGTTGTAGATCTGGCTGACGGTGACGTTGCCAGGGAAGGTGGTGCTGATCGGCCGGCCGGCGCTGTCGTAGCCGTGGCTGACGGTCCAGGGGCCGAGGCCCGAGAGTCCCGCTACGTTGATGGCCGTGGTGCTGCTCGTGACGCGCCCGAGGCTGTCGTAGGCCAGGGTCTCGGTGAACTGGCCGTTGCTGCGCTGACGCAGGCGGCCGTCGCCGGCACTGCCGTCCCAGGCCCAGGTGCTGGTGCTGGATCCGGAGGAGCCGAAGCCGTCGATGCGCTGGGTGGGGCGGCCGAGGCGGTCGTAGCTGAACTGGGTGACCTGGGCCTTGGCATCGAACTGCTCGGTGATCTGCCCAAGACCGTCGAGTTCGAAGCTCGTGGTACCCGAGTTGCCCTCGGTGATGGCGGTGCGGCGACCGAGCAGGTCGTAGTCGATGCTGGCCACCAGCACATCGGCGACCGTCACGGTCTTCAGGTTGTGCTGGACGTCGTAGGTGTAAGCCGTGGTCACGGCAGCGCCGCTGCCAAAGGCATCAGTGGTGGACTTCAGCCGGCCTTGGAGGTCGAAGACCAGCCGCTTGCTGCGGCTGCTGTTCGACTACCCCGGGGTGGCGACGGTCTCGTGGACGGTGACGAGGACATCGCTGCCGCTGCGACTGAAGTGGGTGGTCGTGACACCCCCATCGGGGCGGGCCTCCTCCACCACCCGGCCCTGGCGGTCGTAGGCGTAGGTGACGTATTGCTGGCCGCTGCTGCCGCTGAAGTGTGGCAGCGACTGGGCGAGCACCCGACCGTAGGTGTCGCGATGGGTCTCGGTACGGATCCAGCCGTCGCTGCCGTTGAAGGCTTCCTGTTCCCGCAGCACTTCGCGACCATTGGCGTCGAGGTAGATCACCACTTCCGGTGCCACCTGGGTGCTGCCGTTGTAGGTCACTTCGCTGATGCGCCGGGTCGCCGTGGCCCAGCTCACCTGGCTGCAACCCCAGCTGCAGTTGTCATAGCTGACGGTGGTGACGTTGCCTTCGGAGTCGGTGGCGCTGATGACGCGGCCGAAGGGGTCGAAGCTGCGGCTTGCGGTGAGGCCGTTGGGGTCGGTCTCGGTCTTGACGGCACCGAAGCGGAGGTCGTAGGCGAAGGTCGAGTAGTGGTTCTCCGCATTCACCGCCTGCTCGGGATAGCGATTCGTGAGGAAGCTGCCGAGGGTGGTGGTCCGCGAGGTGAAGTCGTTGCCGGAGACCGTGGCTTCGGTGAGATTGCCGTGACTGTCGTAGCTGTGGCTGAGCGCCAGGGTCAGGTCCCCCTGGCTAGGCAGGCGGGTCATGCTGCCGACAGCCAGGGTGCTGCCGTGAGGTGTGAGGGTCACATCGGTGGTCTTGGGCGTCTGGCCCGGGGCCGAATGGGTCTCGCTGCGGGCAGTGACGAAGCCGACGCGCCAATCCGAGTTCATCCAGTCGGTCCAGTTCTGCAAGGTGGCGCTGCTCGATGTCGATCCCACCGTGCCGCTGACGTCGCAGAGACCGGCTGCGCCCCAGACGCCACTTCCAACACTGCAACCCGTCAGCCCGATCCCGGTGGTATGAGCCGTGGTCAGGGCGGTGATCAGGCCATGGCTGGCGCTGGTGGCGGTGACGAAGGTGTAGTCGGTGGCGGTCTGGTTGACGCCTAAGGTCTGACCACCTTCGAGCAGCCAGTTAGTGACCTGGGCGGGATAGGGGAACGTCACCGCGCCGGCATGGGCGCCGTGGGCGGTCCAGGCCACTTCGCGGCGGGCCAACTCATTGCCACTGCCGTAGATCCCATCCAGAGTCAGCGAACGGCTGGCCCTGCCGATGAAGGGGAAGTCTAGGCGGTACTGAGTGTAGGTGACCCGATCGAAGGTACTGCTCGCGTCTGGTACGTCCTCGTCGGTACGCCGGACTTCGTAGTAGCCGGCGAAGCCACGCCCCTGACCGAGGGCGTAGTGGGGCGAACCCTTGTAGGCGAAGGTGGTACGACGGATGCCGCCGAGGCCATCTGGGCGCTTCAGTTCGCTGACGGCGCAGCGTTGATCGGGCAGGAATGCCGTCGTCGTGGGCGGAATGACGCTACCGAAGGGTGACTCGCTGTAGTCGAGGCTGTGGGCCTGATAGCCATCGAGCAGGGCATAGGTGAACTCTGAAGTATTGCCGTCGCCATCTGTGAGGGTGGCGACGTGAGTGACAAACTCCGGCGGTAGTAAAGGCGACTGCTGCCAGCCGAAGGTTGTGGGTGCGAAGCATTCGGGCGAGCCGCCACCCTCACTGTAGCCACACAACTGCACTCCCTCGAGGCGCAGGTAGCTGTCGCTGGGATCCATGCCATGGTGCAGGGTGTACTCCCGCGCAAGCGAACCGCTGGCGTAGAACGACACCCGGGTCAAGGCCACGCTGCGCATTGCGTGCAGGGCGAGGTGATTGTGGGAGCCGTGGGCTAACTCCAGAGTGTCGGTGCGGCCGATGTAGCCGAATTCGACGAGATGGCCGCCGTAGCTGATGCTCAGCGGATAATTCGAACCCCAGACGTCGTCGATGCCATAGCTCACCGACAACGCGTTCCCGAAGGCATCCACGACCTGGTTGATGGACCACAGGTAGGGCAAAACGTCGCCTTCGGCGATGACGCGGGCATTCACCGCGCTGCCGTAGGTGGCGACGCTGCCGTCGGGACGGAAGACTTGGAACCAAGCGTTCTCGCCGCTGCCGTGCATGACGATCTGGCTGAAGGACTGCAACTCGGTGCGATAGGTGGAACCAGGCTGCCAATAGCCGCCGCTGACGTTGATCAGGCGTTGGCCGTCCAGGCAGAGCTGATCACTGGTGTCGAGATGAAGATCACCGCCGACACCTACGCGACAGCGGCGGATCTCGGAGAGACCGCGCAGGTTCCAGCCGTAGCCGAGGATGCCGGCCTGGGCCTTGGCGTCGACCATACGGCGAGGACCACCGCTGGAGTAGGCAAGCCCCAGTTGCGGCGCTAGGCCATTCACCCCTGGCGGTACCGCAAAGGGGATCTCGATGCGCCCATCGCCGCCGCTGCTGACGTCGAAGCTGTAGGGGATGCTGCCCGAAGCGCTGGTGGTAGCCGGGACGGGCTCGCCCTCCACACCTTCAAGATCGGCGATCAGCGAGACCTCGACGGGGGTAGCGGCGCTCTGGCCGCTGCACTGACTCTGGACGCATGCGGCCACGGTGTAGCTGTATGAGCCACTGGGGTTGTTGACGAAGCTGACCGCCGTTCCTGCCGGGGACGTGATCAGCAATCCGTTCTCGTAGAGGCGGTAGCCATCAGCATTGGGATCGCCGGTCCAGACCACTTCATAGGTACCGTGGCGGGTGACGGTGGAGTCGTCATCGCCCTGAATATCAGGTGCGGCCGGCACGGGTGGCTTGACGATGGTGCTGGTGAACGCGCTGGCAGCACTGCAACCCACGGCGCTACAGCTTTGGAGCTGGAAGTCGTGCTGGCCGGCTCCTCGAGTCAATGCTTGCTGGAACGCGCCCGGACTCACGTTGACCCAATCCCCAAAGTCGATGGCGGGATGGAGCCGCTCGCGGTACTTGAACGTGACTCCGGCCGTGCTTGGGCCGGTCCAGGTGAGATTGAAGCTTTGGCCGTGATTGACTACCGCAGGCGCGCTGATCCCCGTAGGCACCGGAGGCGTTTGCACCGTTACGTTGTGGGTCACGCCATATGATGAACACCCGCTCGCATTGCAAGCGCTTACCCGATAGTTCCAGGTGCCGAGCCCTTGGCTCGGCTGGTTGAAAGACAGGTTGGCCCCATTGTAGATCGTCGACCAGGTACCTGAAGTGCTTGGTTTGCGCTGGAGCGTGTAGGACGTGGCTGTAGATACCGAATTCCAGCGCATCGTGAAGTTGCCGGTATGGCTGGAGGTTGGATTGATCGGGGGAGTAGCTGCTGGATTGGGATTCCACGTAGGCGTCGGAACTTGGACCGTTACTGTATGGATTGCCGACCAGGATGAGCAGCCGCTGCTGTTGCAGGCTCGGACGCGATAGTTCCATGCACCCACTGTCTGACTCGGCTGCAAAAAGGAAAGATTCGCTCCTGTATAGATCGTTGACCAGGTGCTCGACGTGCTCGGCTTGCGTTGCAGGGCGTAAGACGTGGCCGTCGCTACCGAGTGCCAACGCATGGAGAAATTTCCGTTGGTGCTGGTGGTTGGATTGATCGGTGGCGAAGCCCCGGTGTTCGGATTCCATGTGGGCGCACCCGGCGCCAGCAGAACTTGAACCGACTTGGGAAGGGTCCAAGAGCCACAGGCATTCGAACTACATGCGCGAACCCGGTAGGCATAGGTGCCATTGGGTTTGCCGCTGAAAGCCTTGCTTTGCTGGGTCGCCTGCAGCGGTATGTCGGACCACGTACTGCCACCGTTCAGCGATTCCTCCATTTGGGGATAAGGCCCGCCGGTAGGGTTCGTCCAAGACACTGTGTAGTTGCCGGTTGAACTCGTGGCGGGCACCGAGAAGTTATCGGGGGGGGGGCGGTGGAGGATCATCGCCCCTTTGCGCCGGGGCTGTTGATGACAATATCACCAGTGCCAGGAAACAGGTGGCTATGGCCACCCGTCGGGAGAACGTCGTCGACATGCTTGGATTCCCTTCCAGCGTTGGCAATGACCCTAAGCCATCACCGACCGAGACTTTTCATAGATAACCACAAGGTATCGAGTCGAATCAATGCTGGCATGGTGCCAGCAGACGCCGACCCGCAAGCCTCGGCGGTCGAGATTTGTCCGTGCGCGCAGCTGCTATCCTCGTTTTTTCAGCGCTCGCAGCTCGTCGAAAGCCGTCGGGGGGGCATGGGCATCGAGCCGTGCACTGACCGCAGCGGCGCAGGCTTCCGGCGAATTCTGGCGGGTATCGATTTCCAGGTCATAGATGCCATGGGCATGGACCGCTTCGAAGTGGGACAGTGCCGTACCGGGGAAGCGGCCGGGCCGGCTGGCTTCACGCTCCTGGACGACATCCAGCGGGGCGCGCACGGCCACGAACAATACCCAGAAGCCATCCAGTGCATCGAGATAGTCATCGAGGGTATCGGTTTCCAGGAACAGATCGTCGATGATCACGTCGTTGCCGGCAGCCGCGAAGGCGGCGATGGCACGATGCATGCCTTGCAACATGCGTCGTCCCACGTCGCCGAAGCGGATGGCGGTGACTCGCCCACCGTCGTGATCGATGGGAACGACATTGAGACCTCGGGCGCCGGGTGTGCCTTCGGGTGAATTCAGGCCACGATAGGCTGGGGGCATACCATCCCGGAATTGATCCAGGGCAAGATGAAACCAGGGTTCGCGGCGCGCCACCTGGATGGCGCGGGCGAGGGTGGTCTTGCCGGCGCTGGATGAGCCGTTGAGCAGGATGATGCGGCCGGCGCTCATGGGGACCCTTGCCTAGGCGGTGTCGCGGGAGCCGCCACGTTATGTAAGGCTGCCGGGCGAATCAAGGTGCGGGTTGATATCGCCTGCATGACTTCGACCACTCTGATGAAGGGGATGCTGGATGCAGGCGCTGTTGGGATTGGGGGTCCTGATCGGGATCGCCTGGCTGCTGTCGGAAGATCGCAAGGGCATCTCCTGGCGGCTGGTGGTCATCGGACTCGCCCTGCAGCTCGGGCTGGCGCTGCTCATACTTTACCTGCCGCTGGTTCGGGAAGGCATTTTGATGCTGAACGTGCTGGTGCAGACGCTGGAGCGGGCCACCTTCGAGGCCACCTCCTTCGTCTTCGGCTATCTCGGCGGTGCCGAGCCTCCCTTCGTGGTGGCCCGGGAAAATGCCATGTATCTGTTCGCGTTCCGGGTGATTCCGCTGATTCTGGTGTTCAGCGTGCTGGTGGCGCTGGGCTGGTATTGGCGCATTCTGCCGCTCATGGTCCGCGCTATCGGCAAGGTGCTGGAGCGGACCATGGGGGTGGGTGGCGGCGTGGGCCTCGGGGCCGGCGCCAGCATCTTCATCGGCATGGTGGAAGCGCCCATGACGGTGCGGCCACTGCTGGCGCGCTTCGATCGTGGTGAGCTGTTCGTGCTCATGACCTGTGGCATGGCCACCGTGGCCGGCACCGTCATGGTGCTCTACGCCAGCATTCTCGAACCGGTGGTGCCTGGGGCCCTGGGGCATATTCTCGCTGCCTCGGTGATCAGTGCCCCGGCGGCCATCCTCATCGGCCAAATCATGGTACCCATGGGGCAGGACACCGCAGCCGGGTCGCATTTCGATGAGCCGCCGCGCTACGGCTCCACCATGGATGCCATCACCCAGGGCACTCAGGACGGCATACGCCTGTGCGTCAGCGTGCTGGCCATGCTGCTGGTGTTGATGGCGCTGGTGGCGCTGGTGAACAGCGGTCTGGATCTACTGCCTGCGGTGGCGGGGGAGCCCTTGACCCTGCAGCGCATCCTGGGCTGGCTGTTCGCGCCCCTGGCCTGGCTGATCGGCGTGCCCTGGTCGGAAGCCATGACCGCAGGCAGCCTGCTCGGCACCAAACTGGTGCTCAACGAACTGATCGCGTACCTGGATATGGCGGCGCTGGGGACGGAGGCGTTGAGCGAGCAGAGCAGGTTGATCCTGCTCTATGCCATGTGCGGCTTTGCCAACTTGAGTTCGCTCGGGATCATGATCGGGGGGTTGGTGACCATGTGTCCCGAGCGTCGGGACGACCTGCTGTCGCTGGCGCCCCGCACGCTGATTTCAGGCACGCTCGCCACGTTCATGACGGGCGCGCTGATCGGGCTGCTCAGCTGAGTGCTGGCTGCATCCCGCTAATTGACGATGGAACCAATCTGGACGTCATAGATGCCGGCCTGACGGGCGGAGTCCATGACGTGGATCAGAGCGTTGGTGGTGGAGTCCGCATGGGGCACCACGACCACCGGCGCGTCCGGGTTCTCGGCCCGCAGCCGCTCGATCATGGGGCGCACGGCACGCCAGTCGACGAAGCGCTGGGCGATGCGGAAACGGTCCCGGTTATCAATCTGCACCACGATGCTGACCCGGTCGGGATCCGGCGGCGGCGGGGTCTCGGAGGGATCAGGCGGCGTCAGATCGAGGCCGACCTCCTGAATGAAGGTGGCGGTGACGATGAAAAAGATCAACATGATGAAGACCACGTCCAGCATGGGCGTGAGGTTGATCTGAGTCTCGTCGTCTTCCTGTCGGGCTCCGAGCGGACGTCGCAAGGCCAGTTCTCCTGTCGTCGAGCCCAAGTTGGACCGGGCTCAGCTGAGTATGGGCGGAGTCTACCGCCAATGCGAGACGATACAAAGCCGGTAGGGAGCGATATTCACCGTCGTCCCGGCATCTCTCCAATGTCGTCATGACGCGGCGGCCACGGGTCAGGCAGAATCGAGCACCCAGCAGTCAAGGAGGTTGTACGCGTGAGAATTGGTATCAATGGCTTAGGCCGCATCGGTCGTCTGGTGTTTCGCGCGGCCTGGCAACGGGACGACGTGGAGATCGTTCAGGTCAACGATCCGGGCGGAGATGCGGAGAATGCCGCCTATCTGCTCGAGTTCGACAGTATTCAGGGCACCTGGGCGAATACCGTCGGTTTCTCCGCAGAGGGCCTTGTGATCGACGGCCGCACGGTGCGTTACAGCCGCGGCAAGGACTGTGCAGAGGCCGGCTGGACGGGGTCAGGACCCTCCGGCATCGACGTCCTGATCGAGTGCAGCGGGCGCTTCAAGACCTCTGAGACCCTGGCGCCGTACCTGCAGGCCGGCATCGGCCACGTCATCGTCAGTGCCCCGGTGGCGGATGCGGAGGTGCCGAACATCGTCGTCGGGGTCAACGATGCCGCCTTCGATCCCGTTCGGGACCGGCTGGTGAGCGGTGCCTCCTGCACCACCAACTGCGTGGCGCCGGTGGTGAAGGTGCTGCACGACCAGTTCGGTGTGGTGAGGGGCTCCCTGAACACGATCCACGCCATGACGGCGACCCAGGTGGTCATGGACGGTTTTCACAAGGATCCGCGACGGGGCAGGGCGAGTTCGGCCTCACTCATTCCCACCACCACGGGTTCCGCCAAGGCCATTGGACGCATCTTTCCCGAACTCAACGGCCACATTTCCGGTGTGGCGGTGAGGGTGCCGGTGACCTGTCCATCCATTACGGATTGCACCTTCGAGGTCCGGAAGGCCACGGATCGCGAAGCGGTCAATGCGGCTCTGGCGGCAGCGGCGGCGGGTGAGCTGGCCGGGGTACTAGGCTACGAAGAACGTCCCCTGGTATCGGTCGACTACGTCGGTGACCCGCGCTCATCCATCGTCGATGCCGGCACCACGCTGGTGGTGGACAGTCATCACGTCAAGGTACTGGCCTGGTACGACAACGAGATGGGCTATGCGCAGCGGCTCATGGACCTGCTGGAGCGAGTCGGAGCTTGAACGACCTGTGACGCATCGGTTGGGGCGTGGAGCGCCGGCATGAGTGAGCGGGGAGTCGCCAGCCCCATCGGCCAGTATGGGGTGGTGACGCTGGGCTACTGGGCGTTCACGCTCACCGACGGCGCCCTGCGCATGCTGGTGGTGCTGTTCCTCCACGGCATCGGTTTCTCGCCGCTGCAGATCGCCCTGGCCTTCGTGATCTACGAATTCTGCGGGGTGGTCACCAATCTCACCGGCGGCTGGATCGGTGCGCGTTTCGGCTTGAACCTCTCCATGCAGGCGGGCTTCGTCCTGCAGATCATCGCCCTGGTCATGCTGGCGGTGGAACCGTCACTGCTGACGCTGGGCTGGGTGATGATTTCCCAGGCCCTGGCGGGGGTGGCCAAGGACCTCAACAAGAATGCGGCCAAGAGCAGCCTGCGGGTGCTGCTGCCGGAAGGCGGTGGGCGACTGTATCGCTGGGTGGCCCTGCTCACCGGCTCCAAGAACGCGCTGAAAGGGGCGGGGTACTTCCTTGGCGGCCTGCTGTTGGCCACGCTGGGATTCCAGGGTGCCGTGCTGGCCATGGCGGCTGGCCTGACGCTGGTGCTGCTCATGGGGCTGGTGCTGCTGCGCGCCGACCTCGGGCGGGCGAAACAGAAGCCCAAGTTCAGCGATCTGCTGTCCTCCAGCCGGGCCGTGAACATCCTCTCCGCAGCCCGTCTGTTCCTGTTCGGTTCGCGGGATGTCTGGTTCGTGGTGGCGCTGCCGGTGTGGCTGCAGACCGTGGCGGGATGGTCGCCCCAGGCCGTGGGTGGCTATCTGGCGGTCTGGATCATCGGCTATGGCGCCATCCAGGCCCTGGCGCCGACGATCACCCGGCGCAGCGGGGCTCCGGATGGCCGCATGGCCATGCTCTGGGCGCTGGCCCTGGCCGTGGTGCCGCTGCTGCTGGCGCTGCTGGTCCAGGACGCAGCGGATGTGACCTGGCTGGCCGTCGGGCTGATCGTCTTCGCGGTGCTGTTTGCCGTGAACTCCGCTGTCCACAGCTACCTCATCCTGGCCTGGGCGCGGGCGGATGGGGTGTCCCTGGACGTGGGCATCTATTACACGGCCAATGCAGCAGGAAGGCTCTTCGGAACGCTGCTGTCAGGCTGGCTGTATCAGACCCAGGGCCTGACGGCCTGCCTGCTGGCGGCCACCGCGTTCATGGTGGCCACCGTGCTCATCTCCATCGGGTTGCCTCGGGGAAGTGCTGCGTACCTGGATCAACCTGAATCGAGATAAAACTCTTAAATAATTGAATTAAAATCATTTGTTCAGGAAGTTGAGGGGCAAGCCACCCTCAGGCCAGGGGAAGCTGACCAGCTTGCCGGTGCTGGAGAGGGTGGCGTAGGCCGTGCGCAGATCGGGTCCGCCGAAGCAGATGTTGGTGGTCAGCAGGTCCGGCAGCGGCAGGTGATCGGCGGTCCCGGCGGTGGGATCGATGATGCTGATGCCGCCTTGGACGATGGTCGCCACACAGACCCGGCCCCGGGCATCCACGGCCAGGGAGTCATAAAGCAGATAGCCCAGCGGCACGGGCAGCAGGCGGCCCCCATCGGGACGATCCCGCCGTTCGGCAATGATTTCTCCGGGGCCTGAGAGACGCCACTCCCACAGGCGTCCGGTGAGGGTCTCGGCCACGTAAAGCGCATCCTCCTGCGGCGACAGGCCGATGCCGTTGGGGCCCTCCAGCGGAAAGATCTTCTCCTCGATGTAACTGCCGTCGGCACGGGCATAGAACACCCCTGTGCGATCCCGCTCCCGCGGGCCGGTCTTGCCGTGATCGGTAAACCAGAATCCGCCCGCAGCATCGAAGACGATGTCATTGGGACCGCGCAGGGGGCGGCCCTCGCAGTTATCGTAGACGGTTTCGAAACTGCCCGTGGCGAGATCCACCCGCTCGATACGGCCACCCTGATAATCCGGCGGCGTCTCGCCCGGATACAGGCGGCCACTGCGCTCGTGCCAGACGAAGCCACCGTTGTTGCACACGTAGCACTTACCGTCGGGGCCCATGGCGGCGCCGTTGGGGCCGCCTCCGAGGTCGGCGATCACGCTGACGGTGCCGTCAGGCGCGACCCGACTCAGGGTGCCGCGGGCGATCTCCACCAGCACGATGCTGCCGTCTGCCATGGCGATGGGGCCTTCCGGAAAGCGCAGGCCGGAGGTGATTTCGGTGATGACGGGTGCTTGCACGGCATGCTCCTTGTCAGGTGACTGCTTGGGATGTCAGAGACGATCCAGGGCTGCGGTCACGTCAGATTTGTGGATGTCCAATACTTTCATGGATGTCCAATACTTTTGTGGATGTCCAGAATTGGGGGGTCAGGCGCGCACGACGTCGGAGTGGTCCCGGTCGTCGCGGATGAGGCCGACGCCCAGGGTGGCCCAGAGGATGGCGAAGCCGACGGCCGCCAGGTTGAAGAACAGGAAGGGCAGGTAGCTGAACGTGGCCACGCCCAGGGTGGCGGCCATATAGGCCCCGCAGGTGTTCCAGGGAATCATGACAGAGGTGAGGGTGCCGCCGTCCTCCAGGCTCCGGGAGAGGTTCAGGCGCGACAGCCCGCGATCGCCGTAGGCCTTCTCGAACAGGCGTCCCGGCACGGCAATGGCCATGTACTGATCCGCTGCCAGGACGTTGGCCAGAAAGCTGGTGCTGAGCGTGGTCATGATGAGGCTGGCGCTGCCGCGGACGAAGACCAGCAGGGCCTCCACCAGCCGGTGCAGCAACCCGGTACGTTCCATGACGCCGCCGAACACCATGGCGGTCATGATCAGCCAGATGGTATTGAGCATGCTGGACATCCCGCCGCGATCCAGCAGGCTGGTGATCTCGACAGCGCTGCTGCTGCTCTCGTAGCCGTCGAAGAGGGCAATCCAGGCCCCGGTGAAGGCAGCGGCGACGCCGGTCATGCCCTCCGGGGCCAGGGCCATGGCGGCGTCGCGTTGCAGGAGCACGGCCAGAACGGCGCCGATCACCGCTCCGAGGGCCAGGACTGGCAGCGGCGGATAGCGTCGCGCCGACAACACCACCAGTACCGCCAGCGGCAGCAGAGTCACCAGACCGAGATGGAACTCGGCAGCCAGTTCGGCTTCCAGCAGCTGCATCAGCGTCGACTCACTGTCCGCGCTGCCGCGACCGAGGAAGGTGAACAGCAGCAGGGCCACCACCATGGCCGGACCGGCGGTCCAGACCATGTTGCGGATGTGTTCGAACAGATCGACCCGGCTGACGGCGGCGGCCAGGTTGGTGGTGTCCGACAGCGGCGACATCTTGTCGCCGAAGTA
Organism: Gammaproteobacteria bacterium; assembly: GCA_020832085.1. Classification (GTDB taxonomy): domain Bacteria; phylum Pseudomonadota; class Gammaproteobacteria; order Pseudomonadales; family Azotimanducaceae; genus SLTB01. Next base: position 5,746 of record JAFIFJ010000085.1, on the reverse strand, counting down.
GGCACCGGAGATCACCGCGCCTGCCGTCACGGCCGGCGACAGCTCCATGGCCTGGCCGGCGCCGACCAGGGCAACCCCGATGGTGCCGGCAGTGGTCCATGAACTGCCGATGGACACGGACACCAAGGCGCAGATCAGACACACCGCCGGATAAAACCACTGCGGTGAGAGGAGATGGGTGCTCAGCAGAATCAGATAGGGCACGGTGCCGGAAAGAATCCAGGCGCCGATCAGCGCGCCGACCATGAGCAGAATGAGCATGGCCGGCAGGGCAATCGTGATGGACTGCACGATGCCTTCCTGCAGCGCGGGCCAGCGAACGCCGCGCCGCATGCCCACGAGCCCTGCGAAGGCCGCGGCCAGCAGCAGGGCGATCTGATTGGGGCCGTAGGAGGCATCCTCGCCGAAAATCGCCACCGATGCGGCGAGCATGCTCACCAGCAGAGCGACAGGCAGTAAGGCCTCGATCAGCAGTGGCGGCGTGGCGTCCGGAGCGATGACGGATTCCGCAGCCCGCTCACGAGGGTCCCGGGTCGGCGGATCGGGCGGGGTGTCGGCTGTCACGATCGGTGTCCTCGCAGCTGTGCACGGCAAGCAGGATGTCATGCAGCCGAACGGTCGATAGCGCATTGGGCGTCCCCCGGGACTTTAGCCTGTCTGCTCGACCGAATCACAGCCCTCGCGCATGACGAAGGCCCGGCGCCGTATACTCCGAGGCGCGGAGCCGTGGCCCGACAGCTCATCCCGGCGCCGATGGCATCGCTCCCAACCACATGGAGAAGTTTTCATGAGTCTGCACGGCCGGCAAACGACGACCCTGATGGTGCTGCTTGCATTGCTCATCCTTGGTACGGGCTGCCAGCCCCTGACTTCGGGCGCCTATGCCGAGCAGGAGGAGCGGACCCTGGGTGAAGTCACCGACGACTTCAACATCACCTCGGCAGTGCGCGCCCGACTGCTCCGCGATGACGAGATCCGCAGTCGCGACATCTCGGTGGAGACCCGGCGCGGTGTCGTCACGCTCTTCGGCCACGTCGCCACCGAACAGATGGAGCGGCGTGCGCTGGAACTCGCCCGGGGTCTTCCTAACGTGGTGGACGTGCAATCGCGACTGGTTGTGCTGCAACCCGAAGGCTGAGGTCGGTGGACAAACCCTGGACGGAGCCGGGAGCAGGATGCCGGCCGGCTGAGTTTGGCCCGCGCAAAATGCCGACTTTCGGGCAGACGGGTCGGCCCCGGATGGGCGGACAGAGCTTGGGCGGACTTGGCTTTATGCACAGTGCCGGATCGGCGGGTGACAGTCGGGTGACTAAGATCGAAACATCATGTCAATTCGACAATGAAGTCATATCTTGTTGTTTTTTATAATATTGTAGTTGTGACTACTTTTTGAACAGCTGAGCGGGGTGCTGATGGGCTGGGCCTTGGACGCCCATCAGCGCAGTTTGTCCCCAGAGTTATCCACAGCTCTTGTGGACAACCGGCAGCCTCAGACAAGTGGTTGAGCAAGCCAATCCCGCGGCTTGATGAACCACTCTGTGAGATGGGCCTCCGGCGAACCCGGTTCCGGCTGCCAGTTGTACTTCCAGGCGGCCAGTGGCGGCAGCGAGGCCAGCACGGACTCGATCCGACGGCCGGACTGCATGCCGTAGCGGGTCCCGCGATCAATGGCCAGATTGAACTCCGCGTAGCGCCCCCGGCGGTAGAGCTGGAAGTCCCGCTCACGCTCGCCATAGGGCGCGTCCTTGCGCTTGGCCAGGATCGGCAGGTAGGCACTCAGGAAGTGCTCGCCCACGCTGCGGGTGAAGGCGAAGGCTGATTCGAAGCCGCCCTCGGTCCAGTCGTCGAAGAAGATACCGCCGATGCCCCGTTGTTCGTCCCGATGGTCGAGGTAGAAGTAGCGGTCACACCAGTCCTTCAGGCGCGGGTAGAGCTCGGCGCCGAAGGGATCGCAGGCAGCCTTGGCTTCGGCGTGCCAGTGCACGGCGTCCTCCTCGAAGCCGTAGTAGGGCGTGAGATCGAAGCCGCCGCCGAAGTACCACACCGGCTCCTCGCCGGCATCGGCGTCCACCACGAAGCAGCGCAGGTTCATGTGGGTGGTGGGAGCGTAGGGATTGCGGGGGTGAACGATCAGGGAAATGGCGGTGGCCTGGAATCCGCGCCCGGTGAGTTCCGGATTGCGCTCCGTAGCCGCGGCCGGGAGCTGCTGACCGATGGAGTGGGTGAACTGCACCGCCGTCTTCTCGATCACCGGGCCGTCAGCGAGAACCCGGGGGCGCGCCAACCCGCCTCCGGGGCCCGGCAGTTCCTCACGGCTGAAGTCGGCGCCACCGTCCTCGGCTGCCAGCGCCGCGCAGATACGATCCTGAAGATCCATGAAACAGTCCCGGACCACCAGGATGTCTGGCCGCTCACTCATGTAGGGCTTCTCCATGCTGCCATAGGGTTGTCGAGTACGGATATCGAGCGCCGAGCATGCCCTGCGCGAAGGCTTCGGACCATGCTCTGAATCAATTTTCTCCTGCGCTGGGGTCGGGCAGGGCGACGGTCGGGCGGCGGTCGATTGTCGCGCCTCACCCGGTCGCTTATGCTTGCGCGCGTCGAATTCCATCACGGGTGAAGGAGAGAGCATGCCGGGAATCACAGCCTTCGGGGGATATGTACCGCGTCTGCGGCTGGCGCGGGCAGCCATCGCTGCCGCTCACGCCTGGGCCGACCCGGCCATCAAGGCCCGCGGCAAGGGCGAGCGCAGCATCTGCAACTGGGACGAGGACGCCGTGACCATGGGCGTCGAGGCGGCCCGGGATTGCCTCGGCCCGGCCAGCGAAGGTGCCACGGCCGCCGACGCTCCCGAAGCGCTGTACTTCGCCTCCACCAGCTTCCCCTTCCTGGAGCGCCAGAACGCCGGCATCCTGGCCACGGCGCTGGGATTGGACGGCGACCGCATGTCCTTGGACGTCACCGGCTCCCAGCGCGCCGGCACCTCTGCGCTGCTGCAGGCCCTGGCCGCCGTGGGCGGCGGACTCATGAACGATGCCCTGGTGGTGGCCGCCGACAAACGCCGCAGCAAGGCCAGCTCCGCCGGTGAGTTTGCCTATGGCGATGGTGCGGCTGCGATACGCGTCGGCGCCGATGACGGCCTGCTGAAGTTCCGCGGCGGCCACACCGTCACCGTAGATTTCGTCGATCACTTCCGGGCCGAGGGCGAAGCCTTCGAGTACACCTGGGAGGAGCGCTGGATCCGCGACGAGGGTCTGGCCAAGATCGTCCCGCCCGCCATTGCTTCCGCACTGGCGAAGAGCGGGGTGAAGGCCGCCGACGTGGCGCACTTCTGCATGCCGTCGACCATCGCCCGGGCGGTGGACGGCATCGCCAAGGCCTCTGGCATCCCGGCTGCCGCCGTGCGCGACAACCTCCATGCCACCCTCGGTGAGTGCGGCGCGGCTCACGCCCTGGTGATGCTGCTGCACGCCATCGAAGGTGACGTGAAGCCCGGGGAGATCGTCGTCGTGGCCGCCTTCGGCCAGGGCTGCGACGTGCTGGTCTTCGAGGCCACCGAGGCGCTGGCGTCGGCAACGGTCCGACGCGGGATCCGGGGTTCCCTGGCCGCAGGCAAGTCCACGGACAACTATCAGCAGTATCTGGCCTTCAACAACCTGATTGAACTCGACAAGGGCATGCGAGCCGAGCGCGACGACTACAAGACCGCGCTCACCGTGACCTACCGCAAGCGCGACATGCTGCTCGGCCTGGTGGGCGGGCGCTGCACCCGCTGCGGAACCTTGCAGTTCCCGCGCACAGATGTCTGCGTCAACCCACAATGCCGGGCTCACCACACTCAGGAGCCCTATGCGTTCCGGGACGAGCCGGCGCAGGTCTTGACCTGGTCGGCGGACTACCTGACCTACATTCCGAATCCGCCCAGTCACTACGGCATGATCACCTTCGACAACGGCGGTCGCTTCATGACCGATTTCACCGACACCGACGTCGGCGAACTCGATGTGGGCACCCGGGTGCACATGATGTTCCGCATCAAGTCCGTGGATTCACTGCGGGGCTTCGTCCGCTATTTCTGGAAGGCGGTTCCGGTTCGCGACGCCGTGACGGCCGCGGACGGCGCCCAGCGCAGCGCAGCGGCGGGCTGATCCGGGCGCAGCGGCGCTCTAACAACACAGTTACGGGAGTACAGCACTATGGCACGGGGCATCAAGGACAAGGTGGCGATCCTGGGAATGGGTTGCTCGAAGTTCGGCGAGCGCTGGGAATCCGGCGCCGAGGAACTCATGGTCGAGGCCTTCGAGGAGGCCATCGCCGATGCAGGCGTGGACGCGAGCCAGATCGACGCGGCCTGGTTCTCCACCCACTACGAAGAGATCAACGTCGGCAAGGGCGGTCTGCCCCTGTCGGTGACCCTGCGGCTGCCGAACATTGCCGTCACCCGGGTGGAGAACTTCTGCGCCTCGGGCTCCGAAGCGTTTCGCGGCGCGGTCTATGCGGTGGCCTCCGGGGCCTGCGACATTGCCCTGGCCGTGGGCGTCGAGAAACTCAAGGACACCGGCTACGGCGGTCTGCCGGGCAGCATGAGCCCGCTCGCCGCCCAGTGGGCGGCCACCGGTTCCGCACCGGGCAACTTTGCCCAGCTGGCCTCGGCCTACCGGGCCAAGCACGGCGTCTCCCGGGATGACCTGAAGCGGGCCCTGGCCCACATCTCGGTGAAGTCCCATGCCAATGGCGCCAAGAACGACAAGGCCCACCTGCAAAAGGCCATCACCGAAGAGCAGGCCCTGAACGCGCCCATGATCGCCGAGCCCCTGGGGCTGTTCGACTGCTGTGGCGTCTCCGATGGCGCGGCGGCCTGCATCGTCACCACGCCGGAAATCGCCCGTTCCCTGGGCAAGGCTCAGGTGGTCACGGTGAAGGCCCTGCAGCTGTCTTTGTCCAACGGCAGCGAGAGCGGCCACAACTCCTGGGACGGCAGCTACTTCCACACCACCCGCATCGCGGCCCGCAAGGCCTACGAAGAGGCCGGCATCAAGAAGCCGCGGGATGAAGTGTCCATGTTCGAGTGCCACGACTGCTTCTCCGTCACCGAGCTGGTGACCATGGAGGATCTGCAGCTGTCACCGGAGGGTGGCGCCATCAAGGACGTGCTGGACGGCTTCTACGACGCCGATGGCCAGATTCCCTGCCAGATCGACGGCGGCCTGAAGTGCTTCGGCCATCCCATCGGTGCCTCCGGCATCCGCATGCTCTACGAAATGTACCTGCAGCTGCAGGGCAGGGCAGGCCCGCGGCAGCTGGACAACCCCACCATCGGCATGACCCACAATCTCGGTGGTTCACCCATGTCCAACGTGGCGGCGATCTGCATCATCGGGGCGGAGTAGCCATCTCGTCCGCTCATGGCCTGTGGGGGAGCCCGATCCCCCGCAGGCGGATGGGCCGATCTCGAGGCGCTTGGCCAGAGCTGACGTCGCTGCCTTCGCTGCGGGTCATGTCGATAGGCGCATTTAGCTGCGCGAAAAAGCGCTATCCCACACGCGCGCTGCCACTGTGTGGGAAGGCCCTAATCGCAAATCGATTGGTCAGATATCGTGGAGCTGTGCCGAAGTTTAAGCCGCTGCCTTAGCTGACCGTCATGCAGATCGGCGCATTTCGCTGGGCGAAATGGCGCTCTCACACAGTGGCGTGTCGTTCGAAGCTGGCATGACGCCTGTGGGAAGGCCCTAATCGCAAAGCGATT
>JAFIFJ010000090.1 GCA_020832085.1 Gammaproteobacteria bacterium | reverse complement strand
TTCCACCATGCGGCGAGCACGCTCCGCGGTCTTCTGCGCCAGCGCCAGCTCCGCCGTGGCCTGTCGCAGCCGCAGTTCGAAATCGACCCCATCCAGGGCCGCGATCAAGCCACCCTGGGCGACCAGCGTACCCGGGGCCGCTGGCAGCTGTGCAACGCGCCCACCCACCTGAAAGGACAGATCCAGCGTCCGCACCGGAGCGATGCGACCCACCAGCCGCCGCGGAGACGAAACGTCATCGGTCACCACCGTCACCAGACGCACGGGTTGGGGCACCTCGGCGGCCGGCGCCTCGGATCGGGTGTCGCTGCACCCTGCGGCCAGGGTCATGGCGGCGGCAAGCAGGGGCAGCGCCACCGTCATCCGCCACCTTGCCGGCCCGCGCCGGAAGTTCATGGCACCACCGTATCGGCCAGGTCATGAAGCCGGGCAACAAGCGCGTTCTGCCGCTCCGCTGCAAAAGGGGCCACGCCCAGCAGAAGCTGCAGCATCAGTCCATCGGCCGCCGCCCATAGCAGCATGGCCAGATCGGGATCCCTGGTTTCCTGCTCCATGCGGACTCGGTATTGCAGCAACTCGGCGCGGATCGGCGCCAGCAGCTCCGGCCGTTCCGCGGCAGCTGCAAGCAGGGCGGACGGCGCCTGGCTGTGCAGCCAATCCATGCTGGCACTGGCATCAAGTAGGGCATGCAGGGTGGGACAGCGGCGATGGGCGTGCGCAGGCCGGCGCTCCTCGACGATCTGAGTCAGTACGGCCGCCAGCCGCTCCACCATGGCTGCGAGCAGCGCTTCCTTGGACGGGAAATGGTAGAGCACACCACCCTTGGACAGCCCCGACTCCCGGGCCACCGCATCAATGGTCAGGTGAGCGGACCCGTCCCGCAACGCCACCCGCTGGGCGGCATCCAGAATGCTCTCACGGGAATTGGTACTCAGACGGCGTCTGCTGGTCACGACTGCTGATCCCTTCTGCCGAATGACTATACCGACCAGACGGTATAGTAACGGGCTCCACTACAAGCCGCCAGCTCGCCCAGGGAGTGTTTGAGAGGCCGAGCGGCCATCAGGCTGCCCGCTAAGCGCATCGGCTCGACAGCAGCCGGCCGATTATCAATAGTCATCCCACTCCGTGCCGGAGCCCGGCCCGGGAAGGTCGGCGGCCCGGCCAGCGACTCAGCTCCTTCCAGCCTGACAGCACTGCCCGACGGCATCACCAGGAAGCTCCTCATGACAAGCAAGCCTTTCACAACAGCACTCGCAAACCTGGGCTTCCTGCTGCTCAGCTCCATCCTGATGCAGGACATCCAGGTCGTGAACGCCCAGGGACACAGCCAGCCCGGGGAGCCCAGCTCCTTCGACCCGGTGGAGCAGGACATCCGCAGCCTGCAACGCGCCATGGCCCTCGGGCAGATCAGCGCCGAAGCCCTGGTCGAGGCCTATCTTGCGCGCATTGAAGCCTTCGACGGGGCGGGCCCCGAACTGAACGCCATTGCTGCATTGAATCCGGATGCTCTGGCGGACGCCCGGGCCCTTGACGCAGAGCGCGCGCAGCAAGGTCCTCGCGGCCCCCTGCATGGCATCCCGGTGCTGATCAAAGACAACTACCTCACTCGGGGAATGGCCACCACTGCCGGTTCCGTACTGCTCGAGGGCTTCATGCCGGATGCGGATGCCGATGCGGAATTGGTATCGCGCCTGCGAGCGGCGGGCACCGTGTTCCTTGGCAAGACCAACATGCATGAGTTCGCCTACGGCATCGAGACCGTAGGCTCTGCCTTCGGCGCCACCCGCAATCCCTATGACCCGACCCGCAACCCCGGCGGCTCCAGCGGTGGCAGCGCTGCAGCCGTCGCCGCCAATTTCGCCAGCTTCGCCATGGGCAGTGACACCTGCGGCTCGATCCGCGACCCGGCGGTCCACAATGCCCTGGTGGGCCTGCGCGGAACCCAGGGTGCTTCGAGCCGCCACGGCATCATCCCGCTATCCAGCACCCAGGACATTGGCGGCCCGCTCACCCGAACGGTCACGGACCTGGCCCTGGCGCTGGATGTCACCGTCGGCTACGACCCCAAGGACCCCCAGACGGCCCACAGCGTCGGCCAGCTGCCGGCTTCGTTCTCGAGCGCACTGAGCCCAGGGGCCCTGCGCGGTACCCGTATCGGCATCGTCCGGCCATTCACCCGAGTGGACCCGGAGGACGAAGAGATGGCCTTGATCTTCGAAGCCGCCCTGCGCGATCTGCAGGCCCTCGGTGCCGAGGTGGTGGACGTGAGCATGCCGGACCTCGACGACCTCATCTTCGCCCGCTCTGAAGGCTTCCATGTGCTGACCTACGAATTCGGGCGGGACCTCGACGCCTTCCTCGGCCAGTACCCGAATGCACCGGTGCAGACCCTCGCCGAGATTGTCGAGACCGGCCGCGCCCACCCTGCCGTACAGCCGCTGCTCGAAGCTTCTGCCGCCTTCGGCCCGGAAGACCACGTCGACTATCTGGACGAACTGAACAAGCGCAAGCGCCTGCGCACCGCTCTGCTCGACGTCATGGCCCGTGCAGACCTCGATGCTCTCACCTACCCCACCATTCGCCGGCAGGCCGCCGTGATCGGCACTCTGCAACCCGGCGACAACTGCCAGCTGTCGGCCAACTCAGGATTGCCGGCCATCACGATCCCGGCGGGGTGGACCGAAGACGGACTGCCGGCGGGTATCGAACTGCTGGGCAGGCCCTGGGCGGATGCCGATCTGCTGGGCTGGGCCTACGATTACGAACAGGCCACAAAGCATCGGCGGCCACCCAAGTTGTAAGATGGGCCGCGGGTGACGGCTCAGAGCACCCCGTAGCGAGATAGGGGTCAACAGAGGCGATGCGGCAATGATCTGCTGCGTCATGGGCAATCCAGCAAGGAATACGCAATGGACCTGAGGGGACGATCCGCCGTCATCACCGGAGCAGGCCACGGCATCGGCCGCGCCATCGCGTTGGCGTTGGGCGAAGCCGGTGCCAACGTTGCCGTCGCCGACATCGACGAAGCTGCCGCCCAAGCCGTCGCCGAGGAAGTGGCCGACCTCGGCGTTCAGAGTCTTGCTGCCCAAGTGGACGTAGCCCGTGAGCAGGATGTGGTCGAACTGGCCGATCGGGCCTTCGCCGCCTTCGGCTCCGTGGAAGTGCTGGTGAACAACGCCGGCATCATTCCCGACAGCCGCAAGCTCTGGCAATTCAGCGCCGAAGACTTCGATTGGTGCTTCGCCGTCAATGTCCGCGGCGTGATGAACGGCATCCGGGCCTTCGTACCGCGTTTCTTGGCTTCGGACTCACCCGCCTGGGTGGTGAACACTGGCTCCGAGCACAGCCTCGGCATTCCTCACCTTCGCGCCGGCGTCTACACCGCCAGCAAGCATGCCGTACTCGGCCTCTCTGACGTCCTGAAAAGGGAACTGCCGCCTCACGTCGGCGTCAGCGTGCTCTGCCCTGGCATCGTCGATACCACCTTGTGGCGCGCCACCGAGCGGCGCCAGGACGACCACGGCGGCAGCAGCCCCGCCGACCCGGCAGCAGCCACCGTGATGCAGCACGGACTGCCGGCCGCAGCGGTGGGTCAGAAGGTGCGCGAAGCCATCGAGCAGGAACACTTTTTCATCCTCACCCATCCTCACGTGGTGAAGTTCGCCCGCGAACGCTGGGAAGCCATCGAGGGCGCCTTCGCCCATCAGGCGCCGCGCTACGACGGCGACGAGGCCTTCGACGTCACCCAGATCGCCCGCAGGTTGAGGGACGCCGATCGCTGAGATATGCCGGCTAGGCCGACCGCATGCGATAAATCGCCCGCTGCTCGACGACGCTGACGCAATGTTTGGTGTCAGCACGGAACAGATGAAAGGTGCAGTCGGCGAAGGCGTGGCCCTTGCGTTCGAAGAGGTCGACCACGGTCATTTCGCTGAGCAGTTCCGTGCCGAGCGCCACGGGTGCGTGATTCCAGGAACGTGTCTCGAGGTGAATCCAGGGATTCATGTACGCCACGGAAGCGAAGTGCCAGTTGGCGCAGCCAAGCAGGAAGGCGGCGTTCGCATAGCCGGACCCGGCATCCGTATCCACCCGCAGCAGGGTTGGCACGTCAGTGGGATCACGCAGATAGGTGGCCATCGGATTCTCCGCTGACCAGCGGAAACACGCGGCGGGGCAGCCCGTCTCCCGCAGCACCTCGAAATGCTCGCGGGTCGCCGCCGGCGGCTGGTGATCGTCAGGCAGCATGGGATCACCCCGATACTGCGGCGCGGGCGGGGAAACTTCGGGCAGACTGATCTCCGCGACGGCGCAAAGCCGCTCTTCGCTCACGAGCTCCGCCCGATAGCCCTCGTCTTCGGCCTGCGTCACCACCTCGAATGGGGCTGCGTCATACAGCGGTGACTTGATGGTGACGTGTGCATGGCCGCGGCTGAGCCAGTCCATGCCCCAGGCCACCACGGCTGGATGGATGAGACAAGCGGACACCGTCACGCCGGGGACCAGCGCGCCGGTATAGCCATAGGCCTCGGCCATGTCATCGGAGTGGATTCTGTTCCGGGAATCGGGGACCTGATTGAAGGCGTGGTTCGACCAGCCCTTCGCTGCCTGCAGCATCGGTTCTGCCTCACCTGTTGTTCAATTCATGTATTGGTGCGGGGGCGTCTCGTCCCGCCCTGCGAGCAGCAGATGCTCGACCTTGTGCATCGCCATGTCCACCACGGTTTTCAGCAGCACGAACAGGCCAATGGCCCCAGTGCCGAACACGACCGCGAGGATGATGGCGAGATGCATGGGCACCACCCGCAAGTAAGGCATCATCATCAGCATACCGAGCTTGGGGGTCGCGCCGAGATCAAACGCCACATGCTCCAGATGCGATGCCCGATGCGAGCGCAAGAAGCCCAACGCCAGGACGACGAAGGCCAGAAAATCCACGGCATGGACATGGCCGATGTGAACCTCAGACTGCACGCCGGTGGACTCGTTGGTCACCAGAATAATGCCTGCCGCGTCGGTCGTGAACGTGAGCGCGATGAGGAAGATGAGATAGACGAAGTGGAAGCTGCCGTAATGCAGCAAGAAGAAATTCGCCGCCTGACGCGCCACTGCAGGAGTGGGTTCCACGGCACGCCCATTCACCCGCATGCCCTGAGTGCAGAAGGTGGTGATTTTCAGGATGCGCTGACGCGCGTACCAGCCGATGATCAGGCTCTGCATCCAGAACGGCCACAGCAGCTGCAAAACGCTCCACTGCTGCCAGAGCGCCCACAGCAGGGTGACGACGTTGGTGATCAGGATGCCCCAAAGCGCATGATCAGCAGGCGTTGCTGTCTTCATGATGGCTCACCGCTCGGCCGGGTTCCCCGCAACGGTCATCACCGGCCACTTCCTCCCATACATGATGATGTGCAGCGATCGGCCTCAGCGCAATCCGTTTCCGGCCCCGAGTTCGCCTGCCCTGCTCAGCGAGCCGCAGCGGTCTGCGATGGCCGAGCCTCGGAGCTCTGGATATAGGCCTTAACTCGTTCCGGCAGGGCGTTCACGTCCTCGAGAATCAGATACAGCGCCGGGACCAGGAACAGGGTGATGACCGTTGCGAACATCACCCCGAAGGCCAGGGAGATCGCCATGGGAATCACGAAGGCTGTAGCCCAGTTGGCGTTGACAAGCAGCGGCGCGAGACCAACGGCAGTGGTGACCGATGTCAGCAGAATCGGCCGGAAGCGGGTCACGCCGGCAATGCCGACCGCTTCCCAGAGCTCCACCCCGTAGCGCCGCTGGCGATTGATATAGTCCACCAGCACCAGGGAGGCATTCACCACCACTCCCGACAGCGCGACCATGCCCAGCATCGAGAAGAACACCAGGGGCTCGCCCATGATGTAGTGGCCGGTGATGGCGCCGATGGCACCAAACGGAATCACGCTCATGATGACGAAGGGCTGCAGGTAACTCTTCAGCGGAATTGCCAGCAATGCGTAGATGATCAGCAGAGCCAGAACCAGGCCCAGCATCAGACTGGCCAGAGAGCTCGCCCGCTCTTCCTGCTCGCCCCCAAGGCCGACTGCCACCCCCGGATACTTGTCCAGCAGCATGGGCATCGTCGTTCGGCGGATGGTCGCGATGACCTGTTCAGGAGTCGTGGTGGAGCGGTCCACTTCCGCGGTGACATTGACGATCCGATTGGCGTCCTGGCGATTGATGGCCGAGAATCCGCGGCCGATTTCCACCTTGGCCACGCTGGCGAAGGGCACCTCGGTGCCATCTGCGGTGCGGATACGCATGTTCTCGAGATCACCGAGACTGCGTCGTTCCGCTTCCGGGTACCGCACCATGATGCGCACGTCGTCCACGCCGCGCTGGACGCGCTGCACCTCGAGGCCGTAGAACGCCTGACGCACCTGGGAGGCCAGATCGTTCATGGTCAACCCCAGGGTGCGGGCGGCAGGCGTCAACGAAAGCTTCACCTCCTGCTTGCCGGCCCGGAAGGAATCGGTGATGTCATACACGCCGCTGTAGCGTCCGAGTTCACCGCGCAGCTCCGCCGCCATCTGCCGCAACATGTCCACATCGCGCCCGGTAAGTTCGAAGTTGATGGCCTCTCCTGTGGAGAATGCCGCTGCCGAGAACGACAGCGCCACCGCATCGGGAATCGGACCGGTCAACTCACGCCAGCGATCGGCAATGGCCTTGACCGACACCTCACCGCGGACGTCGAAGGGCGGCATGCTGATCGCCACCTCACCAAAGTGACTCTGCCCAGCGGTGGCCGGCCGCGGCGGGCCACCACCCCGTTCGATGTTGGTACCGAGCGAGGTGAATACGTGCTGCACCAGACTCGGGGCCGTCTCCGGTCTTGCGGCATCGAGTTCTGCCTTGAGCTCAACCACTGCCCGTTCGAGCTGGCCGATGGCCGCGGAGGTAACCTCAACGGGGACCCCTTCGGGCATGATCAGCGTGGCATAAATGCGGTCGCCCTCCACCGATGGCAGGAACTGAAACTGGATGCGGCCTGACCCGATCAGTGCCAGAACCAGAATCATGGCGGCCAGAGCCAATGCCGCCGTGACATACCGGTAGTTCATGGCCACCGTCATCAGCGGCCGATAGCCGTACATGGCAAAGTGCCCGAGGCCATCAGCAAGACGCGTCTGGAAACGGATCCAGCCCTGTACGAAACGCGTGTTTTCGAAGGCGTAGCCGCTGGTTTTCCGATGCGCCAGGTGCGACGGCAGGATGAGCTGGGACTCGACGATGGACATGATCAGGCAGAGGATCACGACGTAACCGATCACGGCAAAGAAGTCACCGAGTCGGCCACCGCCGAGGATCAACGGCAGAAAGGTGGCCATGGTCGTGAGCACGCCGAAGATCACCGGCACCGAAACTTCATGGGTGCCGTCAATCGCAGCCTGGCGCTTGGATTCAGCATTCAGTTCGTGGGCGTAAATCCGCTCACCTACCACGATGGCATCGTCGACGACGATGCCGAGTACCAGAATGAAGGCCATCACCGTCAGCGTGGAAATGGAGATCCCCATGGCGGGAAACAGCATGATGCCGCCCAGAACGGCGATGGGAATGCCCGCGGCGACCCAGATCGCGATACGAAAACGCAGAAACAGCGCCAGCACGATGAGGACCAGGATGAGGCCATTGCGGGCACTGTCGATCAGCGTGTCCAGGCGTACCCGAAGCTCCTGGGATTCATCCTGCCAGATGGCCAGGCGGACACCCTCCGGCAGCGTCGGTACGTGATCCTCGAGGAAGGCGTTGATGGTACGAGCCATCTTGATGATGTCCTCGTTGCCGACTCGGAACACCTTCACCATCATGGCTGGAGTGCCATCGAGGCGAGCACGCAGATCGCCTTCCTCGAAGCCGTCGACGAGGGTGGCGATTTCCCGCAACTGCAGCTGGGTGCCATCGGCACGGGTCAGGATCACGACGTCCTCGAGTTCGCGAGCCGTATAGGCCTGACCCTCGGTACGCAGCAGGATCTCACCGCCATCGGTGCGAATGGAGCCGCCAGGCATGTCCACCGACGTCCGGCGAATGGCATCCCCCACCTGCGCCAGGCTGAGGCCATGGCGCCGCAGCATCTGCTCAGAGACTTCCACGGAAATCTCATAGGGACGTGTGAAGGCCGTCTCGACCTGGGAGATGCCGGGAAGTCCGGCCAGCTGCTCGCGCAGATCCTGGCCGAGCTCCTTGAGCGTGCGCTCGTCGGTGTCGCCGGCGAGCATGATCTGCATCACGCCGCCACGAAACAAGAACTTCGAGACGATGGGTTTCTCAGTCTCCACCGGAAGCGTGTTGATGCCATCGACCTGGCTCTTGATGTCGTTGGCCACCTGACCGGAATCGAAGCTATCGACGATTTCCAGCGTGACGGTGCACTGCCCTTCATTGGCAATGGCCCGCATGCGGCGGATGCCCTGCACCGACTGCAGCGCTTCCTCGATCCGGATGCACACCGCCCGCTCCACTTCTTCCGGCGACGCGCCCAGATAAGGTACGCGGATCTGCACCACATCCGGATCGATGTTCGGAAACTCTTCCTGATGGGTCACCATCAGCGCACCCAATCCCCCGACCACGAGGATGAACATCAGCAGGTTGGCGGCTACCGAGTTGTCGACGAACCAGGCGATGATGCGCTTCATGATGTCGGGTTGGCATGGGATTCGGGCAGGGGCCGAAGCATGATTCAGGCCCCTGCGATCTGCACGTTCATGCCTTCCACCACAGTCTGGATGGGCGACAAACAGACTTGCTCCCCGGCCACGAGCCCATGGCTGATCAGCACCTCGTCACGATAAAAGCGCAAGGGCACCACATCGCGGAACCAGAGCCGGTTGTCCGCATCCACGACCAGCACCCGATTGCCGTCCCGCAGGGCTGACCGCGGCAGCGTGACGATCCCGTCGACGCGATTACCGGCAATGGTCGCCGTAACGAACAGGCCGATGGGTATGGGCGCCGCCGTCGGCTCGACCTGCGCCACCACATGCACCATGCGCGAGCGTGGATCGATCTCACCTTCGGTCCGCACCACCTGCCCCTCCCAGGACAGGGGCTGCCCGGCAAAGACGGCCTGAAGGGTGACAACCGGTGCGCTGTCTGCGCCGAGTTCGCTGCCGAGACCCAACGGCAGGTTCAGGAAAGCGAGCTGCTCATCGGCCAGGGGCAGGCGGACCTCCACGGCATCGGTGGCATAGAGCGTCGCCACCGCCGTGCCGCGGGCGAGGAATTGCCCCACGTCGACGGATTTACTGCGCACCATCCCCGCAAAGGGTGCCGCAATCCGGGTCCGATGGAGATCACGCTGGGCCCGGGCGAGGCCGCTGCCAGCCCCGTCGCGGGCGGCCTCGGCCACCTTGAGCCGGCGTTCGGCAGCCTCGATGTCCGAGCGGCTCACCAGATTGCGGGCCTGAAGACTGAGCCGGCGCTCATACTCGAAGCGGGCGTTGGCCGCCTCGGCTTCGGCCTGAGCAAAACTGGCCCGGGCCTGCTCGACCGCGGCGTGATAGTCCTCATCCTCGATCTGAATCAGGACTTCGCCTGCGCGAAAAACGCCACCGGAGACCAGAGACGGTGACATCCAGGCCACCCTCCCTGCCACCTCGGGAATCAGCGCGCTCTCCGTGCGCGGCTCGACGGTGCCCTGACTGTGAACCAGAAGCTGAACCTGCTGCGGTTCGGCAATCATGATGCGCACCACCGGCGCGATGGGCGCCGGCGCTTCCGGCTCGAGCTGTGGCGCAGTCGCCAGCAGACCCGCGGCGGCCAGCAGGGCCAGGGCGACGATCAGAGCCGGGAAGACGATGACCCGTTTCACGTCAGGGAGACCTCGAAGACAAACCACGGGAGGGGGCGGTTGGAATCAGATCCAGGCCCCGCGCACTGGCCCCCGCAGCCTCGAGAACAGCTCGAATGGCGCTGCGATTGAGCGCCATCAGTTCGCCGAGGGCGGCCTGAATACCGCTGCTGTCACGGCCGGCCAGCGCCACATCGAGTGCGAGCATGTGCCGGCGAAACGCCCGGGGCTCCGGAGCCGGTCGGAAGCCCCGTGCCCGCAGGCGGGCGGCAAACTGCAGCCGCATGCTGTTGGCAATCAGCCGGATCGCGAGGTTGCCCGATACCTTCATGAAGAAGCGGCCCAGTTCCATGCGCAACTCCAGGCTTTCTGCGTCCTGAGGGTCACGCTCGAGGATCTTCGCCACCAGCGCCCTCGCCTCGTCGATCTCGGCATCGCTGGCTATTTCCGCGACGCTGCCAGCGGCATGGGACACCAGCAGCCCGATCACCACGGCCACCTGATCCACCAGCTCGATGTCCGGCACCGCCTGCAGGTCGAGGAGCGGACCGAGCACATCCAGCGAAGCTTCATGCAGAGGCTGAACCCGCACTCCGCCGGGGTGGATGGTCGCGAGCCCGATCTGCTCGAGCTTCTTTAGAGCCTCCCTCACCGCACCCCGAGAAGTCTCGAATCGCACTGCGAGTTCCCGTTCGGAGGGCAGACGCTCCCCGGGCCGGTACTGTCCGGTCAGAATTTCGTCGCGAAGGGTATCGAGGACCGTCATGGCACGGGGACCCAGCGTGGATTCTGGTGATGGTGATTTGGATCATCAATTTGGTAGGACCAGATCAGTCGGGACTCTACCCCGGAAGTTCGGACAGGGCAACGGGTTAAGGGCGTTCCAATAGCTGCGGCGCGTATCATGGGGCTGCAATCTCAGGACCGTGACACGGCCAGCCACTCATGAGGACGAACATGGGGACCAACCAGCGCATTCGGAAGTGGGCCGGAGGCTCGACCGAAGACCATGAGAGCCTGATGACCTACCTCGAGGAACATCCCGGGGACACCCACGAATTGATTGCCGCGCTGACCTGCGACGAGCGGCAGGTGGAAGCCGGCGCCGCCGCCGTCCTGATTCTGCTGGCGGAGAGGTTGCCCGCCCTGCTCGAACCCTTCATCCACCGCCTGTTTCGCATCGCGGGTGGCAGCGACCATCAGGCCGTCCGCCTGGCTATTGCCGAAGCGCTGCCGAAGCTGGAACTCGGCTCGGGTCCGGCGGGAAGGTTGGCCTTCGTGTTCGAGAGCTGGCTCGATGATCAGGATGCCGACATCAAGCGTGCGGCGATGACGGCGCTGGTCGCCCTGGTGCCCCAGCGTCCAAGCCTCGGACCACGGATCCGCCGGGAAATCGAGCAGCGCGCGAAGGCCGGATCACCCACCGCGATCAAACATGGCTTGAAGCTGCTGGAGAGTCTGCGGGAGTTCTGAAGCCGGATCAGTCGTGCGCGACGTAAGCCATCCGTGCCACCCGGTCACCCGCGAAGGTGCCGAGCCAGATGTGCTCGTCTACCTGCAGCGCCACGCTGACGGCTCCCGTCGGCACGTCGTCCCGCTCGAGGAGAATCTCGGACGTCAGATCTTCAGGATCGAGCGCCAGGATCGAGAATGCCACGGCGCAGGTGCCATGCCGGACGTCCCGGCACGAGGCAATCTGCCGCAGCCCGGCGCGATGGGAGGCCACCAGCAGGCGACCATCCTTAGCCCAGGTGAGATTGTCCGGATGGGGCACCGCGACCCGGGCCAGCACTTCGCCCGACTCCACATCGATACGGCGGACTTCACTGCCGAAGTAGGCATTGAGATAGACGTGACGCTCCTCGGCACAGCGCGCAATGCCATTGGGCATGGGCGCACGGGTACCGGGAACCTCGGCGAATCCCGACTGCGGCCGCCACTCCACCACCCAGCCGGTGTCGGTTCCAAACAGCGCCTTCAGGACGGATGACATCTCCGCATCGCGCGGATACATGTGGGTGGCCCAGAAGCCACCATCGCCCAACGCCACGAGATCATTGAGGAACAAGGGTTCCGGCATCATGACGCACCCGCGCCAGCTCAGCCGCGCGGCACCCACCGCTTCCGGGTCGACTTCGAAGTACTCCACCGACTCCCGTCCGCCGTGATTGATGACGAGCAGGGCGTGGCGACCGTCGCCGCGCTGGATCAGGTCCAGACCGTGGGGCGAGAACTCGGGACCCGGTGGTCCGGGGCAATCAGCCTGCCCCCAGCCGATCTCAGGCGCGTCTGCATCGGCCAGCGGGTACAGCACGGTGGGTCGCGGGTCACCCGGCAGGAAGCTGACCAGATTGCCAGGCCTGCTGCCATCGAGACTGCCGAACTGACTCACGATCAGGCTGCCTGATGGCCCGAAGTAGGCGAGATCCTCCGGATTGGAGAAGCCGCAGAAGGGCTCCACACCGCCATGGGCTTCGCAGTCGACGATCCGCTCCCCCAGATCACCGCCGCATCCCCAAAGCCCCGTCACGACCGCGGTGCTCAGCAGCACGGCGCCACAAGCACGTGCGATCAGACGTCGCTCCGGCGGCCGACTTTCAGCAGCAACTTCCCCCACGCGCCCATCCCCATGTCAGGCCATTCCCCAGCCTTCAACAGTAGCACAGCCCCATGACACAGCCATGCCATTGACGCGAACCGTCATCCACGGCCCTCAGGAGCTGCAGGACAGCATGGAGCAGCCCGCCTTGTGCCGCGCCCATTCCGGCCGGCGGGCAGCGAGATCCTCGTGCTCCGGCTGTTCCGCATAGGGCTGCCTGAGCACCGCCAGCAATCGATTCACCGGCCCGGCGTCCCCCGCCGTGGCCGCGTCGATGGCCTGCTGCGCCAGATAATTTCGCAGCACGTACTTGGGATTGGCAGCGTTCATGCGCGCACGCCGCTGCGCTTCATCGACGCCCTGGTCCTGCAGCCGCGAACGGTAGCGCTCGAGCCAGGCCAGAAGCTCAGCATCCGGCAGATTGTCGCTGTAGTAGGCCGGCAGAAGGGGATGCAGGGCCGATGATGTGAGGTCATGGTCCATCGGAACCTGCGCGAGGCGGCGAAAGAACAGCGTCATGTCCGTCTCCACCTGCTGCAGCAGGGAGAACAGGCCATCGATCAGCTCCGACTCGTCGTCGATGGTCACAAGGCCGAGCTTGTCCGCCAACATGCTCCCAAAGGTGCTCTCGTAAGTGCGCCGATACTCCTCGAGTCCGGCTTGCACATCGTCGTCTGTGACGCCAACCGCGCCGAGGGCCTGACCGAGCCGGGCCAGATTCCACAACGCCACCCCGGGCTGGTTGCCGTAACAGTAGCGGCGGCCGGGCAGGTCCGTGGTATTGGGCGTCCAATCCGGTTCGAAGCCTTCGAGCCAGCCGTAGGGGCCATAGTCGATGGTGAGCCCAAGCAGCGACATGTTGTCGGTGTTCATCACGCCGTGAACGAAGCCCACCCGCATCCAGTGCGCCACCATCACCGCCGTGCGCCGGCAGACTTCGCCGAACCAGACCCTGTGGGCGTCGGCTCCGGAACCGGCAGTCTCCGGAAACAGTGACTGCTGAACGAAATCCGCAAGGCGCACGAGCAGTTCCTGATCGCCCCGCGCTGCCGGCAGCTCCAGATTCCCGAATCGCAGGAAGGACGGCGCGACCCGGCAGACCACTGCCCCGGGCTCCGGCGCGGCATTGCCGTCATAGAACATGTCGCGCAGCACGGGTTCACCGGTGGTGACGAGACTCAGTGCACGGGTGGTAGGCACACCGAGGTGGTGCATGGCTTCACTGCAGAGAAACTCGCGAACGGAGGAGCGCAGCACTGCCCGTCCGTCAGCGCTGCGGGAATAGGGCGTCAGACCGGCACCCTTGAGCTGCAGTTCGTAGCGGACGCCGTCCGGCCCCAGGCTCTCGCCGAGCGTGATGGCTCGCCCGTCGCCCAGCTGGCCCGCCCAGTTGCCGAACTGATGCCCGCCGTAACAGGCAGCAAAGGGGGCCATTCCAGGCAGCAGCCGGTTGCCGGCAAGCACCTCCGCGACCCGGCCGGAATCGCCGACCTCAGACAGGCCGAGCAATGCCGCGCAATCCTCGGACCAGGCCAGGAGCGTGGGCGCGGCGACCGGCGTCGGCAGGACGCGACTGTAGCAGGCGCCGAGGACCTGACGCGGTCGCGGCGCTGTTTCCGCCTCACCGGGAAGCTTGGAGACGAGACGCTGTTCGAATGACAGATCAGTGAGTTGCACGGGAACTCCGAAAGACTCAGAGGCCTGGATAGGCCTCTGCCAGGCGAAACCTCAAGGTGGACACCACGTTGTCCAGCACCACCGGCTCACCACCTCGCCGCAGGGGTCGATAGCGCCAGGTGCGTACCGCAGCCAGGGCGGCCTCGTCGAAGACCCCTTCGGGTTCGGCCTCGAGCACGCGCACGTCTTCCACATGCCCGGACGCGGTCACCGTGTAAATCAGGGTCACCGCACCCTCGATCCCGGCCTCCTTGGCTGCCTCGGGGTACACCGGCTGCGCGCCTTCGCTCAGCTCCAGGACGGGCTGGCCGTCACCCGTCAGGGCCACGCAGCCTGACAACACCGCCAGGCAGCCGAGCAGCAGCGACCAGCGCAGGCGGCCGAGCAAGATATGTGGATGTCCAATCATTTTCTGGATGTCCAATACTTCGGTCAGGACGCTTCGGTGGCGTGGCGGGTGCGGCGGGCGTGTTCGCCGGGGTCGTCGCCGGGCTGCAGGAGTTGCAGCGCCCAGCGCCAGGTCCACAGGCCGGGCCCCACCCGGTAGCCTGGCAGGGTATCAGGACCACAGGCTCCCGTGCCCACACCGCGCTGGGCGCGGTCCACATGGACATGGATGCGGTCATCGGCTTCGAGGTCGCTGACGTGGCGCGCGGCCTCCAGGGTGACGTCGTCGTAACGCAGCGCGGAAAACTCGCCCTTCGGCGGCGGCAGCACCAGCAATCCGCGCCCCTGCTTGTCGGTCAGCGCGAACCAGCGCACATCCGTGCGGTTGCCGCAGGCCTGAGGGAGGATGTAGGGCTCGTAGAGTTCGTCCACCGTGGTGGCGTAGCGACCGAGCAGCGCCGCGGCCGCACGGTCGCGATAGTTCTCGTGGGGGCCGCGCCCGAAGTACTCCACCCGGTCGTACTCCGCGCTGACGCTGAAGGCCATGCCGATACGCGGCAGGTCGTCGAGGTCGTTGGGAACACGCACCTGCTCCTCGATCCACAGAACACCGTCGCCGCCAAGGCTCAGCTTGCGGCGGTGCTGGATGGGGTGCCCCCCAGCGCTGCGGATCTCGCGGCTGGTGGCCACGCTGACATCCCCTTCCCGGCGCTGTCGGATGGTCGGCCGACCGCGGCCTATCTGCAGATGGGCAATGCCCCAGTGCCGCCAGCGGGCCAGGACCCCGCCGGGCACGATGGACTCCGGATGCCCCTCCAGCAGCCGCACGCCATCGTTGTCCAACGGCGCCCGCCAGAGACTCAAAGCCACCGGCCCCAGCAGCAGCGCATCGTTGCGCGGCCCAAAGCTCTTGACCTCACCGGTCTCGGCATCGAGCAGCAGTTCCAGGTCCCCTGCGGTCGCACGCAGGCCTTCCAGGGACTCCGAAACCGTGACTCGCTCCAGGGGCCAGCTCTCCCGCCGACGGCGCAGCTTGCCGGGCAGCTCCACCTGCCAGGCGCCCAGCTCGTGGCCTTTCGCGGCCCAGGGCTGTGCCTTGCGCAGCAGCAGCCGCAGGTCGAGTAAGGCCTCGGCGCCCGGCGCCAGCTCCGGGGTCGGCAGGCTGAGCGGCACCTCGCCGGTCTCGCCGGGGGCGAGTTTGGGTGCGGGGCATTTGCCCTTGGCCACGGTGACGCCATCCACTTCCACCCGCCAGGCCAGTTCCAGGGCGTCACAACCGAGAAAGTCCTGGCGGTTCCTGAACTTCAGCCGCCCACGGCGGCGGTCGTGGCCGAGGAAGGCCAGCGGCGCGGCCAGGGCGCGATGCTCGAACAGGGCCGGCTTCGGCTTCCGGTCTGGCCACACCATGCCATTGATGCAGAAGTTGGCGTCATTGGGCTCGTCGCCGAAGTCGCCACCGAAGCCCCACACCGGCTGTTCCGCCTCGGGATCCAGCAGCAGCCCCTGATCGACCCAGTCCCAGATGAAGCCGCCCTGCAGCGTCGGGTGGGCATCGATCAGCGCCCAGTAGTCCGCAAGCGAGCCGTTGCTGTTGCCCATGGCGTGGCTGTATTCGCACATGATCACCGGCTTGCTGCCGGCGTACTCGGTGGCAAAGCGCTCGAGGGCCGCAAGCGTCGGATACATGGGACAGATGATGTCGGTACTGGCCGCGCCAAAACCCCGCCCGGCTCCCAGCGCCTTGGACAGTGGTCCACCCTGCAGGGCATCCCACGGCAGCTGCACGGCGCCCTCGTACATGACCGGCCGGGTCGGATCCGTTGCCCGGATCCAGGCTGCGGCGGCATCGAAGACCGGCGCGTCGCCGCTCTCGTTGCCCGGCGACCAGAGGATAATGCAGGGATGATTGCGGTCCCGCTGCACCATGCGCTGCACCCGGGCCAGGATGGCGGTCTCGTAGGCGGGATCCAGCGCCAAGCTGTGCTGCCGGGCATGACACTCCACGTTGGCCTCGTCCACCACGTACAGCCCGAGTTCGTCGCAGAGGTCGTAGAAGTGTTGCGCATTCGGGTAATGGGAGGTGCGCACTGCATTGATCCCGAACTGCTTCATCAGCACGAGATCCTGGCGGGTACGCTCAGCGGAGACGGTCTTGCCGCTGCGGTCATCGTGCTCATGGCGGTTGACGCCGCGCAGGGTCAACGGCTGGCCGTTCACGCACAGCAGGCCGTCGTCGATGGCCACCCGGCGGAAGCCGCAGAACAGCGTCACCGCCTCCACAACCCGTCCGCGCGCATCAAGCAGGGTGAGCAGCAGGCGATAGCGCGCCGGACTCTCAACGCTCCAGGCCTGCACCCGGGGCAGGCGCGCGGTGACGCGGCTGCGGGGGCCGCGCCAGACGAAATCGCTGATCACACGCCATTTCGGCGTCGATCGATCGCGTCCGGCAAAGGCAGCAGTCACCGGCTGCCGCAGCGCCGCACCGCCGCCCGGCTTCTCCACCGACACTTCCAACTTGTGGCCACCGGCCTCGGCTGCCTTGCCGCCCAGCCAGGCATCGACGCTCAGCAGACCGGCGCCCGTGTCGGGATCGAAATCCGCCTCGACGTTCAGATCGGCGAAATAGGTCGGCGCGGTGGTGTAGAGGTAGACCTGCCGGTGCAGTCCGGCCATGAACCAGTGGTCCTGATCCGCGAGCCAGGTGCCGTCACAGTAGCGCAGCACTTCCAGCACCAGGGTGTTGTACCCCGGCTGCAGGTCATGGGTGAGATCGAACTCGCTGGGCAGGCGGGAATCCTTGGCGAAGCCCAGACAGGACCCGTTGAGGTGGACCCGCACCAAGCTCTCTGCGCCACCGATGTGCAGCACCACCCGGCGCTTGTGCCAGCCCGCCGGCAGCCGGACCTTGCGCCGGTAGATGCCGGTGGGATTGGCCTCGGGAACGTCAGGCGGCTCGCCGCTGAAGGGCATCTGGATATTGGTGTAATGAGGATGATCAAAGCCCTGCATGGGCCAGCAGCCCGGGACCTCGATATCGCGCCAGTTACGGTCCGGGAAATCGGGCTTGAAGACGTCAGCGGGGACGTCCTCGGGCCGGTCGAAGAGCTTGAAGCGCCAGGGACCATCCAGGTCCATACGCCAGGGGTGCTCTCCGGAGTCGGCCTTCGCCGTCGCCACATCGGGCGCAGCGAGAAAGCTGCTGCGCATGGGCAGACGTCCATCCGCAACGCTCTGCGGTGAACGCCAGGGCGGCGCTGCCGACGGCCCCTTTCCCTGCATGGTCTACCTCCTGACCCGGGCGGACACCGCCACCGCGTAAGTATCGCGTAAGGATCAGGGGTGACGCCACGTCTGCGCATAGATCGCGCACTGCGCGCGCCCATGGAACAGAACGCGTTTCGATCGAAGGCTCTGTCGTGGGAGCATTTCGCCGGGAGCGAAATGCGTCGCACGAAGTGCACCGCGAAGCGGTGCGCCCCAGGGATGGCGCAGAACAGCGAACGGAGCGCAGTCTGTGAGGCCCAGCCGCCTGCAAGCTCCCAGCATGCAGGAAATCTTCTCGGCCCGGCAGGCAATCGCTCACTACGCTTCGCTTCGTGAGCTTCCCACAACGGCTCACGGCCGGATCGATGCCTGTCAGCTCTTCCTGGCCTTGGCGAAGGCGGCGGCAAAGGCCCCGCCCGGCGCGGGCTGGGAGGGGGACGAAGCCTCCTTCCCGCCACGCTTGCCGCCGCCTTTGCCGTCGCGCTGACCATCACGTTGACCACCTCGGGTCGGGTTGGCGTCCCGGGAGGACGCCGCGCCCTGCCGATCACGCCCACCCCGCTGCTCACCCGGCGTGTCGTCCAGCCGCATGGACAGCGCGATGCGCTTGCGGGCCAGATCCACCTCCATGACCTTCACCTTGACGATGTCACCGGCCTTGACCACGTCCCGGGGATCCTTGACGAACTTGTCAGCGAGGGCCGAGACGTGGACCAGGCCGTCCTGATGGACTCCGAGATCGACGAAGGCGCCGAAGGCCACCACGTTGCTGACCACGCCTTCGAGCACCATGCCCGGCTGCAGGTCCTTGATGTCCTCCACGCCCTCGGCAAAGCGGGCCGTCTTGAACTCAGGCCGCGGGTCCCGGCCCGGCTTCTCCAGTTCCGCGAGAATGTCGCGGACGGTGGGGACGCCGAAGCGGTCATCGGTGTAGCGCTCGGGGTTGAGCCTGCGCAGGAAACTGCTGTCGCCGATCAGCGCGCCGAGGTCGCGCCCGCTGTCTTCGAGAATGCGCTTCACCACCGGATAAGCCTCCGGGTGCACTGCCGAGGCATCGAGGGGATCGTCGCCGTCACGGACCCGCAGGAAGCCCGCGCACTGCTCGAAGGTCTTCTCGCCCAGACGGGGGACCTTCAGCAACTCCTTGCGGCTGCGGAAGGCGCCGTGGGCATCCCGGTGGTTGACGATGTTCTCGGCCACGGCGGCGCTGAGCCCCGCCACCCGCGCCAGCAGCGGTGCGGAGGCCGTGTTCACCTCCACGCCCACGGCGTTCACGCAGTCTTCCACCCGGGCATCCAGCGCCCGGGCGAGGCGGGTCTGATTGACGTCGTGCTGATACTGGCCGACCCCGATGGACTTGGGATCGATCTTCACCAGTTCCGCCAGCGGATCCTGCAGGCGACGCGCGATGGAGATCGCCCCGCGCAGGCTCACGTCCACGTCCGGGAACTCCTTGGAGGCCAGCTCTGAGGCCGAATAGACCGAAGCCCCGGCCTCGCTGACCACGATCTTCTCCAGACGCAGATCCCCATGGCGCTTCTGCAGATCCCCTACCAGCCGGTCCGTCTCCCGCGATGCTGTGCCGTTGCCGATTGCCACCAGCTCCACCCCGTGGCTCTGACAGAGCGTGGCCAGCCGCGCCAGGGAGGCGTCCCACTGGTTGCGCGGCGCAAAGGGGTAGATGGTGTCGGTGGCCAGCAGCTTGCCGGTGGTATCCACCACCACCACCTTCACCCCGGTGCGCAGGCCCGGATCGAGGCCCATCACCGCTTTCGATCCTGCAGGCGCCGACAGCAGCAGATCCTTGAGGTTGTCGCCGAAGATGCGGATGGCCTCCTCCTCCGCACTCTCGCGGGCGCGCAGCATGAGATCGAGACCGAGGCCGATGAGCAGCTTGAAGCGCCAGGCATGGCGCAGGGTTTCGGCCCGCCAGGCGTCCGCCGGCCGACCTGCATCATGCCAGCCGACGCGGGCGCCGATCTGTCCAATGGCGGAAGCCTGCCCGGCATCCAAGTCGCCGCCGATGGCGGGCAGCAGATCGAGGCTGAGCATGCCCTCGTTGCGACCCCGCAGCAGGGCCAGTAGACGATGGGAGGGAATCTTCGCCACCGGCTCGGCGTGATCGAAGTAGTCCCGGTACTTCGCGCCCTCGTCCTGCTTGCCGTCGAGGACCTTGGCCTTGAGCTGCCCCTTCTCCCACAGCCACTCGCGCAGGGTGCCCACCAGGGTGGCGTCCTCGGCAATGGCTTCGATGAGAATGGCCCGCGCCCCGTCCAGCGCCGCCTTCACGTCTTCCACGCCGGCCTCGGCATTCACGTAGGCCGCAGCCGCCGCCTCCGGGTCCGTGCCAGCATCGTCCCGCAGCAGCACGGCCAGCGGCTCCAGCCCAGCCTCGCGCGCAATCTGAGCCTTGGTGCGCCGCTTGGGCTTGTAGGGCAGGTAGAGATCCTCAAGCCGGGCCTTGGTATCCGCGGCCAGAATGTCGGCCTTCAGGTCGTCACTGAGCTTGCCCTGCTCCTCGATACTCGCCAGCACCGTTGCCCGCCGATCCTCCAATTCCCGCAGATAGCCCAGCCGCTCCTCGAACAGCCGCAGCTGAATGTCGTCGAGGCCACCCGTCACCTCCTTCCGGTAGCGGGCGATGAACGGCACCGTGGCACCTGAATCCAGCAGCTCGGCGGCCGCCGCCACCTGAGCCGGACGGGCACCGATCTGCTCGGCAATCTGATCGAAAATACGGGTCTGGGTATCGGACATACGCAGGAAAACTCAGCTTGCGGAAAGGCGCGCAGTATCCACGCCCCCCGAAGCGAAGCCAAGCACACCTCGTCCAAGCCCCGCGAATCAGCCAGCTATCGCCCGCCCAGCGACGCGCTAAAGTCCCTCAAGCAGCTTCCGCTGCCAATCACCATCAAACACCAGGAGGGGACACCATGGATCCGCAACTGCAGGAACTGCTCGACAAGAAGGCCTGCGAGGAAGTTCTCGCGCGCTACGGCCGCACCCAGGACTGGCTCGACACCCCCGGACAGGAGAGCTGCTTCTGGCCCGACGCCGAGATCGACTTCGGATTCTTCAAGGGTAACGGCGCCGACTGGGTCGCCACCGTGATGCCCCACGAGCAGGAAGCCCTGCGGCGCTGGCACATGAGCAGCAGCATCATCGTCCAGGTGAACGGCGATCACGCCAAGGGGGAGTGCTACGGCATTGCCGTCGGCACTCGCGAACTGGAGGATGGCACGCTGCAGGATTCCATGTACGGCGGCCGCTACCTCGACGAACTCGAGAAGCGCAACGGCGAATGGCGCATCTCCAAGCGCACCTACATCCTCGACTGGGCGCATCAGTTCCCGAACGCTCTGAAGGAGTCGACGGGCGAGGACTTCGCCCTCAACATCCTGCAGATCCGCGAGCCGGGGCATCCGATGTATCGGCCGTTGTAAGGCGACTGTGCTGGGTCAGCGCGACTGCGCGGACCCCGCTGCAGTGGGGGTCCGCATCGCGGGCTCCCACACGCCTCCCGCGATCACTTCTCGACGAAGGCCCGCTCAATCACGAAGTGTCCGGCCTCACCGGCGCGGTACTCCCGCATGCCTGCCGACTCCAGCAGCTTCACCGTGTCATCGAGCATCGCCGGGCTGCCGCAGAGCATGAAGCGGTCATCCTCGGTCGACAGCGGCGGCATGCCGATGTCCCGGAACAGCTTGCCCGACTCGATCAGATCCGTGAGCCGGCCCTGGTGCAGGAAGGGCTCCCGGGTTACGGCGGGGTAGTAGATCAGCTTCTCGCGGATCACATCGCCGAAGTACTCGTTCTCCGGCAGCCGGGCCGTGATCACGTCCTGATACGCCAGATCCGACACGTAGCGGCAACCATGGGCCAGGATCACCCGGTCGAACTGCTCATAGATCTCCGGGTCCTTGATCACGCTCAGGAAGGGTGCGAGACCGGTGCCCGTTCCCAGCAGATACAGGTTGCGGCCCGGCAGCAGGTGGTCCGCCACCAGCGTACCGGTAGGCTTACGGCCCACCAGAATCTGGTCGCCCACGTTGATGTGCTGCAGCCGCGAGGTCAGCGGACCGTCATCCACCTTGATGCTGAAGAACTCCAGCTCTTCCTCATAGTTCGCACTGGCCACGCTGTAGGCACGCAGCAGGGGCCGGTCATCCACCTCGAGGCCCACCATGGTGAAGTGGCCGTTCTTGAAGCGGAACCCCGGATCCCGGGTCGCCTTGAAGCTGAACAGGCGGTCGGTCCAGGGGTGAACGCTGGTGACGGTGTCGACGTTGAGGTTGGCCATGACGAATCCCTCGTGCTGGCAGGTAACTTAGGGACGCACTCTAGGACTCGAAGTCATATCGTAAAATCAGTTTATTCGGATATAGTTAATCGTCTTTGTCGATATAGAAGCCGGCCATGCGCTACAGCTTCCGCCAGCTCGAAGTCTTCCTCGCCACCGCCCGCAGCGAAAACCTGAGCCGGGCGGCAGCACAGCTCGCCATGTCCCAGTCCGCCGCCAGCGGCGCCCTGAAGGACCTCGAAGAGCAGTTCGACATCCGCCTCTTCGATCGCGCCGGCAAGCGCCTGAAGCTCAACGAACTCGGCCGCGCCCTGCAGCCCCGGGCCGAGGCCCTGCTGGAACAGGCGGCCGCCCTGGAACTCGGCTTCTCCCGCCACGAAGCCCTCGGCCGGCTGAAGATCGGCGCCACCCTGACCATCGGCAACTCCATCGCCGTGGAACTGCTGGCCCGCTACCTGGATGAGCACCCGGAGACCCGGGTGGAACTGGAGGTGGCCAACACGGCTCGGATCGCCGCCGCCGTGGCAGCCTTCGAACTGGACCTGGGCCTCATCGAAGGCGAACTGGTCAGCCCAGATCTCACCGTCACGCCCTGGCGGGAAGACGAGCTGGTGGTGTTCTGCGCGCCAGACCATCCGCTGGCCAAGGTCGGCACCTTAGGCGATGACGAGCTGCGCACGGCCTCCTGGATCCTGCGGGAATCCGGCTCCGGCACCCGCCAGACCTTCGACCGCGCCATGAGCGGCCTGCTAGGCGATCTCGACGTGCGTCTGGAGTTGCACCACACGGAGGGTATCCAACGCGCGGTGGCGGCCGGGCTCGGGATCAGCTGCCTGTCCAGGCTGACGGTGGAAGACGCCTTCACAGAAGGCAGATTGGTGCCCTTGCAGGTTCCCGGCCGGGATCTGAGAAGACGCTTCTACATCATCCTGCATCGGCAGAAGTATCTGAGTGCGGGGATTCAGAGCTGGATCGATCTCTGCGGATTGGATGCCTGAGTCATGCATCGCCGATCCGCTGATGGCGTTGCGCGCCGTCCCTGGCGCGCGGTTTGGCCGAGAGAGGCTTACTTCAGGTCCAAAGGCCGATAGTAGGCCTTGCCCTCCTTGGCATAATCGCCCACCACCTTCCTGAACGTTTCACCGGCCGATCCCTCTTCTGACAGGGTGAGGTTCTGCCGGATGAAGTTGATGCTGTCCGGGTTCAGCGCTTGCGCCATGTCCCAGTACCGCTCGGCCTTCTCCTTGCGGCCGTGGTATCGGAACAGGTTGCCGAGCCTGAACGCTGCATCCGCCCTGTGCTGATCGGCACTGAGTGCGCGAATGTTGCCGGTGACCGCGGCAGGCGGCTGCACGTACTCACTCGCAGCCCCCTTGGCGATCCAGTCCTTGACCGCCGGCGCGTAGACGTCGGTGCCGAACTGGAACTTCTGATCGCCTTCACCGATTTCATGGACCTTCGCGTAGGTGCCCTCGTCAATCCGGACGATTCTTCCCTCCTCGTCCACCCAGGCAGCCGAAGGCACGTTCACGAAGTGGAAGGCGCTGCTGATGATGTGGTTCTCGTCCACGATCTGCACATAGCTGGGCTTTGCGGCGTCGAAAATGGGACCCGCAACGGCCTCACCGCCGGTATCTTCCGCCGCGGAAATGATGACGAAGTTCGGATCGTTGATGTCTTCCAATATGCGTTGCCACACGGGCACGTCAAATTGGCATCCTCACCAGGAGGACCATGTCACGATCAGGGTCTTCTTGCCCTTGAAGTCTGACATCCGAACGACGTTGCCCTGACGGTCAGTCACTTCGAAGTCCGGCGCCATCGCATCGACCATCATGGATTCACGCTTGACGGGTATCTCCCCGAAACTCCAGACCCGCTCGTCCTCATCCGCCACGTAGGGTTGCTCGAGGAGATCGGCGAAGGCAGTCAGATCGAACCATTGCCTGCCGTCCTCTGCGACGAAGAACCGGTCGCTCAACGGTATGCACATGTCCTGGAAGCAGGCGCCTTCCGGCTTCAACTCGAATCCGTTCACGCCGGGAAGATCCTCGGGCCTGATGAGCAAGCCGGCTCCGCTGCCCGTCTCGTCGAGGCGGATCGTGTTGCCCTGGTAGAGAACCGTGGTCTGACCATCTGCGTGAATGGGTGTTTCGTCGAACGGGTATCGAAGTTCTGGATAAGCCATGAAGTTCCTGGCCATGGGACTCGCCTTCTGTGGTGTCAGGAGTCCTTGATCCTAGCGCATGCGGACCCATGCCTGCATGTCAGCGCGACAGGTCCGCAGCCGAGCCCGTCGAAGTCAGCATCCTGCGCCCAGAGCTTCGCGGCGAATGCCAGGCTCGTCACCGCGTTGCCCTGCCTGACGTTGCTGCCCTATGTCCTGCGGTTGACAGCTTCACGCGATGGCATCAGTGTCCGCTTAGACCAGCACGTGTGCATGTAAAAGAACGCGAGACCAATGGAGGGATGTTGATGTCGCAGCAAGGACCCAAGCATCGTTCGAGCCCGTTGAAGTGTCCTGTGAGTCTCGAAGACGTCGACCTGTTCTCCCCCGGTGCCCAGGAGCACTGGTACGAGGCTTACCCCATCCTCCATGCCGAGGCACCGGTGCTGCGCATTCCTGGTGAAGGTGCGAGCCCGGGTACCGACGGCTACATTCTGAGCAAATATGAGGATATCGCGCGGGTGGTCCGCGACCCGGTCCGCTTTCCGTCAGGTCTGACCACAGCGATTAAGCGAATGGCCGCCTCCGAGGTTCCGCTTGATCAGCAGCCGCACACCAACGCCATGATGCTGTCGATGTTCACGCTGCGGCCCACCGACGAGCTCTATCGCAGCCATCGCCAGGAGCTCACGGACCCCTGGGTCGGTCCCGGCGCCAGCCGCCATGTGGACATGATCCGGCAACATGCCGATGCGCTGATCGACCGCTGGATCGATGGCAACGAAGTCGAATTCATCGGTGAGTTCGCCCGCCCGCTGCCCCAGCGCGTGATGGCCAGCGTGCTGGGATTTCCGCTCGAAGACATTCCCCGGCTCGCGCGCTGGGGCGAAGCCCAGGTCCGCGGCTTCGTCCACGGCCGCGGTCACCGCAACGAACTCACGGAAGAGCAGCTCAATGACCAGTTCCGGGAGCTCGATGGCTTCAAGGAGTACGTCGAGGACATCATCAAGCAGAAGCGCCGCAGCCCCGGCGACGACATGATCAGCTGGCTCTGCGACGTCGAATACGAGGCCCTCGGCCGCAAGCTCACCGACATCGAGATCAACGGCATCGTCTACGCCATGATCATCGGCGGTCTGGAGACGACCCAGTACGCCATCGAGGAGCAGGCGCAGCTCATCTGTGAGCACCCAGGTCTGTTCCAGGCCCTGAAGGCCGATCGCAGCAAGATCCGCGGCTTCTGTGAGGAGGCCCTGCGGCTGCGGTCGCCCACCCAGGGGTTGTCGAGCCGAACCACCACACGCGACGAGGTCTTCCAGGGTGTCCACGTTCCCGCCGGATCCCTGCTGCATCTGCGCTGGGCCGCCGGCAACGTCGACCCCGACGAATGGGAGTGCCCCTATGATCTCGACATCGAGCGCAAGGCGGTGACCCGCCATCTGGCCTTCTCTCAGGGGCCGCGCGTCTGTCCGGGCGCGGGCATCTCCCGCCAGGAACAGCTGATCGCCTGGAACTGTCTGCTCGACCGCCTCGATGACATCGAGTACGCCCCCGGCAACACCTTCGAGCACCAGCCCGGCATCATGCTGGGGACGCTCAAACTGCAGCTGAAGTTCAGTCGGGCCAGCTAGCGCGCCGGAAACGTCCCTGTTCGATCACAGTCAGTTTGAACACTGGCCGTGAGCAAAGACTTCCATACACCTGTGCATACGGTGTTCGGGAGTCCTTTGCTGTTGAGCGGTCCGTCTCGACACGCCTGAGCGAAAAAAGTCAGGGTTCAGACAGGCCGGCAATAGTGCGGTTGAAGGCATCCGCCGCCGCATAGGTGGCATCCAGGGTCGACGCCTGGTCCTCACCGTGCTCGAAGATGGACACCTGATCAGGTTCCATGCGGGCCTCACGGACAAAGTCGTCGAGACGCCAGCGCTCGCTGCGATCGACGAAGGCGATGAGATGTATGGCGATATCGGGTGCGCCCTGCACGGCCTCGAGATAGTCGTCGGGAGCGTGTTCCGATGCGCGATCCCAGCCATCAGTCCACAGGACGATGCGCGTCGGCAGCACGCCCTGCTCCACATTCAGTGCCACCGCACGCCGCGTCACCTCGAAGAGACAATCCGCGATGGCGCTGCCGCCCGTGAGATAAGCGCTGTACTCGACCAGGCTCGGCACCTTCGCCGCGGCCACCGGCGCGAGTTCACCGTAGCAGGCCGCCCGGGCGGCGAACATCCAGGTCTCGATCTGCGCAGCCGGCAGGACGCTTGCCAGTTCCGTCAGCGCCGCACCATAGCGCTCGACGACGTGCACGTACTTGTCGTGCCGAGCCATGGAAGACGAGCAATCCAGGCACGCGAATACGCGGCCCGATGGCCCCGACCGACGCATCAACTTCCCCAAGCCCGGCAGCTTCAAAACACGGCCTCTGTTCCGTGACTTGCCAAAAGCTAGCCCCGGGGTCGCAGCGCGTCAATCCGACCCGGGACTCGAGGCTCAGACCACAGAACGCGACGCCAAGTCATTCATTTTTCAGGGCGCAGAGGCCTTCGATGCTCTGATCTCGCAAGCCGAGCTGCCGTTTCAACCCATAGATCGAGCCGATTTCGCCAAGTTGGTCGGCAGCGGGGCCGCTACTATGGAGCCTTTCGTGCCAGCCCACGTTATCTCCAGGGGAAACGACGATGACCAAGAGGACATCAGCGCTGATCGCCGGTGCTCTGTTACTGGCATGGGCCATTCCGACGACGGCCGAACCAACTCGTGGCCCGGGACCACAGCGTGGTGCGCCGGTACTGGCGGCTACGGTGGACACGCTCACGGCCAAGGTGGACGCGCTGGCGGCTACGGTGGACGCACTCGCGGCGCGCGTGGAAGATCTCGAAGAGGACAACGCAGCGCTGCGAAGAACGGCAGAGAGGCTTACCGGGGATGTGGCCTTCCTGCTCGCCACCGACGTCAACCGATCGAGAAGTCTGGCCTGTATTGACGAATCGCAGAGTGGTGACCGTGTCCTGGTTCTGCGTGGCTGCGACCTCCGCTTCCAAAAGAACTCTGCTGGAGCGGGCGGGAAGATGTTCGTGCATGAAATTTTTGCGTCAGACAATGACATCCTGACGGTACGTGCCCCGGATTCCCTCCTCCTGCAGTCGGGGGCAGCTTCCGTGGTCCTGAACAGGAATGGCGATATCTCCATCAGGGGAAAAGATATCGACATCGACGCAAGCATGGGCATTGACATCAAGGCCACCCGCGACGTTGTGATCAAGGGATCCAAGATTCAGGACAATTGAAGTTCCCGGACCGGGTAACAGTCCCGGATGTAGAGTACGGCAGCGGCCCGAGGATCCGATGCCTGTTCGAAGCGGCGGCCGAGGCGACGGCCGGATTTCCAGTCCGGCACCGCTTCAGGCTGACCTTTGGCCCTACCCGGATTCGCCTTCGCCCGGATGGGCGCGGTCTGCCCGTCCCGGGCGACTCAGATGCAGGTCACGCTGCGGGAAGGGAATACTCACCCCGGCTTCGCGCAAGCTCTGCTCGAGGGCGAAGTACAGTTCGCTGCGAACGGTCACGAAATCGTCCGTGTCGCCAATGAAGCAGCGCAGCTCGAAGTTCAGACTCCAGTCGCCAAAGCCCATGAACAGCGCCAGCGGTGGCGGTGCCCGCAGCACTTTGGGGTGATCCCGGGCGCATTGCAGGAGCATCTGCGCGACCTGCCGGGTATCGCTGCCCTGGGCTACGCTGACGATGATGCGCTCCCGAGCCATGCGATTTTTGTGGGTCCAATTGGTCACGGACGTGGAGATCAGTTCGGCATTGGGCACGATCACCGAGGCCCGGTCGAAGGTTTCGATCTCCGTGGAGCGCACCGAGATCCGGCGCACAGTACCTTCGTGCTGACCAATGATGATCCAGTCACCCACCTTGATCGGGCGTTCGATCAGCAGCACCAGCCCGGCCACGAAGTTCTCCACCACCGTACGCAGACCAAAGCCGATCCCCAGGGAAAGCGCCCCGACCACCAGCGCCAGGTTGGTGAAGTTCAGCCCCAACGCCGCCAGCGCCAGCAGGATCGCGACCCCCACACCCAGGTAGGTGGTACCGGCGGCGATGGAGCTGCGGGCGCCGAACTCCAGGCGGGTGTTCGGCAGTACGGTGCGGGTCAGCCAGCGGCGCACGATGTTCGTGGCAATGAGCCCCGCGATGATGACCAGCAGCGCCACCAGGAAGTTGCCCGGAGCCAGCGTGAAGCCGCCAATGGTGATCCCGGAAAACAGGCTCTGCGTCCACAGGATCAGCTTCGTGGGCGGCACGCCGTAAAGCAGCAGCAAGAGCTAGACCAGGGGAACGAAGATCAGCAGGTCGGCCACCAGGGCGGTCCAGAAGATCATGCCCTGGACACTGCGCTCCGACTGGCTGCTCGCGCGCAGCGCGACCAGGCCGAATCGCCGCCTGGGTTGGCTCTGGTAGAACCGCTGGATCAGTTCGCGCAGGGCCAGCCGCATCAGCAGGCCGAGGCCGAACAATACTGCGGTTCCCAAAAGGCGTGATTGCGCGAAGTACGCCAGCCGCCCATAGCCCAGCAACGCGCCGAATGGAGCCATCACCACCACGGCGCGCAGCAGGCTGCGCGCGACGTCCAGCAACGGCTGGGAATCGGCCTGCGCGGCGTCTGTGTCTGCTTCCGTTCGCTGCTCGACGGCTTGCTCCACGCTGCCGCCGCTCTGTGATTCTTCGACGGAGGCGATCCAGTAGGCCGGAGAAAGCGTCCAGGCCGCGGTGATGCCGATTCCGGTGGTGAGCAGGAGCAGAAAGACGGCAGGCGGATCGTCGACTCCACGGATATCCTGCTCCACTTGGAAGAAGTCGCACCGACGCCGCCGCTGCTGCCGGCAGACCCCGTGGAGCGCGCTCAGGCCCACATCCTCGAGGATTGGGCGGACGAAAGTCTGTACTTCTACGAGCTGACCATGCGCATGACCTGGCCAGACAACGCGGGGCGCTGGATCCCGGAACTGCTGGCCGCCGAGAAACCATTGACCCGCCGGCTGCTGATACCGTTTCTGCCTCGGGTACTCTCGCGGGTCGCCCGCAGTCAGGGCATCGGCCGCAAGTCGCCGCCGCAGATCGAAACCGAGGTCAGCCGCCACCTGCAAGCGCTCAGCGCTCTGCTCGCGGCGGGCAAGTGGCTCGTTGGCCGTCACCTCAGCGTTGCCGATCTCGCAGTCTTCGCGCAGCTCTACTGCATTCGTGGTGCCGCCGAAGGCGAGCGGCTCGTGAGCGAGAACTTTCCCACGGTGGCGGCCTGGATGGACCGGGTCGATACCGCGACACGGGCGAACTGAGGCCGGCGCCTGGGCTGGCGTCGCGGCAGCGGGGAGAGAAGACCATGAGCGAAGCGAGCATCGAGCCGATGGCAGACAAGACCTTCGGCGCCGTCGTCCGCGATGTGGCCCTCGGCAGGCTGAGCGCCAGCGAGTTCTCCCGGATTCACGAGGCGTTTTTGACCTACGGCTTCCTGGTGTTCCCGGAGCAGTACCTGAGCGACGAGGAGCAGGTGGCGTTCGGCCGGCGTTTCGGCGAACTCGAGTTCGGTGCCGTCGCCCTGTCGAATCAGGAGCGGCAAAAAGATGGCTCCCTGGGAAAGCTCTACGACCTCGACCATACCCGCATGCGCATCATGATCGGCAACGAGGGCTGGCACACAGACTCCACCTACCACCCGATCAGCAGCAAATGCGCGCTGCTCTCGGCCATCAAGGTCCCCGAGGAAGGCGGTGAAACACAGCTCGCCGACGCCCGCGCGGGCTATGCCGCACTCGACCCGGTGATCCAAGACCGCATCAGCGGGCTTAGCGCCTATCACTCACTGCTGTATTCCCAGGCGAACGATCTCGGCCATTTCCCCCCGGAGAGCGAAGGCACGATCTTCCACGGCGAGGCCTACCTGCGCCCCCTGGTCAAGGTGCACCCGGAAACTGGCGTCAAGAACCTGATGATCGGCCGCCACGCCTTCGGCATTCCCGGCTTGATTCGCGAAGAGAGCAGGGCCCTCTTGCAGTGGCTGCTGGACTTCGTCGTCTCGGAGCCAACACGGGTCTTCAGCCACCGTTGGCGCCCGGGCGATACCCTGCTCTGGGACAATCGTGCCCTGCTGCATCAGGCGCGACCCTACGACTACCGGCAGCCCCGCGTGCTGATCGGAACCCGCGTGACCGGCGAGCCGCCAAGCGAGCTTGCCTACTTTCCTTCCGATCCCCGGGCCGAGGATGGACGGCGCGCACTGGCTGCCGAACTCGCGTTGCTGCGCGCCGCGCAGGCTGCGCCGGCGGAGACCTGATCCCCTGAACCTGGCCTGGTATCAGCCCGACCAGCCAATTCAGAAGGCGCGGACAGAGGAGGCCACAACATGGCGTCTTTCACCGTCAACACCGTGTCGCTTCCCGGCGATGCCGGCGCCCTCGGGTTGTCGGCCTGCCCTGGTCGAGGCGGCATCCTCGGCGCCGTCGTCGGCAGTAGCCGGCAGGCCGCGCTCGAGCGCGACCTGGACGCGATCCGCGACTGGGGCGCTTTCGCGCTGCTGACACTGCTGGAACCTGCAGAGTTCGATCTGCTCGGCGTTCCCCGCCTCGGCGACGCGACGAGAGATGCGGGACTGGCCTGGCACCATTTCCCGATTGCCGACTTCTGCGCACCCGGGCAGACGTTCGAGCGAGCCTGGCAGGCGCACCGGGCCACGCTGCTCGAGCGCTTGATGAAGGGCGACCGAGTCGCCATCCACTGCCGCGCCGGGCTCGGGCGCAGCGGGACCGTTGCCGCCCGCATATTGGTGGACCTCGGCATGACACCGGAACATGCCATTCGCAGAGTCCGAACGGCGCGCCCGGGCGCACTCGAGAGCCCCGAACAGGTCGACTATGTTCTAAAGCGCCACTGGCCGAACCCGGGGTCAGACCACGGCAAGACACGCTAAATCATTGATTATCAAAGACCAGAGACCTCAGCCGAACCAATGTGTTGGCTTAGAACCCGCTTTTTCGGGCTAAAACCGACCCTCTAAGCGCACTGGGCCGGGCGACTGACCAGCGGACCCCCGGATCAGCTTAAACCGCGATTTTCGCCCTGGAAAACGGCCCTCTAAGGGCCGATCCAGCACCTCAGCGGAAAAAAGAAATCGCTGAATCAGGGTGTTGGCGTGCGGCACCCTGGTCTGACCGGGGGTCCGTACCAGCGACACCGTCTTCTGACCCCTGTTCAGTCCAGCTTGTTCAGCTCCGCCTTGATCTCTTCCGCCTCTGCGGTCAGTTCGGCGTTCTTCCGGATGTCACCATTGCGCATGGCGTGCATGGCGGCTTCCAGTTTTTGATGGTAGGACTTCTGCAGCTTTTTTCTCGGGTCGCGCTTGAAGAGAGGCATGGATCTATCCTTGGAGAGGCCGTTCGAGTGAATTCGTGGTCCGACGTCCGACCGCGAGCTCATACCACGTGCATGTCGTAAACGGTTCAAAAATATGGATGCGCGATGGCATTCGCATCAGCGCTTCCGGTTCCCAAGTCATGACGTACTGGCCTCAAGGACATGGAGCCCTAAACATCAGCCGTCGCCAGCGCAGCGTTCGTCACCTCAGCTCGAAGCGCTCGCGCAGGAAACGTGCGATGCCGTCCTCGTCGTGGTGTCCAATCACCTGCGTCGCCGCGGCTCGCACCTCTGCTCGCGCGTTGCTGGGCGCGTAGGCTTCGTCCGCAATCGCAAACATGCTCAGGTCGTTGCTGCTGTCGCCGAAGACCAGGACGCGTTGCGCACCGAGTTCCTCGCGCAGAATGTCTACGGCATTGCCCTTGCTGCCCGCGCGATGGTGAATATCGATCCAGCCGAGACCTTCGCCTTCCAGAGCCATGCCGGCATAGGCGACCAGATCCGGTTCGTTCTCGACGAGGCGTTCGATCGCCTCGATGTCCGGAACGGGCGCGAGGGCGCTGATGCTGGTGATCTCCGCGTCACCGGGCAGCCGCGACGCAGGCAGCACCTCGATGCCCATGAGCTCGCCGAAGTGATCGGCGAGGCGCTGCTCGAATGCGTGGCGCAGGGGCAAGTGGTAGACGCGATGAATGAAACCGGGTTCCAGCGTCGACAGGAATGGGGCGACGCCGCACGCCCGCACGGCCTCGACGACGTGTTCGATCTCGGCGTGGGTGAGGAAGTGATGGTGGCTGTAGTTGCTCTCGTCAGGGCGCCAGATCAGGACACCGTTCTTGTAGGCCTGCGGCAGGACGAAACCTTGGCCATCAATGATGTCTCGGGCGCCATGCAGTGTGCGGCCTGTGGC
This sequence comes from Gammaproteobacteria bacterium, assembly GCA_020832085.1. Lineage (GTDB taxonomy): Bacteria > Pseudomonadota > Gammaproteobacteria > Pseudomonadales > Azotimanducaceae > SLTB01. Next base: position 16,571 of record JAFIFJ010000090.1, on the reverse strand, counting down.
CACCGTGTAATGGATGCCTCGAGCCGCCAGCAAACTCAACGTGTCCCGGGTGTAGCAAGAGATCTGTGATCCTGCGTTGAGCAAGGTGCCGTCCAGATCGAAGACGATGAGATCCATCGGATTTCCAGAGTGGTGACGTGATGGAAAGCAGCGAGATTGTAGTCGTCGCCGAGCAAAGCCTACTCCACCCTCGGACCGTAAGACTCTCCCGTCGCTGCGCCAGGAGCAACGTGATGCCGCGTGGCGCGTCCCGCGATCAGATCAGGCCCAGCGTTGCATGCTCCGCATTTTCGCCCTTCGCCGGATGTGCTGCGCCGAGCGTGAGCCGAACCCTAGGGCCGGCGCTCGTCAGGAGAGCAACCGGGATGGGGCGCTGACGACAATCGTCCGCAGTGCTACGCCACTCCATACCGGCGTTCAGCTGTCTACCGTCAGAATGGTTCCAGAGAGAGCGATGATTGTCAAACTAATGTCCATATTATATTGCGCTTTGTTCAATCTTTGTCTACTGTGCGTCAGCTTCGCAATCAAACGCTCGGAGGCCTCACATTGTCATTCCTCACGTTCTTTCGCCCCGATCAGCGGGCGACCAGCGCCCGCATCCGCTCCAGCGCCTGCCGCGGCTACGTGGTCGAACTCGACCCTGCCGATGGCGGCCCGACCCGTCTACTTAAGAATCTGTCTGGGAAAGTGACGCACTTCGACTCATTGCAGCGCGCGCGGGAGGCGCTTCGCAGGCGCGGCGTGCAGCAGGCTCAGCTTGTGCAGCATCACACATGCGAGGAACTCGGCTCACCGGACATCCCCGCGAGCGCGAGGCGCCCGGGATCTGACCACGGCAAGCCACACTAAGTCACTGATTTTCAGAAGTCGGAAGCCCTTAGCCACTCCATCCCGCTCCCTTAGGAGCCCTATCCCCTGGCCGAAAAGGGCCCTCTGAGAGCACTGGGGCGCGCAACTGTCCAAGCGACACCGGGATCAACCTAAACCGCGGCTTTTGCCCACGAAAAAGACCTTCCAAGGGCTAAAGCGGCAAAAAATAAGGAATAACTTCGCCAAATCATGATGTTAGAGTTGATCAAAGTAGTCTGACCGGCGGTTCGGGTTCCGGAGCACGTAAAACCCAAGGGCCAGGGTTACCTCTACTGAAGAAGCCCATGGGCCGCCGCATGCGGATCAATCGAACGCGGCTGCGTGGCCCAGTTGGAGAAGACCCGCGATCTTGCCTATCCGCGCTAGAGCACGGCGTCAGGTTTGGTCTGGCGTGTTCCGCAGCCAGGCGAGGGCTTCGTCCATGGTCCTGAAGACGGCCCGGTCGCGCGGCACCTCGAAACTCGCGAAGGCCTCGAACATGCGAATCATGCCGAAGGCCACGGGACTCGGGGCAATGAACGCGACCCGCACCCGCTCGGCAGCCGGCGCCGAGTGGTCGCGGATGCGCTGGACGTATTTCCGGATGGTCGCCGTGGTCAGGGAACGCGGGTCGAGATCCGTGAGGTCGTAGAGGATGGACATGCCCGCATGGTAGCGCGGGTCCGCCACCGCGATGCCGATCCACGCGAGGCCCGCTTCCGGGCTGAACGCACCGCGCGGACGCAGTACCGCACAGACCGGATCATTCTCGAAGGAAAGCTGGAGTCGGTCGCGGAACGGGCCGACCAAATCGGTCTCGTCAATCATGGGGCATCCGTTCGGAGTGTTTCGAAGGCCGGGAACCCCGGGGGTCAGACCAGATCAAACTACACCACATCATCAATGGCGAAAGTGTGGAGACCTTAGCCGAGCGTTACGTTGCCTTGATTCTCACTTTTGCGGGCCAAAACAGACCCTCTAAGCACGCTAGGTCGGGCGACTTTCCAGCGACCCCGGAGCAGCTTGAACGGCGATTTTTGCCCAAGAAAGCGGCCCTCTAAGGGCTGATCCAGCACCTCATCGGAGAAAACAAATAGCCAAATCAGGGTGTTAGCTTCCGGCACCCTAGTCTGACCAGGGGTCATCGCCCCGATCACGATCTGCTCGCGCAGGTGTTCGCCGATATCGAACGCTACGCCGATGCTGACGGTCGCAACGGTGCCACCATCGAAGAGGTCCTCGGCGGCCCCATCAATCGCCGCTCCCTGCTCGCCTACCGCAGGCGCTTCGATATTCCGGAACCCCGGGTTCACGGCGGCTGGACCACCTGCGTGCGCATCGAGACTGCTGGCGGCCACGACATCGTCATCGACTGCGGCAGCGGTTTCAGGGTCTGTCCGTACGCCGACCGGTGGCGCGAGGACGTGGCACCGGCGCCCGCAGAGATTGCCGAGGCCGCCATGCCGCCAGTGTGTCCCATCGATCCGCGCTGCCCCCACGTACCTCAGCGCGGTATGTAGCCCCGGGTGCCGTCCGTGAACACTTGCACCTGATCCCAGATCTGACCGTCGATGTGGACCTCGCCGGTTCTCGGTATGCGCACGCCGGCGGGAACGTCGGCGACTACCGGAGCGCCGCTCATGGGCAGCCGCAAGGCCTGCCCCGGTTGCCGGCCCGCGGTGTAGGTACCGCGCGCCGGGCGCACCTGGTACTGCAGGGTCGCCATACGGGCATAGAAGGGATCATGCACGTAGGCGGGCGGGTCATTGCGCCCGAAGGGGGTCAATTCCAGCCACTCACCGCCGTCGATCACGGCCGAGACGGCCACGCTGTATTCCGGTTCGAGGTTCATGACCCACGGCGCGTGGTGATCAGGGAAGGCCCGTAGCAGCCGCGGTTCGTCCGTCATGTTGGGGTAGTGGTCAAGGTGGACGGAGCGCAGGCGCTGATAGCGTGTTCCGACGATTCGGAGCCCGGCAGGTTCGAGTTCAGCCCTGTCCTCCTGACGCGCTACCCGCTGAACGAGCTGACGGACGTTGGAGGGAAAGCCGTCGATCACTTCGACGCCCTCGTCCGTGCGATAGATCAGGGTCGGATACGAAACGCGGTAGCCGGGCTGCACGGCCGAGAGCTGCTCCAGCAGGCTCATGACGACCCGATAGTTGTAGCTGACGGCCGCCCGCCCGACGGCGGTGTCGACGTTGCCCCCGCGACCAGCGAAGGCGTTCGTCACTGCCGTGCCGTTGCGCTCCGAAACCACATGATCGGCATGGGGTCCGCGGCTCGGAACCCAGCGCAGCTCGAAATCGGTGGTCAACGCCCGCGTCTCGTCGTGCAGGCGCCGGCTCCAGATGCAGTCGGTGCTGTACACCACGTAAACGGGTCGCTCCGAGCCATTGCCGTCCCGTGCCCAGACGGCGTGCTCCACCGTTTCCAGCAACAAGTCGGCCGCCGGGCCGGGCGGAATCAGCAGGTGCCGGCTGCCGTCGCTGTAACCCGGCATCGGCAGGAGCATGAGCGCTGCAAGCAGGGCGCTGGCGAAGAGCCTTGTGGCCATGGCGTGTTCTCCTCGTGAGAGCTCCGGCCGCGCGACGGCGGGAGCGGAACAACAGACAACGAGGAGCATGGCGGGGCAGCCGGGGCGGATGCATCGCAGGTTTGGGTGCCTTAGCGGCAGATAGCGGCAGACAAGCGCGACCGCGGATCACTCCGCAGCCAGCAGCGTCCTGAGCGAGGCCAGTTCCGGCGTGCTGGCGTAGCCGCCACAATGGGCAACCGCCTGCTGGAAGGCAGTCAGGGCTCGCTCCGGCCGGTCGTGCTGCAGCCAGGCCTTGGCCAGTCGGATGGCCGGCCCCGGTTCGAGGTCGCTGTCCGCGACCTCGCGGAGATCGTCCACGATGCGAACGGCGGCGGTTGCGGGAACGGTGTCCGGCGCGAGGCGCAGCAGCATGGTGTAGTAGTAGGCGCGGGAGGCACGATCGGAGGGGGTCTCGATGCCCTGCAGCACGTCCCGTTCCGCGATTTCGGCGGCCTTGATGAAGGCCTCGACGGCGCTGCCCTCCTCACCGCTGAGCAGGTAGGCATCCGCCAGGTTGCCCCACATCTCGTGGATTTCCGGTTCACCCACGGCGGTGAGACGGTCGATGGCACGCTGCCGCAGCGCTGCGGACTGCTCGAAGTCGCCAAGGAGGTAGAGCAGCATGCCGAGGAACTCGTCGCCGACGTAGGAATGGGGTGCGACGTCCCGCGCACGCTCGTAGGCCCAGCGGGCCTCAGGGATCTGATCGGCGCAGAAGTGGAAGGTGCCCAGGTTCGCGAGTACGAACTCGTTTTCGTCCCGCTCCAGGGCCATTTCCGCAGCAGCGATGGCTGCGGCGATGTCGCCGGAAAAGTATTCCAGGATGGCGAGCCAGAACGGCGGCTTCCAGAAATGCGGATCCGCCGTGGTGGCGCGCACCGCGGCGGTCTTGGCCACTTCGAGTTCTTCGCGCTCCCGCTCGCTGCGAAAGCGCTGCAGTCGGGTAGCGGCCAGGCCCACCAGCGCGGCGCTGTCGTCCGGGTGCTCGGCCAGCAGCGCTTCGAGGACCTGCAGTGACTCGTCCAGACGTCCTGTGACCCGGAAAAAGTGTGCCTGCGCGATACGGGTCGCCGGGGCATCGGGAGCGAGCTGCATCGCCCGCCCGCAGGCCAACGCCGCATCGTTCAGCGCGCGCTGGGCATCCTCCATCCAGTACTCCTCGAGCAGCGCTTCGCAGAGCCCCGCGTGGGCGTCTGCATAGTTGGCGTCCTGGCGCAGGGCGGCCTCGAAACGACTCTGGGCGCGCCGGATGTTGAGTTCGCTGGCGGGGCCATCCAGATGCAGCCGACCCTCCAGGTAGTAGTCCTGAATGGGCGCCAGCGGATAATGCCGGGGCCAGTCGCTGCCGCCTGCGGGCAGGCCCAGCGCATGGGCGACGGCGCGCGCGGCCGCGCGCGCGACGTCCGCAGTGCGCCCGGGGAGGTCCGACGCCGGAACCGTCTCCGCCCAAACCTGCTGCCGCAGGCCGCCACTATAGAGGAACACACGAATGCCGCTGAAACGTCCCAGGGTATGGACCTCGCCATCGATGACGGCCTGTACGCGCAGGCGCCTCGCGGCCTCCTCCGCTTCGAGTCCGTTGACCAGAATCGTTGCCGTCGGTGAGGCGAGTTGGAAGCGCTCCCCGAGTTCGCTGCGCAGGGTTTCGGTGAAGCGGTCGTCCTCGTCACCGGGAAAGGGCTGCAGCACCAAGGTGGGGGACGCGCGCAGCAGAGGTGAACCGGCCTGATTCGCAGTTTGCGCCGCCTCGGGAAGTGAGCGGTCGGCGGCGGAGGTTACCCACCAGATGCCGCCGCCCAACAACAGCAGCACAAGGAACGCTGAAAGCGCTTGCCAGGGCATCCCCCTGGCAGGCTCGTCTGCCGATGGCTGCGGGCCCTGGCCAGGCTCGGGTTCAGGTTCGTCTGAGGTCTTATAGAGCGTCCAGGCTTCGGTGCCGAGTGCGCGCGCGACCCGCTCCAGCGTCTGCAGCTCGACGGGCTGCTCCCGGAACACGCGGCTGACCAGATCCTTCGGCGCGTGGTCGAGTTCTTCGAGGTCGGCGATGCGTTCCGCCAGCGCCGCCTGACTGCGAAAACCCGCTTCGGTCAGGGCGTGGTACAGACGAGGCCGTGAGGCGCGAACGCCCCGCTTGCGGCTGCTCTGGCTCGAGGGCGCCATTCCTTCGGCAACCTTCTCCGGCGGCCGACCCTCGGCCCGGGCCGGTGTTTATAACACAGCATTAACAAGCCGGGGAAACCGCCGGTTCCGCCCTATCTGCCGTTACCTGCAGATAAACGCTGTTAGCTGTCGATGACCGGCGGCCGGTGACGGGGCACCGTCGAGGCTGCCGCTATTGGCCACGTCAAAGGGGCGGGCATGGTCCGCATTCGACTCATCTCGATGGTGCTGACCGCCGTGATCGCGTTGGCCGGGTGCGGCCGGGACGATCTGCTGGGGACCTACGAGGACGATCTGGGCATGACCCGCTACGAGTTCCGCGGCAAGGGACAAGCGCACCTCACCGTCCTCGGCACCACCGTGGTGGCGGATTACCACCTGGACGGCGACCGGGTCCTGGTGACGGGGCCCCAGGGCACGCTGGTGCTGACGCGGCGGGACGACCGGCTCTACGGCCCGATGGGCATGGAGCTCAAGCGGCAGATGCCATGAGGCAAAGGCAGCGCCGGCCCAACCTGCATAGTGAAAGGAGGTGAGAACCATGTGGATCACTCGAGGCATGCTCGCTGCTGCCATGGTGCTCGCCGCCGTGGGCTGTGGCTCAGGCGACGACGCAGCACCCGGCGGACCGGATGCGGCCGCTGCACCGGCAACGGCAGCGGGGGCTGCGGGCGCGACGCCTGCCAGCACCAACCCACCGGCTGCCGCGCAGCCTGCTGCGGCAACCGACAGCCGCCGCTGTCCCCCCGAACTGACGACGTCCGGCCCCCCCGAAGGTGCCCCGGTGGACGACATCCTCGGCGTCCGCCCGGGTCAGACCTTCGAGGAGGTGGAAGGCATTCTCGCCTGTCGGGACGAAGGTTACCGTGTTGAAACGGGCTCCGTCTGGACGGTCCGCAACACCGGTGGCTTGCCCACGCGACAGCTGCTTCGCGCCAGCAATGGGATTCCGTGCACGGGCCAGGATATTGCCCGCTCCATGCGCTCCATGCAGGGCAGCGGCGAGTGCACGGGCGGTCCCCAGGGGTCCGGGCTGTCGATGATCCGGAACGCGACCGATGAGGTCTTCGTGGCGTTCACGGGTATGCACGGCCAGGAGGTGGCCGGTGGCGTCTGGCGGAGCCGGGATTACGAACCGGACGCCAAGCCCACCGCCGAGAGTCTGCAGCAGGCGCTGATTGCCAAATACGGCGAGCCCAGCGTCGATGAGACCCTCGCCCGCAACCGGATGCCGCTGCGGGCCGGTGACATCGCGATGACCTGGGTCTACGACCTCAGGGGGCGCAGGCTCAGCAGCGAGAACCCCATGTACCAGCGCTGCAATATCGTCAATCACCGCTTCTTCGGCGCCCACCGCTGGTCCGGTGAGTGCGGCCTCGTCGTCACCGCGGGTATCCGCAAGGATCCCCGCAACAACCTGCTCGCCGACACCTTGACCATCGGCATCATGGACCAGAAGGCGTTCTACGACGGTGGGCAGGCGTTCGAGGCAGCCATCGCTGCAGCGGTGGAGGAACAGCGGCAACAGGCTGCTCGCGACGCCGCTTCCGTGCAGACGGATCTCTGAGGGGGTGGTCATGCAGCGTTCGGCCTTCCTGATACCCATCGTGCTGCTTGCCTGCGTCGCCTGTGGCGGCGACGCTGGACCTGCTGCTGCCGAGTCAGGTGGCGAGCAGGCCTTGGAGTCGGCAATGGCTCTGCAGGAAGCGCCTGCAGCAGCAGGGCAGGCACGCTCGGCAGCTGCCCCGGCCGCCGCGCGGGCCGCCCGGGAACCGGCTGCGGCAGCCCCGCCCGCAGCGCAGCGCAGGCGCCGGCTCGAGACCTTCGACATGGATGCCCTGATCTGGGCCATGTATCACCATGCCGGCGTGGAACCGCCGATTCGTGACTGGGTCGCCGCCAACTGGCGTCGCAGCGCGTATGATCGCGGCGAGATCGTCGATGAGTTCTTCGACAGTGACGCATTCATTGACGGCCTCGAAGACGAACTCCGGCCCGACTACGAAGCGGCAGCGGACATCGGTTTCGCGCGCGTGCCCATGCGTGGCGAACTCGGAACCTACGACACCCAGTTCGAGGAGCTCTACATCGAGCCCTTCGCCCCCGGCAGTGGAGTCCGCGCCTACTCCAATACCATACAGCGGGAAACCCGCCTGCAGTTCAGCAATGCGCTGGATGTGTATGCATGGCCGCTATCCCCCGCGGAAGCACAGGACGTGATTGCCCGGCTGCCTACGGACATCATGGGGCGGAGGAATCGCGCGATTCTGCTAGAAGTCGATCTGAGGCTCACCGGTGCCACGGTCGATTCCCGAACGGGTAACGGCCGCATCGATGCCGACATCATCGGCTACCAGCTCTTCGCTCCGGGCCCTGGCGGTGGCCGCGGCGAACTGCTGCGTGAGGTGAAGGACATTCGTTGAAACGGGAGGAGGATCGATGCCTGGACACCACCGCAAGCTAAGCATCGGGTTGCTGCTCGCTTGCCTGCTCGTGCTGACTGCCCACGGCGCGTCTGCGGAGGTGGACCGCTTCGACGTACTCGACATTCGTCTGGGTGACCACCTCGACAGCGTGCTGCCGAAGTTCAGGGAGCGATTTCCGCCTGCTTTCATTCGGAGGACATCGGATGATCTCGGTCGTGTTGACGGCTCGCTGCTTCAAGGCCTCGACTATTTCGACGGGGTGATCGGCAGCGAACGGCGCACCGGCGTAGGAGCGCAGCGTGGCCCTGCTAACGATAGCGTGGAGGTGCGAACCCTGGCTCCGCCTAACGACCCTCTAGTGGTGGCCCTGATCCGGAAGGTCAGTTTGGAGACACCGATTTTGGCGAGCCGGCTGCGCGAACTGCTTGAGAACAAGTATGGTCCCATGCTGATCTCGGTTTCAGAAGTGCCACGCCGCGGCCAGCAGGTGTGGTCCTGGGCGCGGGATACCGAAGGAAAGCCACTGAGTATCGCTGGTGTGCGCGCCTGCGTCTTCGGACAGAGGCAGCCACAGTGGATTCGCAATCGCCCGGAGCACTTCGGCCAGCAGAGTCACTGTGGTTTCGTGTTCGCCGTTTCGCTGTCCGAACAGGAGTACATCGTCGGCTACGAAACGCTGCTCTACGACGCCAACATGATCCGGGCGGGCAATGCCCGTTCCGTCGCCTACAGTCGGGCCGAGGCCGAAAAGATCCACGCAGAACGGGCCCAGGCGGAACGCGAAGCGGCGGAACGAGCTGCCGGCCCACCGCTGTGAGACGCCAGTAGGAAGGCTCTCGGTGCCCACGCCGGGCTACGCGCGTCGCGCTGGGACTGACTCTGGGGTCGCATTCGAGCGGCCGGCCACGTCGATGCCGACGGCTTCGATCTGGACCATCTCCAGCGTCACCAGGATCTCGAAACCTGGATTGCGGGGCTTGAGGTGCAGCAGTTCCTCCGCGGTGTCGCTGGCCGCAGCGACGAGGAGGATGCGACCCGGACGGGTGCCGAGGGCCTGCTCCTGGCGAACGAACTCATCGGGACGCTGCACGTGCGCGCCGCGCCGCGCGCCCCTGCCAAGCAGGGGCCCTCGACGCCGATGATGATCTCCGGATCGCTGTCCGGGCCGGCCGACGCGTCATCCCCGTCCGGCAGGGGCGCCTGCAGAGTCATCTGGAGCACCGGCAGCATGAACGGCCGTCTCTCCGGCAATCCGGCGAAGGATCAGACCACCGCGAAATCGAAGTCGGCTCCGTCGCCAAGGTCGATGGACCCGCCATCGTTCTCTGCAAAGATCCCCCCTCGTTCGCACCGAGGATCAGGGTGTCCCCTGCGCCAAGATCACCGATCACCGCCGACCAGTCGGTGCCACGCACGCCGATGACGGCGAACGGCGTCTGCACCCGATAGCTGGCCGGATTGCGTTCCGCGATGCCCCCGGCAATGATGCGGAAGCCGCCCGGGTTCAGGCTCATGCTGACCCGAGCCTCGGTGGGTGCCGCAGTTTCGGAGAAAGCATAGTCATCCACCGAAATCTCGGAATCCGGACGCATCGCCAACCGCGAGCCGTCGGTGAAGCGGATCTGCACACGGTCGTTCGGACCGGTCCGCAAGCTGTTGCCCCCCGCACTGCAGCGCCACGCTGCACCGCTCGCTCCCTGCCATCCGCGCCGACAGCCGTCGGCGTGCCGATACTGAGCAGGATGCGTCCCGCAACGGCGTCGTCCGCCCTGGCGTCGGTGACGAACAGCAGCAGACCGATGGCGAGCAGCGCCCAGCAGGCCAGCATCCGTGGTGCGAACTTGAGGTTGTCTGCGAGAAGCCCGGGGAAGCCCGGGGGTCAGACCACGGCAAGCCACACTATGTCATTGTTTATCAGAGTTCGGAGGGCCTTAGTCGAACCGTTACGTCGCCTTAGATCCCGCTTTTTCGGGCCAAAACAGACCCTCTAGGCGCGCTGGGTCGAGCGACTGCCCAGTGATCCCGGATCAGCTTAAACCGCGATTTTTGCCCACGAAAGCGGCCCTCTAAGGGCCTATCCAGCACCTCATCGGAGAAAACAAATAGCCAAATCAGGGTGTTAGCGTCCGGCACCTTAGTCTGACCAGGGGTCATCGCCCCGGCCTGGACCTCGGCGCCAGCTTCTCCGTCTTTCGCTGCCGGTGGCGTGAGGCTACCATTCGAGGATGGAATCGCCCGCCAGGGAGCGGCCTTCGATGCCGGACCGACCCAACCTGCGTGTTCACTTCTACGGGGTCCAGGGCAGTGGCTCGGTGTTTCCGTCCCGCGCCGAACGTCGGGCGGCCGCGGAAGTCTCCGATCACGATCTGCTCGCGCAGGTGTTCGCCGATCTCGAACGCTACGCCGATGCTGACGGTCGCATCGGCGCCACCATCGAAGAGGTCCTCGGCGGCCCCGTCAATCGCCGCACATTGCTCGCCTACCGCAGGCGCTTCGATATTCCGGAACCCCGGGTCTACGGCGGCTGGACCACCTGCGTGCGCATCGAGACCGCTGACGGCCACGACATCGTCATCGACTGCGGCAGCGGTTTCAGGGTCTGTGCAAAAGACATCGTCGCCAAGTGGGGCGACCGGAAGGACCGCGAGCTCACCATTCTCGGCAGCCACTCCCACTACGACCACACCGAGGGCTTCGACCAGGCTGCCGTCTGCTTCGACCCGCGCAACCGCATCCGCATCTGCGCCGAACGCAGCTACCTGAAGGCGCTCGATCAGAATCTCGGCATCTTCTCCCATCACGTGGACGTGAACCTGAAGGGCGTGGCCACACCGCTCCACTACGAGCTCATGCCCGCCCAGTTCGAGTCACTGGAGATCCGGGATTTCGCCCGCAACCCGCCCCAGGGCGACAGCGACAGCCTGGCGAACGGCTACCATCCCATCAGCGAACCGCTGCGCATCGGCGCCACCACGATCCAGCCCTTCGAAGTCTTTCACCCGGCGCCCTGCCTGGCCTACCGTTTCGAACATGCTGGCAAGGTATTTGTGTTCTGTACCGATCACGAGCTGCGCCGCGGTGACGACCCCGAGCATCCCCTGCAGCGGGCCAGCCTCGAAGCGGAAGCTCGCTTGCGCGCCCACAGCATGGATGCAGACCTGCTCTACCGGGACGGGCAATTCTTCCAGGCCGAGTACGACGGCCAGATCGGCGTCAGCTCCACGTTCGGCGTCTCCCGCCTGGACTGGGGGCACAGCTGCGTCGAGGACGTGCTGGACATGGCCACGGCCTGTCGAGTCAAGCACACGCTGATCGGCCACCACGACCCGAACCGGGACTGGTCCGAGCGCAACTGGATCGACGAGACGCTGCACCGCAAGAGCGAACAGGAAGGACTGAGGTTCGAGCTGGCGCGGGCCGAGACGGTCTACGACCTCTGATCACCAGCGCACGGCCAGTCGCACCTGGCGGGCCGACGGGGTGTCGTCCGCCGAGATGATGCCCTCGCTCACCAGCATCTCCGGCGCCACGCCGGCATCGATCAGCACCTCGCGTACCGCTGCCGAGCGACGTTCGCTGAGCACCCGGTTCAGATCCCGGGGTCCGGTGAAATCGCTCTGGCCGTAAACAATCAACGTCGGCGGCTCCGGCGCCAGGGTCAACAGTTCGTTGATCCGGGCAGCAAGAGCCCGAATGCGGGCAATCGCCTCCGCGCTGAGTTCCGCCGAGGCCAACTCGAAGTAGATCCGCTCTTCCTCGATGGTCCGGACCAGCGCCTGCCGCTGCTCCTCCGGGGTCACCTGCCAGTGCACGTCGCCCAGCGACAGGGACCAGTTGCCGGGCAGGGTCTGCAGCACGCCCCGGGCCCGCTCGACCCATGGCCGATCGATCTCACCGCTGACCTCGACTTCGGAGCCCTCGATGCGGACCGAAGCACCGGCCGGCGGGGTCAGCAACTGCTCGATACGCGCCGCGGCCAGACCAGGTTCGGCCGCGAAATAGGGTTTGAAGTCGAACGCGACCTCAAGCTTCGGCCACGCGCCGGCAACCTCCTCAGGGTCACGGGCGAGCGCATCGCGCAACCCCGCCACCCGAACGACGCCGCCGGACTCCTGCACCCGCGTGATGACCAGCCCGGGTTCCGCACCGAGGGCCTGCTGCAATGCCGCGACCTGTGCCCGATGCTGATGGCCCTGCCACTGCCACATCGCGACCACAGCCAGCACGAGCACCGCCCCCAGGAGCAGCGGCCAACGACGCCGGCCGGCAGCCTCGTCCGCAGCAGTGCGGCTGATGTCCGCCGAGCGCATCATGAGCGGCTGGAACAGGTCCCGCAGTGAGGAGAAAGGTGCCGTATCGCCGTCGAAACTCGCGAGCATCGCCCCCCACCCCGAGTGCAGGCGATCCACCAGGTCCGCCAGCAGGGCGGTCTTCTCGGCGGGCGGAACGCCATTGACGACCATGGCGGCGATGGCATGCCGTCCAGGCTCGATGACGACGGTGCGGGAGCCGGTACGCATGGAACGCAGGTCGCTGCTGCTGTCGCCGTTGCCGCCGCTGTCGAAGGAGTCCCTGATGAATTCCTGAATGGCACTGAGCATGCCCGAGACCATGTCGGGGTCCGACACCGCCTCGTCGGTTGCCGCCACGTGCTGCAGCAACAGACCGGTTTCCTTGTGGATCACGAACACCTGCTCGATGCGATAGGCGACGTTGTTGATCAACAGGTACTCCGAGTAGGGCACGCCTGCCCGCCAGGCGGCGATGCGCCAGCGCAGCGCCTGCCATGACAGCTGGTCGTTCACCGCCCGGTTGAGCGATTCCACCATGTCCATGATGGCCGCGTTGATGGCCTTGCGGATGGAGGGGCCGATGACGGGGTAGATCGCTTCCGCCAGCGGCGCGGGATCACGTCGGATGGAACTGCGCAGGGCATCCTCGATGGTCGGCCCAAGTGCCATGCCCACGCTGCCGTCGGCCTCATTGCGTCGGCGCAGGGCCTCGGTGAGCACCTCCGACATGGCCCGCGTGCGCAGCTGCGGGTCGGCAAACGCGCGCACGACGGCAAAGAGTTCATTCGGATCGAGACCGAGGACCAGCTCCCGCAGGCGCGCGAGGTCCTCGTCGTGGGTACCCCCGGGCGTTTCAGGCTGCGCCCCGGTCATGGCGGCGGAACTCGACTCAGCGCTTGCTGTCGGTGCGGGCCGGCGCGGCAGCCTTGCCACCCGCCGCAGGCGCCGCCTCGAGCTGGGAAGCCATGGTTTTCAGCAATCCGGCGAGCGCGCTGCGGTCCGTTTTGCGAGCGTCGAGATCGGCACGGGCGGCGTCCAGCGTCGCGCTCAGTTCCGCCTTCGCCGCCGCCAGCGCAGCCCGTTGCGCCTGGGCTTCGGTGGTGGTCGCGTCGGCCAGCTCCGCCAGGCTCGTCTTGGTCAACGTGATCTGCTCGTTGCTGGCATCGATGGCCTCGGTCCGTTCGCCGGTTTCCTGCGCCAGCGCTTCCTTCAAGCCGCGCACCTCACTTCGAACCTGATCCGCCAGCGCATCGATGCGCTCGCCGAGCGTAGTCTCCAGCTTCTGCAGGCTGCGCTCCATCTGCTTGCGCAGATTGCTGATCTCGTCCCGTTGCGCCCGGGCCTCCGCTCCGAACAGCAGATCGCGCACCTGCTCGATGGTGTTGCCCTGCGCCTCGCTGACATTCTTGCTTTCGCTGTCTGAACTCACGACGACCGCCTCCTCGCTGACGATCCGTTCTTGTAGAGCATGCCCCCCTGGCTTGTCCAGCCGGTCGCAACTCCCGCCGCTCTGGAGCTATACTCGGCACTGGCCGGATGGACGGACGGAACCCGGGAATGGTCAGCAGGAAAATTGCCATGCTCGGCATGTGGGGCGTCGGCAAGACCAGCCTCGTGCAGCAATACGTACACAGTCTCTACAGCGAGAAATACCACGCCAGTCTAGGCGTGAAGGTCGACAAGAAAACCGTGCTGCGCGGTGACGGCCAGGAGATGATGCTGATGCTCTGGGACATCGCCGGAGCCGAGGATCATTTCAGCGTACCGCTCAGCTACGTCCGCGGGGCAGCAGGCTATCTGCTCGTGATCGACGGCACACGGCCTGAGACCCTCGACGCGGCCGCGGCACTCGTCGAGGCCGTTGAAGGCGGCATCGGATCGCTGCCCTTCGTCGCGGTGATCAATAAGTCCGATCTCGACTGGAAGCTCAGTGAAGCTGACGTTCGCGCCCGCTTCGCCGGCCAGGCTGCAGCGGTGCTTCCGAGCAGCGCCCGCAGCGGCGAAAACGTCGAGGCTGCCTTTCTCGCCCTCGCAGAACAGCTGTGAGGGCACATCATGGAAAAACCCCATTGTTTCGCCTACCCGCAACTCGGCGCCGTCCCCGGAGGTTGATGCCCTTGGGGGCCGCACCTATATTCTGACCTCTCAGGGAGGAGGACCACATGAAATCACTCAAATCGATCTGGGCAGCGGCCGCGGTGTTCATCGCCGGCTGCGGGGGACCCGTTCCGTCAGACATGTTCCTGACCATGAGCGTCTCGACATTGGACACCGCGGTCGAAACCATCCTCAACGGAAAGGCCAACGATTCTCTCTCCAGCCAGAGCGTTTCCATGACCGCTTCGCTGCCGCTGAACAGGCTCGTTCATGAAGGAGAGAACGAGATCGTTTTCCTTCTCAGTCCGTCGCCCAACGTCAACATGAGCAGGATCCGTCCGGCGTTTCTCGCCAGCCTCGAAATCAACGTCAAGGGCGAGATCGTCGATACCCTGGCACCGGGGGCCCGCACGCTGTTCTCCCGCGAACTCACCGAGGCGGAAACAGCCACAATCGCAGCCGGTGAGACGGTAACCATCACCCAAGCGTTCACCGTCGACAGGGACGCCCTCGAGGCGATCAAGTCCGGCTCGACCCGGTAGAGCGGCCCGGCTGCAGTGGTCGACGCGCTGCCACGCGTCGACCGGCAGTGAGGGTCACTCAACATCCTGGTCTGACCCCGAAGCGTCAGCCTCCGGGGTCACGAGGCGGCTTGCGTCGGGAGTTGGGCTTGGCCGGTGGCCATGGCTGCGGTGAAGCCGCCGTCCACGAGCAGGTTGACGCCGTTGACGTAGCTGGCGAGGTCCGAGCCGAGGAAGATCAGCGCCCGCGCCATATCGTCGGCGGTGGCCACCCGGCCGGCACCTTCGGCGATGGCCCAGTCGATGATGGCATCGGACATGGTCTGCCGGAATTCCGGCAGCAGGGGCGTGTCCACCGGTGACGGGCAGATGCTGTTCATGCGCACGCCGCGGCGGATGGCCGGCCGACTCGCGAGCATGGTGTAGACCTGCACCGCCTGCTTGGAGAAGAAGTAACCGTCGGCGATGACTTCGGCATGGTCGTGAATCCAGGCGACGGCTTCGTCCCAGCTGCTGATGCCGAGCAGTTCCATGATCACCGTGAGATTGTCCGGCCACTGGTTGCCGGCGGTGGAGGCGGTATTCACCACGGCGCCGCCGCTGTTCATGGTGGGCAGCAAGTGCTCGGTGAGCCGCTTCAGGCCCATGAGGTTCACCCGCATCACCTGCTCGGCGGGCCGGGTGGCGGCGATGCCCGCATTATTGAACAGGACGTCCACGCCCTCACCGATGGCAGCGGCCGCACTGTCGATGGCGACCGGATTGCCCATGTCGGTCTCGATGAAGCGGGCCACCGGCTGCTCCGGTGCCTTCAGGTCCAGCACGGTGATGTCTTCGGCGCCGAGATCGCGCAGCAGGGTGAGCAGGGCGGCGCCGATACCTGAATAGGCTCCGGTGATGACAATTTTCTTGCCGGCGTAGGACAGCATCGACAGGGTCTCCTGATGGATGGGGTGTGGGTTCGAACAACGGCCCCGAATTGAGCCTCCTGGACAGGCCCTTGTAAACCGCCCTCTGCGTCAAGATAGGTGCCGCGCCGCAATGCGCCCGTTCGCTCTGGGATCGCTGTTCATCGTTGGGGCCGCCGTGCGCGGCAGATCAGCGGATCACGCCCTGCTCCCGCAATCGGGCCAGCCGCTCGCCGTCGATACCGAGTTCCTGAAGGATCTCGTCACTGTGTTCACCGAGGTCGGGGGCGTAGCTGGCGGGTTGTTTCGGAAAGCCGGCGATCCAGATGGGGCTGTTGACGGTCTGCGCCCAACCACCGGGACGTGGCTCGGCCACCGCGGTGACGATATCGGCCGCCAGCGCCTGGGCATCTTCCGGCAGGTCATCGATGGCGGTGAGCATCGCCGCGGGAATGCCGGCCGCTTCCAGCATGGTCTTGGCCTGCTGGGCGCTGAAGCGCTGGAAAGCCTCCACCAGTAAACCATGCAGGGCCGGGGCATGCTCGCGGCGATCCGCGGTGGTGCAAAAACGCGGGTCGTCGGCCAGATGCTCGGCTTTCAGCGCCGCGAGGAGGCGCGGCCACTCACGGTCCTCGTTGAGCAGAGTGAGTTGCAGCCAGCGGCTGTCGGCGGTTTCGTACTGCATGCCCAGCGCATTGCTCACAGCCAAGGCCTGCCGTCGTTCCGGCAGGTCCGCC
>JAFIFJ010000079.1 GCA_020832085.1 Gammaproteobacteria bacterium | reverse complement strand
CTGAGATGTAGAACTTCTCGCCGTTGATGACCCACTCGTCGCCGTCGAGAACGGCGGACGTGCTGATGTTGCGGGCGTCGGAGGAGGGCAGGCCCGGCTCGGTCATCACATAGGCGGAGCGGATTTCGCCGTTCAGCAGCGGTTCGAGCCACTGCTTCTTCTGCTCCGGCGTGCCGACCCGTTCGAGGACTTCCATGTTGCCGGTGTCCGGCGCACTGCAGTTCAGCGACTCGGAGGCCAGCGGCGACTTGCCGAGTTCGGTGGCGATGTAGGCGTAGTCGAGGTTGGTCAGACCGCTGCCGTACTCGTTGTCAGGCAGGAAGAAGTTCCACAGGCCGTTGGCCTTGGCAGCGTTCTTCGCGCCTTCGAGCAGCTCGAGCTGACGCGGATGCCAGGACCAGCGGTCCGTTTTCTCCTTGTCCAGCGCGAAGAATTCCTCGGTGATGGGGTCCACGTTGTCGCGGATGTGCTTCTTGACTGCGTCCATCAGAGGCTGGGCCTCCTCGGACATGGCCAACTGGAACAGATCGGCCACTAGGCCGGTTTGGGAATCCTGCATGGATCGTCACTCCCTCATTGATTGTGCCGTTGTCTGGTGCCGATGGTAGCAGCCTCCCGGCTGGCAGGGAGCAGCAGGGCGTGTCCGCGGTGCTTTTCTGTCGAATCGGACGGGTGCGTGGCAATCTGCTCCAGATCCAGGAGGCGCTGGGCTCAGATCGTGATGGTGGAGCCGAGCTCCGGTACGCGCGCATCGAGCTCGTGGCCCTCGGACATGGCGGCAGCCAAAGCTTCCCGGGCGCTCTGCTCGCCATGAATCAGGTAGAAGACGGGGCGGTTGCGGAAACCCTCGGCCCAGCCGATGAGCTGGGACTGGCCGGCGTGGGCGGAGAAACCACCTAAGGTGTGGATCTGTGCCTTCACCGCGATTTCGCTGCCCAGCAGCCTGATCTTCTTCACGCCATCCACCAGCATCCTGCCCAGGGTACCCTCGGCCTGGAAGCCCACGATCACCACGTGGTTCTGCTGTCGCCAGAGGTTGTATTTCAGGTGGTGGCGGATGCGCCCGCCGCTGCACATGCCGGCGCCGGCAATGATGACGGCCCCGCCCTTGATGCGGTTGATGGCCATGGACTCCTCGACGCTGGCGCTGAACTGCAGCGGCGGCAGGGCCCGCTCCAGCGCCAGACCACCGGCCTCCTCGAGCTTCTCGAGGTCATTGGCATCGAGCAGATGGCGGCGGCGGTCGTAGAGCCGGGTGACGCCGATGGCCATGGGGCTGTCTAAGAACACCTTCTGCTGGGGCATGCGGCCTTCGTGGTGGAGGATGCCGAGGTGGTAGAGCACTTCCTGGGTCCGGCCCACCGCGAAGGCCGGGATCAGCACGTTGCCGCCGTTGCCATCGGCTTCGGCGAGAATCGCGGCCAGCTCGTCGAGGGTGTCGTTCAGGGGG
This sequence comes from Gammaproteobacteria bacterium, assembly GCA_020832085.1. Lineage (GTDB taxonomy): Bacteria > Pseudomonadota > Gammaproteobacteria > Pseudomonadales > Azotimanducaceae > SLTB01. Next base: position 4,738 of record JAFIFJ010000079.1, on the reverse strand, counting down.
CGATGGTCGCGGTTGCCGTAGGTGCTCTCGAGCAGCACGGCATCCGCGTGTTCGAGCCGCGCCGGTTCGTTCATCAGCACGGAATCAGCGTTGCCGAGATCGCCTGAGAACACCAGATGGCGCCGGCGCCCGCCACTGTCGATCATCAGGTCGACGATGGCCGAGCCGAGGATGTGGCCGGCATCGTGCAGGACCAGGTCCACGCCTTCGGCGATGGTCTCGCTCCTGCCGTAGGGCAAGGGCCGGCAGAGGTCCAGGGCTTCATCCACGTCGTCCAGAGTGTAGATGGGCTCGAGCAGCTTTCTGCCGGCCCGTTCCCGCTTCTTGTTCTCCCACTCGATGTCCTTGCTCATCACGAAGGCTGCGTCCCGCAGCATGATGTCGAGCAGATCGCGGGTGCCCGTGGAGCAGTACACCGGGCCCCGGTAGCCGTCCCGGACCAGTTTGGGCAGCAGCCCGGCGTGATCGAGGTGGCCGTGGGACAGCACCACCGCATCCAGGGTCTTCGCCAGCTTGCGCAGGGAGGAGCGGTTGCTGCGCTCGGCCTTGGCACCGCCCTGGCGGATGCCGCACTCGAGCAGCACGGTGGCGGTGTCTGTCTCGAGCAGGTAGCGCGAACCGGTGACTTCGCCGGTGGCGCCGAGAAACGTCAATTGGGCCATGGCGGTCTCAGTAGTGAGGGGGCGGAGGCTCGTCATTCTGGCTCGATCCACCGGACAGATCGGCCTGTTTCAGCGCGTCACGGGTCTGCTCGAGCTGATCGCGCAGGTCGTCAATGGCGCGCTGCTGCGAGGTGACCACGCTTTCCAGATGTTGCAACAGGTCGTCGAGGAATGCGTAGCGACCTTCGAGATCGGTCAGGCGCGCTTCCAGATTGGCGTCATTCACTGCAGGATCAGCTCCTTCGAACTCGCGACAGGGTGTCGACGTGCCAGGGATTGTACTGGGCTTGTGCAGATGGTGCGGAAATGAAGTCGGCAGCCTGGCGTGATGCCGACGCGCTGGTGATCGGTGCCGGCCACAACGGCCTCACCTGCGCGGCCTATCTGGCGGCGGCCGGACTGAACGTCTCTGTGCTGGAGCGGCGCCATGTGGTGGGCGGCGCGGCGGTGACCGAAACCTTCCACCCTGGCTTTCGCAATTCGGTGGCGGCCTACACGGTGTCGCTGCTGCATCCCAAAGTGATTCGGGATCTCGATCTGGCCCGTCAGGGCCTGAGGATCGTCGAACGGGAGGCCGCCAATTTCCTGCCCACGGACGATGGTCGCCATCTGCTGGTCGGGGAGGGGCGAACGGCGGCCGAGGTCGCCAAGTTCTCGACCGAGGATGCCGAGCGGCTTGGAGACTATGGCGCGCGCCTCGAGGCCATTGCCGAGGTTCTGCGTGAGCTTTCGCTGCTGACGCCGCCCAACGTCACGGCACAGGGGTGGCTCAGCGCTGTACCGGAACTGCTGCGCAGCGCCCGGGTTGCCCGGCGCCTGTCGCGCCTCGATGCTCCGCTGCGGCAGACGCTGCTGACGCTGTTTGCCGGTTCGGCCGGGGACTATCTGGACGGCTTCTTCGAGAGCGACCCCATCAAGGCGGTGCTCGGCTTCGACAGCATCGTCGGCCACTACGCCAGTCCCTACTCGGCCGGGTCGGCCTATGTGCTGCTGCATCACGTCTTTGGTGAGGTGAATGGCCGCAAAGGTGCCTGGGGCCACGCCATGGGCGGCATGGGTGCGATCACCGAGGCCATGGCGCGGACCTGCGAGGAGCGTGGTGTGCGCATCGCCGTCGATGCCCCGGTCAGGGAACTGCTGGTGGAGAACGGTCGCGTGGTGGGTGCAGTCACCGGGCAGGGTGAGGAGCACCGTGCCCGCATCGTAGTCTCGAACCTCAATCCCCGGGCGCTGTATCAGGATCTCATGAAGCCCTCAGACGTCCCTGGGCCGGTGCGTGAACGCATGCAGCACTGGCGCTGTGGCTCGGCAAGTTTCCGCATGAACGTCGCTCTCGCGGAGCTGCCGGACTTCACCTGCCTGCCCGGTCGGGAGCGGGCGCCCCACCATACGGCGGGCATCATCCTGGCGCCGAGCCTGGGCTACATGGAGCAGGCCTACTTCGATGCCCGCAGCCATGGCTGGTCGCGACGACCCATCGTCGAGATGGTGATTCCCTCCACCGTGGATGACAGTCTCGCGCCTCCGGGACAGCATGTGGCCAGCCTGTTCTGTCAGCACACGGCGCCGGTGCTGCCGGATGGCATGCACTGGGACGACCACAAAGAGGCCGTGGCGGATCTGATGATCGAAACGGTCACAGCGTACGCGCCGAACTTCCGCGCGGCCGTCCTCGGTCGTCAGGTCCTCAGTCCACTGGACCTGGAGCGGACCTTCGGTCTGACTGGAGGCGACATCTTCCATGGCGCCCTGAGCCTCGATCAGCTGTTCTCGGCCCGCCCCATGCTTGGTCAGGCCCGGTACCGGGGCGCCTTGCCGGGACTCTATCTCTGCGGCTCCGGTACCCATCCGGGCGGTGGCGTCTCCGGCATTCCCGGCCACAATGCGGCCCGGGAAATCCTCGCTGACCATCGCCGCCGGCCGCGCTGAGGCGGGGCTCAGCTTTCTGCGGGCTGCACGCACTCGACCACCTGCTCGATGGCACCGAAGATGCTCCGGCCCTCGGCGTCGAGCATCTCGATGCGGATGCGGTCGCCGGCCTTCAGGAAGTCCGTTATCGGCTCGCCGTGGGCCAGGGTCTCCAGCATGCGCACCTCGGCCAGGCAGGCGGAGCCGCGGCTGCGGTCGAGGTTGGATACGGTCCCGCCACCGAGGATGGTTCCGGCGCCGAGGCGTCGGGTTCGTGCCGCATGAGCGAGCAGGGTGGGATAGTCGAAGGTCATGTCACAGCCGGCCTCCGGGGCGCCGAGCTTGCGGCCGTTGACGAAAGTGAGCACCGGCAGGTGCAGCCGGCGGCCGTCCCAGGCGCTGCCGAGTTCGTCCGGCGTGACGGCCACCGGGGAGCAGGCCGATGCGGGTTTGGACTGATAGAAGCCGAAACCCTTGACCAGTTCGCCCGGAATCAGGTTGCGCAGGGAAATGTCGTTGATCAGCATCAGCAGGCGGATGTGCTGGCCTGCCGGGTCGGCAGGGCAGCCTATGGGGACATCGTCGGTGATCACCGCGATCTCGGCCTCCAGATCCGCTCCCCAGGCTTCGCTGCGAATGGCGATGGGGTCGTGGGCGGCGAGCATGTGATCGGAACCGCCCTGATACATCAGGGGATCCTGCCAGAAGCTCGGAGGCATCTCGGCGCCGCGGGCCTTGCGCACCAGTTCCATGTGATTGACGTAGGCGGAGGCGTCCACCCACTGATAGGCACGGGGCAGGGGGGCCAGGCAGCGCCCGGTGTCGAAGGCAAAGCTGTCCTCGGCGGCGCCCGCGTTCAAGGCGTCGCTGCGGGCCTCGAGTGCCGGTGCCACCTGCTTCCACTCATCCAGAGCCCGCTGCAGCGTTGCCGCGATATCGCCCGCAGCGATGGCGGTCTTCAGGTCCTTCGACACCAGAATCAACGCGCCGTCGCGGCTGCCGTCATCCAGAGTGGCGAACTTCATGGCCGCTGCTCCTCCTGCCTCTTTCTCAAGGACGTCCGACGCCGGCCACCGGGACCCGGACCCGCTCGATGCGGCCGCTGCGGGACAGGCTCTTTGTCGGATCCGAATCCCGGGCGGTGCAGAGGTAAAGCGTACGCCGATCGTCATCGCCGAGCATGCAGGCAAAGGCGCCCCGGTCGAGTTCCACGGCGTCGGTGACGGTGCCTCCTTCGAGCATTCTCAGACAGACGTTGCCCGCCGGTGAGGCCACCCAGATCCCGCCGTCCGCATCCAGGCAGATGCCATCGGGTACGCGACCTTCCGGCAACTTCGCCCACACGCGACGATGACTCAATGAACGGTCCGCCTCGATGTCGAAGGCGCTCAGCTGGCCGGCAAAGGACTCCGCAATGATCAGGGTCCGGCCATCGGGGGTGATGACGGTGCCATTGGGAAAACCCAGATCCCCGGCCGCGATGGTGGCGTGGCCGTTCGGGTCCACCCTGATCAGCTCGGTGCTGCGGAAGGGCTCTCGGGCATGCAGGTCGAAACCGAAGTTGCCGACCCAGGCGGTTCCGTCCTCGGCGACCACCATGTCGTTGCAGTGAAAGCGGGCCAGGGCGCTGAGGTCGGCGTGCACGGCCAGTTCGCCGCTCGCTTCCTGCCGCATCAGCCTGCGATCCTGCATGGACACCACCAGCAGCCGCCCGTCGGGCAGCCAGCCCAGTCCGGAAGGCTCGCCAGCCACTTTGCAGATCGTCTCCAGTTCGCCTTGCGGCGTCATCGCCAGGACCACGCCTTCGTGCATGTCGGAGAACCACAGCCGTCCCTCGTGCCAGCGCGGTCCTTCGCCGAATCGCAGGCCGTCGACGACGACTTCACTCTGATGCTTGCGCGGTGCTGGCGGCATGGGTCACTCCCGGCTGCGTTGGGTTTGTCGAGCCTGCGTGGGCTCTCTGCGGCATGCAAGCGGCTGCAGCGCCGCAGCGGGAAGGGGGGGGTGCGCTATCGCTATGGCTATCGCTATCGCTATCGCTATCGCTATCGCTATCGCTATCGCTATCGCTATCGCTATCGCTATCGCTATCGCTATCGCTATCGCTATCGCTATCGACCCCGACCCCGACCCCGATCCCGATCCCGATCCCGATCCCGATCCCGATC
>JAFIFJ010000064.1 GCA_020832085.1 Gammaproteobacteria bacterium | reverse complement strand
GTGTCCTGCCGGGCCCACCACTCCCTCGCTTTGCTCTGTCGCGCTGGGCCCCAGCACTCGCGGGCCCGCCGCTTGAGGCGGGGGGCGTTCGCCGGCTCGGCGCTTCCGCGCCTCGAAACCCCGGCTCACCCTGCCGGGCCCACCACTCCTTCGCCTTGATCAGTCACGCTGCTTGTCCCGACCCCGTCACGCTTTTTCGAAGTTTAGATTCAACTCCAGAATGCCGAGCATGATGCCGGGCTGATGGAGGAACGTGTTGTTGTCGGCGTAGGCGAAGGACTTGACGCGGTCGAGCAGGGTGGCCCACCCCACCATCTGCTCCAGCCGCGACAAGCTGGCGCCCGGACACACACGGGCCCCCTGGGAGAAGGTCAGATGGCGGGTGCCGGCCTTGCGGTCCAGTTTCAGATCCAGCGGGCACTCCCATTCGTCCGGATCCAGGTTGGCTGACGCCCAGCGCAGGTGCAGCCAGGACCCTTTGGGCACCTTGACGCCTTGAAAGACCTCGTCCTGGCTGGTGATGCGGGTGGACAGGCCCTGGGTGGGTGCGCGCAGCCGCATCCCTTCCTCGGTGAACGCTCGCAACTTCGAGCGATCGGACTTGAGTTCCGCCCAGACGCCCTCGCGGTCGATGACCAATTGCATCTGCTCGGCCAGGGCGTACTGGGTCGTCTCCAGGCCGCCGATGACCATGGCGTAGACGATGCCGTTGATCTCGAGATCCGTGAGCTTGCGATTGAGTGGTGAGTACTCCACCTGGGTGAGGAAGCTGATCATGTCGTCCGCGGGACGGGCGCGCTTGTCCTGAATCAGCGCTGCGGTGTAATCCCTGAACTCACCCAGTACTTCCAGTTGGGAGGCCGTTTCCTCTTCGGTGAGCAGGTTGTTGTGGCGGCTGCCGTAGACGAAAGGTTTTACGCAGCCATCCCCGAAGTACTTCAGCAGATGCAGATCCGAGATCGGCCAGCCGAGAATGTTGGCCATCACCCGCTGCGGCAGGGCCTGGGCGTACTCCGAGACGAATTCCACACTGCCCCGGTCGATCCACTGGTCCACCAGCCAGTTGGCTTCGCGTCGGATCATGGCTTCGTTGCGGGACGCGCCCGGACCCACCCATGGGTCCGTCAACTCCTGCCGGTGCAGACGCCACATCTCGGGGTTGGGCCGGAGGGTGAGCATTGATGCTGCGATCGTTGAGATCCCGGGAATGGCCGAGGGGTCTCCACCCTGTTCCATCAGCTTCTTCAGCCCGATGCTGCCCACGACGGGGAAGCGCTCCTCGTCGCGCACCACCCTGGCGATGTCTTCGTGCTTGCTGAGGATGAAGGCATCCGTTCCCGGCTCGAATCCCTCCCCTGGAATACGATGGACGGGCGCCTCGGCGTGAAGAATGTCGTAGGCCTCGTACCAATGCTCCTGCGCACCGGGCGCGAACAGGTCTATGTCGGCCAGCGTGTGCGGACAGCGCGCGGTGCTGAGTTCGTGGTTCGGGTGCTTGCCCATGGTTGCTCCTCCCTCCGTGACTAGGCACAGGATGCTGTTTGCCGACGTGACCTGCAAACGTGACCGTTCTGCGGTGATCCTGTTGTCAGCTGCGCTTCCTGCCCGATCGCCTGCTCAGCTGCGGGTGCGGCCAGGCTGTGGATCGGTGGTGGGTGGGTAGCTGGCCTGCTGTGAGACTGGGTTTGAGCTCGACGGGACGCCATCCCGGGGCGACGGATCCAGCCCGAACAGCAGGCGCAGCACCCGGATGCGCCGAATCAGCAGGTGATGCGCGAGGCCGCAGCCGACGACCGTGCCTGCGAGTACCAGCCCGGCTTCGGCCGGGCCACTCAGTCCCAGCGGCATCAGCACGAAGACCAGCGGCACGATCAGGCTCTGGTGGAGGATGTACCAGGGGTAGACGGCTTCGTTGGCGTAGGGCAGCCAGCGGAAAGGCCGGTTCAGCCAGCGGCGGGCGAAGGCCAGGATCGTCAGCACCGCAAACCACAGATAGGTGCCTTGGGCAGCGTTCGCCAGCGCCAGCCCGTTGAAGTCGGATTCGAAGCCGGAAGCCAGGCGCAGCGCGAGAAAGCTGCTCAGCGCCAGCAGGGCGATGGCGAATACCTGCCAGCGAAGCTGATCCAGGGCCTGCCACAGGACCTCGCTCCGGGACAGGCCGAAGCCGAGCAGGAACATGGCGAAGTACTTGGCGTGGGCGTAGGGGTCGTCGAGCAGGGCGTGGGTTTCCGGGAACGCGGGTTCGATCCAGTGGAGGGTGGCGAAGAAGTAGAGCGCTGGAAGCGTGAGCAGCAGCGCGGTGGCAGTCCGGGCCGGGAGCCATGCTGCGGCATGCCTGGCGGCCCAGGATCCCATCGGCCGCAGGCAGAGCAGCAGCAGCGTGTAGACCCACAGGTAGGCCAGATACCAGAGGTGATTCCAGGTCACGCCGTGGCTGGCGCCGGTGAAGCTGCCCTCCGGCCAGGGCCGGAACTGTAGGTAGCGGAACATGAAGGCAGCGAACCCCGGCTCGACGGCGCCGTTGCTGACGGCCTCGCAGTAGGCCTGAATAGGGACGATGGCGAGCATGCCGAAGCCCAGCGGCAGCAGCAGGCGCTGGGTGCGGCGGCTGGCGAAGGTCCATCCGCCGCTGTCTGGCTTGCCCAGGGCGAAGCCGATGGCGATCCCCGACAGCATGAAGATCAGCGGCATGCGCCAGCGGTTCACCCCCACCATGGGCCATTCCAGCCAGGCCCATTGGTGTTCGCTCTTGATGTGAAAGCCCCAGTCGGCCACGTAGACCATGGCGACGTGGTAGAGAATCAGGACCGCAAAGGCGAGGGTTCTCAGGACGTCGATGTCGTGGCGGCGGTGGGTCATGGTGGCGGCCTCTGGCTGTGAACGCGCAGAGCCTGCGCCCCGGCAGCTCCCCGGCCGAGCGTGATGGGACGAATTGATGGCCCGCAGGGCCGAGTGGTGGTGCCTGAGTGATCGCCAAGTGTCCCCAGTCGATACAATGCCGGCATGACCAGCAGCCACCATTGGTACCGTCATTACGAGCCCTGGAAGCGACGCTTCGAGATTGGCTTCTGGGTGTTCGGTTTTGGCATCACGGCGCTGTTCAACAGCGCGACACGCATGATGGATGCCGAGCGCTTTGGCTTCGATGTCGGCTGGGAGCCGCTGGTGTGGGAGACGACGAGCGCAGTCAGCGCCCTGATGCTGGTGCCGGCCCTGGTGTGGTTCACCCGGCAGTTTCCGCTGGACTGGCGTGACTGGCGGCGGCTGCTGGCGGTCTATCTGTTGGGCAGCGTGGCCTATTGTCTGGCTCACGTGCTGCTGATGGTGGCGATGCGTCATGGCGTTTATGCCGTCATCGATGGCAGCTATGCCTTCGGATCCTGGCCCCGACAGCTGTGGTACGAATACCTGAAGGACTTCCGGACCTTCTTCGCCATCGTCGTCGTCATCGAGGTCTGGCGGGCTGCGGTCCGGCGCCTGCACGGCGAAGCGAGCATGCTGGACGCTCCGGATGACGCCCCGGCGGCGGAGGCCGATCCGCCCGCCCGCCGCTTTCTGGTCAAGATGCTCGGCCGGGAGTTCCTGATCTCCGCCGACGGTATCGCCTGGGCCCAGGCCGCGGGCAACTACGTCAACCTGCGTTCCGGAGACCGGGAGTATCCCCTGCGCAGCACCCTGTCGGGCCTGATTGCGCGCCTGGACCCCGATCGCTTCGTGCAGGTCCATCGCAGCTGGCTGGTCAACCTCGAGCAGGTCGTGTCCATCGAGCCGCTGGAGTCCGGTGATGCGAACATCCATATGCAGGGCGGCCACGTCATCCCCTGCAGCCGTCGCTACCGGGAGGCGCTGCGGGCGCGCCTGCCCGGCTGATCGCTGGAAACCGACCCTGGAGCGAGCTGCTGCGTCAGCCTTGCTTCGGGGGGTGCATGTAGTCCCGGTAGTAGGTCATCTCACCGTTCTTGACCCGATAGATGCCCACGCCTTCCCGTTCGCCCTCCGGCGTGTGGGCAATCCACTGGGCCCAGGACGTGTGATCGTCTCCGGCCAGTTCGACCAGGGTGAAGTGGATGCCGCGTCCACCCATTTCCTTGTTCATCTTCGCCATGAATTCGGCGATGGCTTCTCTGCCCTTGAAGGTGCCGAACATGGGGTCCTCCAGCACGGCATCCTTTGCGAACAGTTCGACGAGCCGGGTGTAATCGCCGTCGTTCTGAATCTCCCAGAACTTTCGTACCGTGTTTTCTGCATCACCAGCCATGGCCAGTCGTCTCCTGTGGGTCGTTTGAGCATTGCCTGTGCGGGCCGCCCCCCCCCCCCGGGGGGGGCAGGGCGGGGGGAGAAAACAAAAACCCCACCACCCCCCCCACGCGGACCCCCCCCCCCCAGCAAAGCCCCAACAGGGCCCCCGGGGCAACCCCCCCGGTTTTTGCGCCCCCCCCC
>JAFIFJ010000048.1 GCA_020832085.1 Gammaproteobacteria bacterium | reverse complement strand
GGGGGGGGGGGGCGCGGCGCCCCCCCCCGCACTCTAAACCGCATCATCCACGCCGAGGCGCGTGAACCTCCCCGGTTCGTCCATCGTCTGCAGGCATGAAAGCTTCTGTGTGCTCCGATTTTCCCTGACCGGCAGTTTTGCGTCAGCATTTGCCCGTGGCTATGGATTGCGTTCCAGCACCGCCCCCTGGGGATGAGTCCGCAGGCCCATGCCCGCTATACTTGCCAGCCTGTCATCATGCCCAGCCCAGAACGAGTGCCGGAGGCTCCCCTTGATGATCCAGTTCAGCCGCCTTGTGTGTTCCGCTTTCCTGGCGAGCCTTCTGCTCGCCGCCTGCACCAGCACCCCCTCGCCCCAACCGACCGCAGCCACTGCGGACGGTGTCGAGCGGCGACAGGTGGGGAACCTGATTTTCGAAGACATACCGCCTGTCTCCCCCGATGTCGAAGCGCGCCTCGCCCAGTATCTGGAGGTCCGCAGTGCCGGGTTCCAGGGCTGGTTGCCCGGTGGCGAGGCACTGGTCAGCACCCGCTTCGGCGAGACTGTGCAGATCCATCGGGTCGCACGGCCTGGTGGGGCCAGGGAGCAGCTCACGTTCTTTCCGGAGCCGGTCTCCGGTGCCTTGGCGTCACCTGACGCCGACCATCCCGGCTTCCTCTACCTGCGGGACGCGGGCGGCTCCGAGTTCTGGCAGCTGTACTTCTTCGATCTCACCCATGGCCGCTCCGTCATGTTGAGCGACGGCAGCTCCCGCAACTCTTCGCCGGCCTGGGACCGCCAGGGTCGACAGATCGCCTGGTCTTCGACCCTTCGTAACGGCCGCGACACGGACATCTGGTTGCGGACCCTGGATGGTGAAGCCCGCTCGGTGGTGACCGCCGGCGGAACCTGGTTCACCCACGACTTCTCGGCCAGCGGAGAACGCTTGCTGGTGGCCCGCTACGTCTCCCGTTCCGACGTCCAGCCTCATGTGGTCGACCTCGCCAGCGGCGACCTGACGCCGCTGTTGCCGGAAGGCATGGTGGCCAACGTCACGCAGCTGCGATTCGGGCCAGACGACAGCATCTACTTCAGCTCAGACCTCGGCGGTGAGTTCGTCCGTCTTTACCGGCTCAGGGAACCCGGCGCCGAGCCCGAGGCCGTCACCGGTGCCATCGACCACGACCTCGAGCGGTTCGAGATTTCCCCGGATGGGCGCTTCCTGGCTTTCAGCCTCAACGAGAACACCGTGAGCCGGCTTTATGTCCGTCGCCTCCGGGACAACAGTTTCGTCGCCTTGCCCGAACTGCCTGTCGGCATCATTTCGGGCCTGGATTTCAGTACCGATGGCGATCGGCTCGGTTTCACCCTGAACACCGCCACGTCACCAGGAGACGTGCACAGCATCGATCTGCGAGGACGCACCCTGACGCGCTGGACCCGCAGTGAGGTGGGTGGGCTGGACACGGCCAACTTCGTGGCACCCGAGCACTTCATGTTCCCCACCTTCGACACGCCGGACGGCCGGCAGGCGGCTGCGGGCGAGGAGCGTCGGATGATCCCGGCCTTCGTCTACAGGCCCACCGGTCCTGGTCCTCATCCGGTAGTGGTGCAGATTCACGGCGGCCCCGAGGCTCAGGCGCGGCCAGGGTTCTCTCCCAACCATCAGTTCTGGGTCAATGAGCTCGGCTTTGCCGTGGTGGTGCCCAACGTCCGTGGTTCCACCGGCTATGGGCGCAGTTTCCACCAGCTGGACAACGGCAAGCTGCGGGAGGACTCGGTGCGGGACATCGGGGCCCTGCTCGACTGGATCGCCGAGCAGCCGGAGCTCGACGCCAATGCCGTGGCCACCTTCGGCGGATCCTACGGCGGCTACATGGTCCTCGCTTCCCACATGCATTTTGGCGATCGTCTGGCGGCCGGCGTGAACGTGGTGGGCATTTCCAATTTCGTCACCTTTCTCGAGAACACCCAGGACTACCGCCGGCACCTTCGGCGCGAGGAGTACGGCGACGAGCGGGATCCCGCCATGCGCGCCCATCTGGAAGCGATTTCGCCTTTGAACAACATCGAACGGATGACCCGGCCGCTGCTCATCGTCCAGGGCGCCAACGACCCCCGGGTGCCCCAGAGCGAAGCCGACCAGCTCGTGGCTGCGCTGCGGGCCCGGGGCCAGCCCGCGCCCTACCTGCTGGCGCTGGACGAAGGACATGGTTTCCGCAAGCGCAGCAATCGTGATGCCTATCTCGCTGTGGCCGCGGAGTTCCTGCAGCGGCATCTCGTCGGCGATTGAGTGATGGGAGGGTGATCTGAATCGCTATCGCTATCGCTATCGCTATCGCTATCGCTATCGCTATCGCTATCGCTATCGCTATCGCTATCGGTATCGGTATCGGTATCGGTATCGGTATCGGTATCGGTATCGAATAGAGCTTGAGGGGCGTGGCTAGTAGAGATCTTGGGGTCGATCTCGATAGCGAACCCGATCCCGATCCCGATAGCGATCACGAAGCAAAGCAGGATCGCCAAAGGGATATCGATCAGAGGGCATTGGGGATTTGCGTTGCTTCTCCGGCAATGGCTTCAGATCCCTTTTGGCCCCCTGGTGAGCGCAGGGTCATGGCAGCTCCCCGCAGTGGGAGCGCAGCAGAGCCCCAGGCTGTATTCTGTCCTTCGATCCGAGAGAGAAGAGGACGGGGAGCCATGCTCAACAAATTCGACGACTACCCGATTCATCAGACCCCGGAGCCGTTGGCTCATCCGGCCACCAGCGACCGCAACGTCTACGACCGGACCTGGTTCAACGGCTACGCCCGGGATGGTTCCTATTACTTCGGGGTCGGCATGGCCATCTACCCGCACCGGGGCATTCTCGACGGCGCCTTCAGCGTGGTGGAGCCGGGTGGTCGCCAGCACTGCTTTTACGGGTCGCGGCGCGCGCCCACGGAACGCAGCGACATGAAGGTCGGTCCCTTCCGCATCGACATCGTGACACCCATGCGACGGGCGCGGGTGGTGCTGGAAGACAACCCCAGCGGGATCACCTGTGACCTCACGTTTTCGGCCCGCACGGCGGCGATCCAGGAGAAGCATCAGACTCTCTGGAGCGGTACCCGGCGGGTCATGGACGCCACCCGTTTCGACCAGTTTGGCCGCTGGCAGGGCTGGATCAGGCACCCCGACGGCGACATTGAGGTGGACGAGACCGTCTGTCTCGGCACCAAGGACCGCTCCTGGGGCGTTCGCGGCGTGGGTGAACCCGATGCCGGCGGTGCACCCACGCGACCGAATGGCATCTTCTTCCTCTGGGCGCCGCTGGTCTGGGAGAACCACGTTTCCCATGCCATCTTCTTCGACGGCCCCCACGGCGAGGCGCTGGTCAGGGAAGGACTGGAAGCCCCGCTTTATCCCAGCGAATCAGCCATTCCGCCCGGTACGGAAGATGGGCTCTGTGCGCGCATGGCGGATGCCCGCCATCGGGTGGAGTACCACCCCGGAACGCGGCTGGCCAAGGCGGCTGAGATCGATCTCATCGACATCCACGGCAAGACCCGGACCATCGAACTCGAACCCATCCTGAAGTTCCAGATGAAGGGTCTCGGCTACCTGCATCCCGAGTGGGGGCAGGGCATGTGGAAGGGCGAACTCGAACTCGGTGGCGAGAGCTTCGATCCCCGGCAGATGGACAACCTCGCCCGCGAGAACCTGCACGTGCAGCAGGTGGTGCGCGCCCGCGATGGCAGCAGCGAGGGCATCGGCGTGCTCGAGCAGATCTGCATCGGGCCCTATGCGCCGGCGGGATTCACGGATTTCTTTGACGGCGCCAAACACTGAGATGACTGACCCCATGACTGAGACTACCGACCTGATCCGCTATGAGACCCATGCCAGTGGCGTCGCCCGCATCGTCCTCAACCGGGGTGACGTGGGCAATGCCCAGAACAAGGCGCTGATCTACGCGCTCAATGATGCCTTCGACCGTGCGGCACACGACGATGCCGTGAAGGTCATCATCCTGGCGGCCGAAGGCAAGCACTTCTCCACCGGCCACGACATGCGCGATCGCAGTCCGGTCGCCGACTTCGAACCCATCGGCAACTGGGGCGGCTTTGGCCTGCCCGGCGCGGAAGGCCACATGGCCTTCGAGCACGAGCTTTATCTCGGCATGTGCTGGCGCTGGCGCAACCTGCCTAAACCCACCATTGCCGAAGTCCAGGGCAAGGTGATTGCCGCCGGCCTGATGCTGATGTGGGTCTGCGATCTGGTGATTGCGGCCGACAACGCCAGTTTCTCCGATCCAGTGGTGGCCTTCGGCGTCAACGGCGTGGAGTACTTCGCTCATCCCTGGGAGGTGGGGGTGCGCAAGGCCAAGGAGATGCTGTTCACCGGCGAGGCCATCAGTGCCGAGGAAGGCCGGACCCTGGGCATGGTCAATCGGGTCGTACCGCTGGCCGACCTGCCGGCGCGGACCATGGAGCTGGCCGAGCACATTGCCCAGCGTCCGAGCATCGGTCTGAAGCTTGCCAAGCAATCCGTCAATCAGATGCAGGACGCCCAGGGCATCTGGACGGCGCTGCAGGCGGCCATGTCCCTGCAGCAGCTGGGCCATGCCCACAATCGGATCGTCCACGGCTATCCGGCAGATCCTGCCGGTGCCAAGGTCATCCGGGAGCAGGCCAAGAAGGCTGGTTGACGGCTTTGAACCTGGCTGAACTGGGCACTGGGGCGCGCTGGCGCTACGCGCTCAAGCCGGCGAGCTGGCCCAAGCTCCTGGTGCCCACCCTGCTCGGCCAGGTGCTCGGTGTGCAGGCCGCTGGGGCGCTGTCCTGGCCCGGGCTGCTGTTGGGCGTCGTCTTCACCCTGGCCCTGGGCACGTTCATCGTGCTCATGAACGACTGGGGTGATCGTGAGGTCGATGCCATCAAGCGGCGGATGTTTCCCGATGGCGGCTCACCGAAGACCATCCCGGACGGTATTCTGCCGGCGCCGGCGCTGCTGCGGATGGGTGGCGCCGCCGGGCTCGGCGCGGTGCTGGTGGCCTATCTGCTGGGGGTCTGGATCGAGCGCCCCTGGTTGGGCTGGCTTGGGCTTTTGTGTGTGCTCACTTTCGTCGCTTACAGCCTGCCTCCCCTGGCCTTGAACTATCGGGGAGGTGGTGAGGCTCTGGAGGCGCTCGGGGTCGGTTTACTGCTGCCGCTGTTTCACGGCCACGCCCAGGCGGGGGTGTTCTGGGCAGCGGAGTGGTGGGTTCTGACCGGTTTTGTCGCCCTGTCTCTGGCCAGCGCATTGGCCAGCGGTCTCTCCGACGAAGCCAGTGATCGCGTCGGCGGCAAGCGCACGCTGGCGACGCAGGCCGGCAATGCCGTCACTCGTCGCAGTACGGAGGCCCTGGTCCTGCTGGGTGCCGGCCTCTGGCTGCTGGCGGGGCTGTGGATGCCGGCCATTGCGCTCTGGGCTATGGTGCCTGGGGTGCTGGCTGTACTGGGATTCTCGACTGGCATGTTTCGCATCAGCTCACGGGCAACCACCGGAGCCTTCCAGGCGCAGGGTGAGTACAAGCAGTGGTTGCACCGGGCCATCTGGTCCGGCGCCCTGCTGGTGGCAGCCGGACTGCTGGCGGCCGATATCGGAGCGGATCGGTGATGGTCCGGGCCGCCGACGACTGGATGCGGGCCATGCAGGCCCTCGACGAGGAAGTACAGGCCCGGGTCGGCGTGCCGGCGTCCCTGGCACCCGGCCGCGCCCGGGCCCAGTCACTGCTCTCCATCGCCAGGGAACTGGTGGGGGGGCGCGAGGCAGGATGGCAGCAAGCCTTTGTCGAGGCCACGACAACGGTGCTGCACTCGTTGCTGGAACATTTCCCGGGCAACCTTTACTGGGATCTGGATTTTCTGCTGGCGGCGCTGCTCGACGAATCCGACACGCCCGATGACCTGCTGGTCAGGGCTGCTGCCGTGGCTCGGCTGCAGGAACTGTTCGGCTGCCGGTCGGCGATCGCCTTCCGCTACCTACATGACTTCACCTACGGTTTCGACTGGGCGCGCTGGACAGCCCGCAAACCCGCCGAGCGGGCCGGCAGTGGTCCGTTTTCCACCACCTTCCTGGCCCACGTGGAGCGCCGAGGCAGGGAGATTGCCGAGGCCATCGAGGCTGGAGATGCGCGGTTTCCGCGTCTGCGCCCGGGCGAGTTCCGCAACCCGTTTCCCTTCTCGCGCACGCCGGAGCATGAGGCGCACCTGCTGACTGATCTGGCCGGCCGTGACCTGATACCGGTTTATGGCTGGTGCACCACGGCCCGCCCCCGCTTCGATCTGCCCTTCGCGGAGCTGCGGGAGGAGCGTGCCCGGGCACTTGGTCTGCCGCCGGGGCCCGGGCAGGGCGGATGAACTCGAAGCTTTGGGCCTGGCTGCAGGCATCGCGTCTGCCGTCCCAGACCTATCTCTTCCTGCCGCTGCTCTTAGGTCAGCTGCTGGCCTGGCGCGTCACCGGTGAGTGGGGCTGGCTGGTCTTCGTGCTGGTGCAGGCCTTCGGCGTCTTCGATCAGCTCTACATCGTCTACGCCAACGACGTAGCCGACGAAGATACGGATCGGGACAACGCTACGGCCACCCTCTACTCCGGCGGCTCCAGGGTGCTTGTGGAAGGAGCGCTGTCTTCTGCCGCGCTACAGCGTGCGGCATGGATCATGGCAGGACTGGCCGTGGCGAGTGCGGCGCTGATCGGCATGGTCGCCGGCCATTGGCTGCCCCTGCCGCTGGCTGTGCTGGGCATCGGCCTGCTGTGGGCCTACAGCTTCCCCCCCCTGCGCCTGTCCTATCGGGGCGGTGGTGAGCTGCTGCAGACGCTGGGACTCGGCGCTGTGCTGCCCCTGCTGGCCTTCTCGGCCCAGACCGGCGATCTCGGTGGCTTCCCCTGGGTGCTCTTTGCTGTGCTGCTGCCGCTGAATCTGGCGACCGCCATTGCCACGGCGCTGCCCGATGTTGCTTCGGATGCCCGCGCCAACAAGCGTACGCTGGTGGTGAAGTACGGTCTGGGACCGGCGCGGCGCTTCATTCTGGTACTGGCTGCCGGGGCCCTGGTGCTGCATCTGCTCTTCGTGCACGACGCGCTGGCGATGGCTGACATTCCTGTGTTGTGGGCACTTGGTGTGCCAGCTCTGGCGCTGCTGATCGCAACGGCTCTGCATCACCGTGCGGATCCTGGCACCCGGACGCTGAGCCTGTTCCTGTTCCTGGTGATTCTGGTGAACGTGGCCTACGTGGCGGGGCTGGCCTGGCTCTTGCTATGACTCAGCTTCGATCGCATCGGTCCTTCAATGTCACTTTGGTCACGGTCTTCCGTTTCGAGTCGGATCACCTTGCGGCATGCCGCTTTTGCTTGTCGGCGCAGACGGGTTCGAACGGCTCGGTAAGGACGTAAATTGTGCGGCATCGCTCAAAATTGGATGCTGCAGAAATCTCAGCTTGCATGCTTGCTGGGCGCGCCATAATCTGATTTTGCGGGCAGTGGATGTCCGTGGTTGCTCTTCTTTCCCGGAAGTCGCCCTGAATTCAGGAGGCTCGAAACATGGCTAGTGTTGGTCAGGAACTCCTAGACGTACCCCTGCCGGAAATGGTGATGAAGCTGGGTCTCGGCGTAGCAGAGGCGCAGCGCGCCCTTGACGAGAACTCGGTGGAGACGGCGAAGTTGCTCGCTGAGACCGAGGTGCCCCTGGTCCTGGCGGTCACCCAGACCATCGCTGCCGACGGCTCGGTTTCCTTCACCCAGGCTCCACCGGTGGATGTTTCCCTCCTCCAGATTGGCCTCATGCCCACCTTCTACCAGTTCGCCGAGGCCACCATTGAGGTGACCATGGACATCAAGACGACGATGTCCAGGGACACGAACATCAAGGTCAGCGCCAAGGCCAAGGTGGGATTCGCAATGTGGAGTGCCTCGGTGAAGACCGATGTCTCCCACAACCGGAAGTTTGGCAAGGAGGTCCGGGGCACGAGCCGGATGGTCACACGCATGGTTCCCGTGCCGCCGCCGGCGCGGATTGAACCCGTGCTGAATGTGGTGGACAACCGGCCTGCTCCTGACGCCCCATGAGGGCGCCGCCGGGTGGCAATACCGGCATGTATGGGCGGTTCGGTGCGACGGTGGAGTTCCAGGACGGCCCCCCGGGGCTCTTCCTGGTGGTTTCGTCGAATGGCGACCCGTCCGCGCTGGTGGCCGCCCACGGCGGAGTGGTGGCGCTTCGCCTCAATGGTGGCGGAGGCGTGGTCGTGGCGCGCATGACGCTGACGGACGCTCTTTCGCTCCAGCGAGAGCGAGGTATCCGCATGGTGGGAGGTGTGCACATGAACATGGAGCGCTACCGATCCCTTCTGGCCTCGATCGGAGCCGTAGGGATCAACCAGGTATGACCATGCCCGCCGGCCTCCCGGCCGGCGCGCGGCCGTGGCAAACTGGCTGCTTCCCGGCCTCCTGGAGCTTCCGCAACCACGCGTTCCCAGACGGAGCCTGATACATGTCAACACTACCCAAGGCCCAGCAGGTACTCCGCAGTCCCCTGCTATCGCCTGAGATCCCGGTCAGGGAAACCCAGGAGGCTTCACTGGGCGATTTGATCCGGATGGTTGCGGAGAGCGTGGCCGACGCTCAGAGTGCACTGGATCGCGCTTCGGCGGGCCTCGTTCGCGAGCTTGCCGAAACCGAAGTGGAGATTGTTCCGACCATCCAGGAAGTCATCGGCGAGGATGGGGGGGTCACCTTCAAGCACGGACCCCTTCGCAAAGTCTCGCTTCTGGACCTGGGGGTCCTGCCCACCTTTTACCAGTTTTCACAGACGGTGATTGATGTCCAGATGGACCTTAAGATCGCCGAGTCTTCCGACGAATCGGGGAAGCGAAGCGGACGTTTCACCCTTCTGGCGGATACGGGCTCTATCCGGTTCGAGCGAAAACTGAACCGGGACATGACGGTGACTTCGAGGGTTACCGCAACACTGGTTCCGGTTCCGATGCCCCTGCGGTTGGAGCCGGTGAGAAGCACCGAGGGACCGGCAGCTGACACCGAAGACGAATCCTGAATCAGGAGTTGACGTGAGCGACCAGGAGCTGGACCTAGAGCGCCTCATTGAGGCGGCCGGCCGATCTTTCGGCAAGGCCCAGGAGGATATGGGCCTCCCGGACGGCATGAGCACCGGAATGGTCATTTCCGAGGCTGAGCTGGACCTCAAGGTGGGCTTTCGCTTCGAGGGAAGCCGGCTGGCAGTGGAGCCTGTCTCGGCAGCGGCGGCCGCGAAGGGTGGAGTCTCCCCAGAATCCCTCTCCACCATCAAGGTTCGCTACGTGGCCACGAGGAGCGAGCTCGCTCCGGACAAAAAGCCGAAGCGTACGGAAGACGACGTGGTGAAAGAAGTCGCGGCGCGAGAGGATGTGGCCGAGCTTGCCGGCTTTCTCGGGAAATTGAACGTGAGCACCCGCTACGTGCCGGACCTCAAGCTCTGGGCGACACGCGTAGAGGACGACAAGGGGCGGACCATCCGTACCCTGAACATCCAGGACCGAACCTAAAGGCTTAAACCATGCCGAGAACGAGGCCGGGAGCCCAGCCCCAGAACAACGACGTGACCCCCGCGGCTCTTCAGCGTCTCCGGACAGAAAACCAGGACCTCCGGAACAAGCTCGAAGCGGCCGGCAAGGAGGCGACGCGGCTCAAGGCGGAAGTCACGACGTCAGGGAAGGAGCTTGAAAAGTCGAAAGGGCAGCTCCAAGAGTCGAAAGATGCCCTTGCCCGGAGCAAGAAGGACCTTGCCGAGAGCAAGAAGGAACTTGCCGAGAGCAAGAGGGGCCTCGCCGAGCTGCAGAAGGAGCTGGTGGCTGCCAGGAAGCAGGCCCAAGCGGATCAGGTGAGGAGTCTGGCCGACCGGGGGACGCTGGAGGCGGAGCTGAAGGCCGCCCGTGAGACCGCGGAGGAGTTGAAGGCGGGCATCGCGGAGGAAAAGAAGGCTCGAAAGGCGGAACTCGAAGCCGTCCAGGCAGTGAAGAAGGCGCTCAGGGAGGAGAAGGCCGAGGTCAAGCGGCTCCTGGCCGAGAAGCAGGAGCAGCTGAAGGAGGTCGAGACCCTCAACGCCGAGCTCGAAGCGAGGGCGGCTCTGCTGGCGAACGCGGAAGATCTGGACGCGAAATTCACGGCGCTCCTGGAGCTTAACCGAAAGTTGCAGGAAGAGTTGGACGGCGCGAGGGATCATCTCAAGGCACAGCGCAGCAGGGTCGACGAGTCTGATGCCCGGGTTGCCGCCGCAGTGGCGAAGGCAGAGAAGCGCCTGACTGCCGAGAAGCAAGCGCTCGAGACGACCCTTGAACAGCGGTTGGCCGACAACGCCTCCCTGGTAAAGCAGCTCGAGTCCGCAGGCAAGACCCCTTTCCTGTCCCCGGAGCAGGTCTCGGGGCTTCTTGATCGCTTCTACAAGGGCGTCAGTCGCGATATTGCCGGACTTGACGTCCGAGAAAGCGAGATCCGCCTCAAGGTCGGTTTCGCCGGGATCTCGCCGGAGGACGGGGGGATCGTGGTTCCCACCACGGCGAATATTGCTGAGGTGAAGGATGGGCTGAGTGAAGTGGTCCTCAAGCTGGGCCGCAAGGATCTCTCGGGCCGCTGAGGTCGCAGGTCAGGCCAGCTGAAGTCATTGATTCTCCGGACAATCGGCCCCTTCCCAGCTCCGAAGGCAGTGCGACAGCGGATACGCAGCATCCAGCGTCGTCAGGGTAGCGCCCTTGTGGCATCCACACCGATGCTGCGCTCGCTGCCGTCGTGCAGACTGCGCAAGGAGAGGGTGCCTTGGAGGCTGTTGAAGCGGCGATGCCAGCCCACTACGGCATTGAGGTCGGGACGGATCCATCCGGGGGGATCGCCGGTCCAGGTCGCCACTACGCGCTCAGCGCGCACCAGACCATGAATCGCTCGACGGTCACGATCCTGCGGATCCGGATACTTCTGCAGCAGGAAGACGGCTTCGTCGTCGATGAGGTCGAAGGCTGAAATCTCGGTGGTGCCCGGCCAGTCGCTCAGCGGCAGGCGGCCGGCATCATAGACATGGTCTTCCCAGACCCCGCCGCTGCCGACCACGGTGCTGCTGACGCGATGAAGGTCGGCCTCGCCGTCATGTTGATTTCTATGGACGCCATAGAGACGCTCGCCGCTCCAGGTGAACCGCAATCGCCCCATCTCAATCAGCTCGCCGCCGTCGATCTCCTCCCGGCGGCCAGGATCGGCGTAGACGGTGTAGCGGTTGTCGGTGATGACGCAGAAACGGTTGCCCTGCGGTGCGAGCAGCTGGATCTCGCGCGGATCGGGCGGTGGCGGTGCTTCCAGGGCGAGAAAAGCCTCGGCCATGGTGATGGCCGAGGCCAGGGGCTGGCCCTGCTGACTGAGCAGGAGCGTGGAGCCCGTGGCTGTGGCGGTGTTGCCCGCGATGTTGAAGTCGACACGGTAGAGCGCTACGCGATCCACCGCTGACTCCACGCGCTGTCCGGTGGGATTGCCGGGGCGGTCGATCTTGGTCCGGGTTCCAGACTCCGTGCCGACGTGGACGCTCAGCGTCGAGCCTTCCAGGAAATAGGCATCGAGCAGTTGGCGCTCGGAATAGGAGCGGGGGCCGCAGCCCCAGCTGAAACAGACGGCGAGGGCGAGAAGCGCGCGTCGAAGTATCACCATGGATAGTTCCTGACGCCTTCACGCGGGAGCCAAGCCCGGATGGCGATCGCGCCAGCGCCGTTGCTCCATGACAGATCCGTCTATCTGGCACGAAGGTCAAGGAGCCAGTCAAGCCCATCGGACAGCTCATCCGTTCCGAGTGGGATCACCCTCCGGCTCTGCGGATCAAAGGCAGGCGTACCGGCCAACAGCGGGCAGAATCTGGTTGCCGCGACAGCCGTCCGGCTCCTTGGTAGATTGCGGGCATGACCACCAAGATCCCGCCATGGCTCGAGTTCGTCCGGGAGGATCCGGAACGTGACCGGGTCGCCGCGTTGACCCCGGCTGAGCGCCTTCAGGTTTTCGCTGAGCTGTGCGAACTAGAGGCGGTCATCCTCGCCGGAAGGCGTGATCGGGCCGAGTTGCTGGCGAGTCGGGATCCTATGTCGCCGGACGCGGAACGTCAGTGGCTCGAATTGATCGCGAAGTCCCGCAGTGCGTGAGGTGCTGGGTAATCTCGTCGATGCGGTGCTAGCCATCGACCGGGCACTGGCGGCAAGTGACCTGCCCTACGCCTTCGGCGGCGCGCTCGCACTCAGCGCCTGGGCGGAGCCGAGAGCCACTCGGGACATTGACCTCAATGTCTGGGTCGATCCTGACGACATCACTGACGCTTTGGAGATCCTGGAGTCCGCTGGAGTGGTGTTCGAGCGCGATCGTGCCTGCCGGGAAGCCCGGGAACGCGGCATGTTCGTCGGTTTTCTCGGTGAGTACCGCATCGATGTGTTCGTGCCCAGCGTGCCCTTCTACGAAAAGGCGCGCCAGAGGATTTGCAGCATTGCGTTTCTCGATCGCGAGTTGCCGCTGCTGTCACCCGAGACCCTTGCGGTTTTCAAGATGCTGTTCTTCCGAGGCAAGGATCTCGTCGATCTCGAGCGCCTGCTGGCGATTCGAGGGCAGGATTTCGACACAGACTTTGTGCGGGATGCTCTCATCGACATGATGGGAGCCGGGGACGAGCGGATCGAAGTGTGGGATCGGCTTGTGAGCCAGGCTGTTTGACTTGTGACCAGAGCGCTTTCGTCGTGGATGACCCGCTGTCGTTCTCGCTGCTGTTGTCCACTGCTGGAGTATTCGATGTCCAAAATCCTGCCGTTTCGAGCCACCACGGCCTCTGGCAATACTTTCGATTTCGAGTTTCCCCTGCACGCCGACACGGCCAACCCGGCTCAGGTCTCGAATCTGATTTCGGCGCTGCTGCAGACCCTCGATCGGGAAATTCAGATTCAGGGCGACGTGGGCAACGGCGACCTGCTGCAGGCATTGGCCATGACGCTGGCAGTCCGGGTGCGTATGCTCGGGGGGCGCTCCGCCAGCGTCGATGACATGGTCGAGCAGCTGCTGAAGACGGCCCTGGATGCCAAGGTCGAGCCGGCATTGGGCAATCAGGACCCGAACATCCCCCGACCGCTGCACTGAGTCGCATCTTTACTGGCTGGGTGAGGGCTGCACATGGATCAAGAGAAAAGGCAGGAGATCGCCCGTCAGATTCAGGACGTCCTGCCGGCACCGGAGAACATCCGCGAAGACTGGCACAACCTGATCATCGACACCGTGCTCGACCGGGTGTGGGATCGTCCGGGTCTGTCACAACGAGACAAGAGCCTGGTGACGGTCTCCGTCCTCACGGCACTGCACATGCCCAATGAGCTGAAGCTCCACATTCAACGTGGCATTGCTAACGGATTGAGCCAGGAGGAAATCAGCGAGGCGATTCTGCACATCGCGGCCTACGGCGGCTTTCCGGTTGCGGTAGAAGGTATGCGGGTGGCCAAGGAAGTCTTCGACGGCCCGGAATGATCACCCGTCCGGTCAGCCATTGGTATGCATCCCTGCAAACCGTGGTCGTTGCGGGAGATTTGGCAGTTCGCCTTTCAGCCGCCGGCTACAAAATCCCGGTGGCCCTCACGTAGATCTTCCACCGCGGCTTCGAGCAGGCGGGCGCCGTCTTCCGGCGTGGCGCGTGAAGGATCGGAACCCATGCGGCCATCGGCGAAGCGGGCCCGATAGTCGGCGGCATCCCGGAAGCGTCCGCTGGGTGCGACCGTGGGCGACATGCTGACGGATTTCACCTGATCGGGATGGGCGTGATAGGTCAGCGCCACTTCGTTGGCGGTGGCGTGCTGGCCGTTGCTGGCGCCGTACAGTTCCCGGGTCAGGGACATGACCCGCCGGCCCATGAACCAGTTGCCGAGCCGCAGGTGGATGGGTGCCGCCTCGCCTCGAAAACTGTACTCGCCGTAGATCTCGGCGAAGGCCGCCTGCACCGTGGCGATATTGCCGCCATGGCCATTGTGGAACAGCAGGTGAGTGAATCCGTGCCGCGCCAACGAGTCCACGACGTCGCGGATCACTGCGATCAGGGTGGTGGGGCGCAGCGCCACGGAGCCGGCGAAGCCGAGGTGGTGCTGGGCGACGCCGATGCTGAGGGTGGGTCCGATCATCACGCTGTCCCGCTCCCCGAGGGTGCGGGCCACAATTTCAGGACAGATGGCGTCGGTGCCGATGAGGCCGTTGGGACCATGCTGTTCGTGGGAGCCGATGGGAATGACGATGTCCTTGCGGCGGTCCAGATAGGCCTGCACTTCCTGCCAGCTGCAGAGATCGAGTCGCATGAAGGTTCCTCACCGGGGGTGCCCGGAAGATGGGTTCAAAGATTGATGGCCGCGCCTGGCCCAAGGGGCAGGTCGAAGACCACCCACACCGTCAGCAGGCCCATCCACGCCAGCATCAGCGCAATGGAGTAGGGGATCATGGTGGCGATCAGGGTACCGAGGCCCGCGCGCTTGTCGTACTGCTGGGTGAAGGCCAGGACCAGGGCGAAGTAGGGCATCAGGGGGGTGATGATGTTGGTCACTGAATCGCCGATGCGGTAGGCCATCTGGGTGGCCTCCGGTGAAATGCCCAGCAGATAGAGCATGGGAACGAAAACCGGGCCCATGATCGCCCACTTGGCGCTGGCGCTGCCGATCACCAGATTGATGCCGGCAGCCAGCACCACGAAGATCAGCAGCAGGGGCAGGGTGCCTGGATCGATGGCCGCCAGCACCTGGGAGCCGCCGATGGCGGTGATCACGCCCAGATTGGTCCAGCCGAACCAGGCCACGAACTGGGAGGCGAAGAACATCAGCACCAGATAGACGGCCATGGTTTCCATGGTCCTCTCCATGCTGCGGATGACGTCGCCGCCATCGGCGAAGGTTCCCGACAGCCGCCCGTAAGCGGCCCCGCAGAGCGCGGCCCACAGGGCGATGACCACGACGATGCCGTTGATGAACGGCGAGCGCATGATGCTGCCGGTGGCCGGGTCGCGCAGGGCGCCGTCCGTGGGCAGCAGACCGAGCAGGATCAGGCCGAGCAGGATGAGCGTGACCATGCCCGCCCCTATGAGTCCCCGCCGCTCCGCGGCCGGATCGCCGGGCTTCTGCTCGGGGCTCGGAGCATCGTCCGGCAGCTCGGCAGGCGCCAGACGCCGCTCGGTGATGAACTCGGTGACCAGGGTGACGACGATGGCGATGAGCACGGTGGAGGCGATGATGAACCACCAGTTGCCCGCCGCGGTGACTTCGTATTCGGCGTCCACCAACCGTACCGACTCGGTGGAGATGCCGGCCAGCAGAGCGTCCAGCGGACCGATCAGCAGGTTGGCCGAGAATCCCGCGGAGACGCCGGCGAAGGCTGCGGCAATGCCCGCCACCGGGTGGCGGCCGGCAGCGATGAATACAAGGGCGGCCAAGGGGATGAGCACCACGTAGCCGGAATCCGCCGCCAGGGACGACAGCACCCCGGCCAGTACCACGAAGAAGGTCAGCATGCTCACGGGTGCGGCCAGCACCAGTCGGCGCAGGAGTACGTCGAGCAGCCCTGAGCGTTCGGCGATACCAATGCCCAACATGGCCACCAGGACGGTGCCCAGGGGTGCGAAGCCGGTGAAATTGGTGACGGTGCCGGCCAGAATTCGGCGCACACCTTCGCCCGAGAGCAGGTTCACCGCCTCGATGCGCTCGCTGGTCACCGGATGCACGGCGCTGACGCCAAACAGGACGGCGATGGCGGAGAGGATCAGGACGCCGACGGCCATCCAGCCGAAGAGCAGGGCGGGGTGGGGCAGTCGGTTGCCCGCGACCTCGATAGCGGTCAGGATGCGCCCGAGCCGCCCTGGAGTCGCCGTGTCTGTCGTTGTGCTGCCCCCATCCTGCGCCATGCCTTGCCTCCGTGATGGCGTGCCCCCCCATGCGACGGGTCACCATAGCGGGCAGAGTTCCTGGCCAGCAAGCGAACATCGCCCATGAGTCTCAGTCCGCGGCGCGGCCGCCTCGGCATCATTGCCAATCCCATGGCCGGACGCGATGTGCGTCGATTGGCGGCCCGCGCTTCCGAAGTCACCCATCAGGCCAAGCGCGACATGGTGGCGAGGATCGTCGCCGGCGCCGATGCGGCCGGTATCGGCGGTATCGTGGTGCAGGCGGAACCGTTCCGGATCGCCACCGGGGCGGTGGAGTCCATGCAACTCGGCGCCAGCCTTCACGTGGTGGGGCAGGACCGCGTTCGCTACCATAACGGCCCGGAGGACACGGTGGCCGCGGTTGAAGCCATGCGCGAACTCGGCGTCACGGCGCTGGTCGTGCTGGGCGGTGACGGGACCAACCGCATCGTCGCCCAGGCCTGGCCGGATGCGGCGCTGGTGCCGGTCTCTACCGGTACCAACAACGTTTTTCCGCGTCTGGTGGAACCGACCCTGGCCGGAGCAGCGGCTGCACTGGTGGCGGCAGGAAGGGTGCCGCTGCATGCCCATGCCCGCCGGGTGAAAGTGATCCGGGTCCGCCCTTACGAAGGTGAAGCCACCCTGGCGCTGGTGGATGCGGTGCTGCTGCGTGATGACTTCCGCGGCAACCTCCTGCCGGTGGAGCCGGCCAAGATCGATCGCATTCTGCTGACGGTGGCCTCACCCGCAGCTGTGGGCATGTCGCCGGTGGGCGGTCTGGTGGCACCGGTCAGCGCGGAAGAGGAAGGCGGGCTGCTGGTCACCTGCAATCGCAGCAGCAAGGATCGTCGGTTGCTGGTGCCGATCTCCCCGGGGTTGTACCGGGAGGTTCGCGTGGCCCAGGCGCATCGGGTCGCAGCCGCGGTGACGCTGCTGTTCGAGGGACCGGGGGTGATTGCACTGGACGGCGACCGGGAACTGAAGCTTGCGGCGCGGCAGCGGGCTCGCCTGCACGTGGAGCGGACGGGGCCCCGGTTGATCGACGTCGATGCGGTGCTCAGACGCGCAGCCCAGGACGGACTGTTTGGTTGACGGCAGCGTTGCTAGCCGCCGCTGGGCGTCAGAACGAATCCGACATTGTTGAGGGACATCCATGATTGTCAAACCACGCGTCCGGGGCTTCATCTGCACTACTGCTCATCCCATCGGCTGTGCCGCCAACGTGGCGGAGCAGGTGCGTTACGTTCGTCAGCGGCCGCGGCTTCCGGGCGGCCCGAAGAACGTGCTGGTGATCGGGGCCTCCGGCGGCTACGGGCTGCCGTCACGCATCAGCGCGGCGTTCGGGTCCGGCGCGGCGACGCTTGGACTGTCCTTCGAAAAGCCGCCTACAGAGAGCAAGACCGCATCGGCAGGCTGGTACAACAACCGTGCCTTCGACAAGCTCGCGGTGGCGCAGGGCCTCTGGGCCAAGACCCTCGACGGCGACGCCTTCTCCGACGACATGAAGGCGCAGACCATCGACATCATCAAGAAGGAGATGGGACCCATCGACTTGGTCGTCTACAGCCTGGCCTCGCCGGTGCGCAAGGATCCGGACAGCGGTGAACTCTATCGCAGCGCCATCAAGCCGCTGGGCCAGACCTTTCACGTCAAGACGCTGAACGTGGACAAGGCGGAAGTGCACGAGGTGGATCTCGAACCCGCCGATGAGGAGGAAACTCAGGCCACGGTGAAGGTCATGGGCGGCGAGGACTGGGAGCGCTGGATGAACGCCCTGGCGCGGGCCGGCGTGCTGGCAACCGGCTGCAAGACCGTGTCCTACACCTACATCGGCAGCGAGCTGACCTGGCCGATCTACTGGCATGCGACCCTGGGCAAGGCCAAGGAAGATCTCGACCGGGCGGCCAAGGCCATTGGCGCGCGCCTCGCGAACATCGGTGGCGACGCCAAGGTGGCGGTGCTCAAGTGCGTGACGACCCAGTCCAGCGCGGCGATTCCGGTGGTGCCGCTGTACGCCTCGCTGCTGTTCAAGGTGATGAAGGAGCAGGGCAGCCACGAGACCTGCATGGAGCATGTGCAGCGGCTGTTCGAGACCCAGCTTTATGGCGCTGGCGAGCAGCGCCTGGACGAGGAACGCCGCATCCGCGTCGATGATCTCGAACTCTCCGATCAGGTGCAGGACGAAGTGAAACGGCGCTGGCCGCTGGTGACCACGGAAAACCTCGACGAACTCACCGACTTCGCCGGCTTCCGCTACGACTTCCTGCGCATCTTCGGCTTTGGCGTGCCGGGTATCGACTACGAGGCGGAAGTGGATCCGCGGAGCATCGAAGCGCGGAAATGAGCGCTGGCTGCCCTGGAAGGGGTTTGTGGGAACCGGCCCTGCCGTCGATTCGGCTGCCGCAGCTGCCCGCTGCCGAATCGCATCCACGGCCGGGGTCGGGCAAGCTGTAGGGCCTGCCCGGAGCTTGAGGGGACTGAGCATTGTCCTGGATCGACACCGCTTTCACTGCGTTCTCGAACTTTGTCTGGGGCTATCTGGTCCTTTGGTTGCTGCTCGGCGCAGGGTTCTGGCTGCTGTTCTATTCCCGGGCCCTGGCCTATCGCCACTTCAATCATTCCTTTCAGCTGCTCACCGGGCGCTGGGACAGCGAACATGACCCGGGCGACATCACCCACTTCCAGGCGCTGTCCGCGGCACTGTCGGGGACTCTGGGACTCGGCAACATCGCTGGCGTGGCGGTGGCCATCTTCGTCGGTGGGCCGGGTGCCATCTTCTGGATGTGGCTGACCGGCCTGCTCGGCGTCACGATCAAGTTCTTCACCTGTTCCCTGGCCATCATGTATCGCGGTCGCGACTCCATGGGCGTGCTGCAGGGCGGCCCCATGTATGTGATCCGTGAGGGGATGCCGAAACGCTGGTATCCGCTGGCGGTGTTCTTCGCGGTCGCCGCCATGTTCGGCACCCTGCCGGTGTTCCAGGTCAATCAGCTCACTCAGATTGTTCGTGACGTCATCGCGGTGCCCCAGGGCTGGGCCTCGGCAGACGCCCATTTCGGGTTTGATCTCGGCTTCGGGATCATGGTGGCGCTGGTCGTCGCTGCGGTGATCTTCGGTGGTATCAGCCGCGTCGGCTACGCCGCCGCCCGCATCGTGCCCTTCATGGTGCTGCTCTATCTCGGCGCTTCGCTGTGGATCCTCGCCATGAACTCCGGGGCGATTCCGGCAGCGTTCGCCTTGATCTTCACCGACGCCTTTACCGGGCAGGCTGCAGCGGGCGGGTTGCTCGGGGCGCTGCTGATCGGCGTCCGCCAAGGCGCCTTCTCCAATGAGGCGGGCATTGGTAATGAGTCCCTGGCCCATGGTGCGGCACGGACCCAGGTGCCGGTACGCGAGGGACTGGTAGCCATGATCGGCCCTGTGGTGGACACCCTGATCGTGTGTACCGCGACGGCGCTGGTGATTCTGGTCACGGGCGTTTGGGAGGTGGGCACGGACAGCGGCGTGACCATGACCGCCCAGGCCTTCGAGAGCGCTATCGGTGCGGCCGGCCCGTGGCTGCTGGTAGTGCTGGTGGTGTTCTTCAGTGTCAGCACCATGTTCACGTTCTGGTACTACGGGGCCAAGTGCTTAGGCTTCCTGATCGGGGCCGAACATCAGCACTACTACCGCTGGTTCTATGTGCTCCTGGTGGTGGTGGGGTCGGTCCTGTCCATCGACGCCGTGGTGGGGCTCATCACCGGCATGTACGGCCTGATGGCCATACCCACCGTGATCTCGACGCTGCTGCTGGCGCCCAAGGTGCTGGCCCATGCCCGGGACTACCTCGGTCGCAGCGATGCCGAACGCGCTGCCTGGCAACCCGGGGAACTCGAAAGCCCCTGAGGTCCGCAGCGTTACTGGACATCCACAAAATTATTGGAAACTACGAGACATCCACAAAGTTATTGGGCATCCAAGAAAGTTTGTGAAGGTCCAGTGTGGGCTTCCAGTATGGGCTACGGTCGCGTTCCCACACGGGGTGAGTCGCATGTGCTGGGTCGAAGTTGCGCACAGATGAAAGCTGTCGACTCTATGAGGACGCGGCGCCTGTTGTACTCACTGACGTCGATACCGGTGCCGTCCAGCTCGATGAGCTGGCTCCTGCCCCGGCGGCTCAGCTGCCTGTGAAGCCTGCGCGATTGGGTGGAGAGGATCACGGGGTCACCCTGGGCGTGAATGAGTAATACCGAAGACTCGACGGCACCTGCGCGACGTGGTAGCGAAAGGGATGAGGTCTGCGCCACGGGTAGATTGTGGATCCCGACGACCCGACGCATCCGACCCTCCGTGAGCCGGTAGCCGTCAACGCTGAAGCTGCGGACATGCTCAAGGGGATCGGTCATGGCGCCGATGGCGATGACACAACGTACCGTGTCTGGTGCATTGATAGCCGCCAGCAGGGCCGTGTGTCCGCCGTAACCGAATCCAGCGGTACAAACGGCATTCTGGTCGCCAAAGCCCGCATCGATGGCGTAACGCGCAGCCAGAAGCAGGTCGTCGGCCATGCCGGAAGCGTATCCTCCAAAACCATCGTCGCGGTGCGCATACCCCCTGCCACGCGCGCCGCGCACCGACACCTGGAGGACGGCAGCCCCCGTTCTCGCCCATGCCTGTTGGTAGACGTCGAAGCCGGCATCGACCCATTCATCCAGTCCGCCGTGGGGCAGAACGAGCAGGGGTAAGGGTTGTGCGTCGGCCGGCTTTTTCGCCGAGTCAGCGCGCGTCAGGAAGGCCTGAAGGAAGCTGCCATCTGCCCTGGGTATCTGCAGTTCCTCGACGGACGCAAACATCTTCGGGGGGGTATAGGGATAGGGATTCCCCAGCAGTTTCAGCTCCGAAGTCTTGGGCAGAAAGATGAAGTACTCGGGTGGGCGGCCGAGCCGCTGAAACGAACCCGCCATGACAGTCCGGTCCTTCGACCAGGACATGAGGCGCAGCTGGCCTGCCCCCAGACGTTGCCGCAACATGGGTTCAATGCGTTCACTGCCTGACCGCAGGATGTCGTCACTGAACACGCTTCTGGCCAGGCCGTCGGCCCGGTCAACGAGCCCGACTAAGGTGTGCCGCCAGGGATCGACAATGGGTTGAGCGTCATCGTGGCGAACGTCGTCCAGCTTCAGCCTTTCAATGCGTCCGCTCTTCAAGTCGATTCGTTGCAGACCCTGAAGTGGGCCCGAATCGAAGCCCAGAAGGAGTTCTGGAGATTCAGGTACTTGAGCGAAGATCCGCGGAGCATCGATGAGAAAATCCTCACCCTCCAGTTGGACAGCCTCCGCCGACGCCAATCGGTAGCGGCCAAGGCCGGCGTTGGCTTCCAGCCAAGCTTGAGCAACGCCGTCATTGGAGGTAAAGGCTTGATAAACACCCTCGGTGGGCAGGTCGATCCTTGCGTGCTGGCCGCTGTCGAGGTCAACGCGGTAGAGCCTCGTGTTGGCGAGTATCCAATTCTGCACTCGGCTGTTGCTGGCAGCCGGGCGCAGAGACCACGCGGGGACGTGGGCAATGATGGCTCCGGCATTATCGGGCAGCAGCGTGGTGATGTCCGAGACATTTGGATGGGCGGGAAGCAGCAGTGATTGCGTGACTGTGCTGAGATCGAGGAGAAGGACGCGATCTTCGTACTGAAAGCCGGAGCTGAACAACCGGCTCTGAATGGGATAGCGGGTCTGAACGAGCAGGTGCCGATCGTTGGCCCAGAGCAGGTTGGTGATCTGAGCGCCTTCGGGGACGGAGAACGCACGTCCGGGCGTGGATCCATCGAGTTCCAGAACGCAGACCTTGTCACCGCAAACGTAGCCCAGGTGTTTTCCGGAGGCTGCGACCGACGGCAGGGAGATCGCCGGCAGGTCGGTCCAGCCTGGGTCGAATGGCTGATGTTCCCCGGCGAAAGCAAGCGCTGGCGTCAGGCCTACGAGCAACAGTGAAAGCCATCCGTAGCTGGAGTTGCGCCATTTTCGTTCTTTCAATGAAGTCGACACTGGGTCGATTTTCGCCTCGTAGGTGACCATGACCTCCCCCGCCAGCCCATCCTCGGTGGCACAAAGCCGATCGCGATCTTCCGTGAAGCGGCGACCGGCCACGTGGAACGATAATATAGCGCAGAGGCTTTCGAGGGTGAGCGCGCAAGGAGGCTCGTCGGCAAGGGCTCGAGGAAAAGTGGATGTTGAAGCCGGCTGTACCTTCGGGAGGCTTGCCAGGACAGCTCCGCCCCCGAAGCACCCTCGCGGGATCCTTCAGAGCGTCCTGAAGCGGAAGTGGACGAACAGGCGGCCGTGGTTGTCCCGGTCCTTGTCGAGGCGGTGGTAGCGGGCCTTGATGTCCTTACGGTCGAGGAAGCGCAGGACCCGCTTCTTGAGCTGGCCGCTGCCCTTGCCCGGAATGATTTCCACGGTAGTGATCTTGCGGCGCTCGGCCTCTTCTATCACCCGCTCGAGTTCGGCTTCGATCTGCCCGCCCTTGTTGAAGATGGGATGCAGATCGAGGGTCAGTTTTGCGCCCATGCCAGGACTACTCCTTGATTCGAACCGATTGCATCGTGAAAGCCCACTGCAGGACGCATTCCTGCAGCGTCCTCTGGCGAGACTGCCTTGGAAGCTTCTGCGCCCGGCTCCCCGGCGTGCAGAGCCGTCCGGCGGATGCGTCCGGGAAGTTGGTTAGAATCCTCTCGATGCCTGATTCACGGAGGAACTATTGTGCTACTCGATACCCGCAATCTGGAAGCCGATGCTCGTGAGATGCGCGATGCCCTGAAGCTTCAAGAGGTTCCCAGGGCGTTGAACATCATCGACCGCGTATCGCCGCTGCGGACGGCGCGGCTGCTCGCCGAAGCGCCCAAGGATACGCTCGTGCCTTTCCTTTCGGGATTGGAGCACGAACGCGCGGCGCTGATCATCGAGCACTGCGCGCCGAGCTTGGCGGCGCAGTTCCTCTCCGAGGTCGATATCGATCGAGCGGGCAGCATTCTCGCGGAGATGCAGATCGAGCGCGTGGTGGATCTGCTTAGGCATCTGAGCAGCGACCTGCGTGAGGCGCTGCTTGGGCAGCTCGAGGCTGGCTATCGGCAGCAGGTGGAGGCCCTGGCCGCCTTTCCGAAGGGGTCCTGCGGCGCAGTCATGTCGCCCTACTTCCTCGCCGTGGAGGAAACCGCGCACGTCGAGGAGGTCATGGAAGCGGTGCGGGGTGCCACCCACACGCCGCAGCGCGTGCCCTACGTCTACATCGTCAAGGAGAGCGGCAAACTGGCCGGGGTCATCTCCCTGCGGGATTTGATCATTGCCAACCCGACCCGCCCCATCAGTAGCGTCATGGCCACCGACGTGGTGGCAGTGCGTACCCGGGATGACGCCGAAGACGCGGCGCGGCGGATCCGTTCCCGGCATTTGAAGATGATGCCGGTGGTGGATGACAGCGACATCCTGCGCGGTGTGCTGACGATTGATCGCGCCATGGAGATCCTGGCTGCTGAGCTTTCCGACGACTTCGTGTCATTGAATGCAGCTTCGCCGGATGAGTCCTTCTTCA
>JAFIFJ010000047.1 GCA_020832085.1 Gammaproteobacteria bacterium | reverse complement strand
CAGCAAGAGCCGCTCTGGCCATGAAGCGGTCTGAAGCGGCTTCTGTGAACGGCAGGTCAACTGCCGGGCCCCGGCTAAAGCTGACGTGCCACGTCACCCGGCCCCTCCCAAACCCGACACTTCCGCCGCCCCAGATACTGGGCACCCAGACAAATAGTGGACACCCAGATAAATAGTGGACACCCACAAAATTAGGGGACATCCACAGCATTTGTGGATGTCCCCTAAAGGTTGATTTCGGTCGGGTTGGATCAGGCGATGGGGTCGTCGAGATTCAGGCTCAGGCACTTCACGGCGCCGCCTGCCCGCAGGAACTCGCCGACGGGCGATTCGTGAACGACGAAGCCATGGGACTCCAGCGTCCGCCGCAGGGGCTTCGAGGCCCGGTTCATGAACACGTGCTCGCCAAGGCCTACTGCGTTGCAGGCGAAATGGCGTGCGTCCTCGTCGCTGACCTCGATGCGCTTCTCAGCGCGAATCTGCGCCCGGATCAGCATCTGCGACTCGGCGCTGAAGGCGCCCGGGTAGTAGAGCGCATAGCCGTCAGCCAAGGGGCAGAAGCAGGTGTCCAGGTGGTAGTAGCGCGGGTCCACCAGCGTCAGAACGTGGACGGGGACATCGAAAGCGGCCTGTAGGGCAGCGCCGGCCCGCGGATCACTGCGCAGGCCGTGGCCCAGCCACAGCCGGCGTTCGCCGCGGTCCACCAGACAATCTCCGGCCCCCTCGAAGCGCACCTCCTCGGGCCAGTCCACCAAGGTGAACCCGGCGTCGGTGAACCAGCGGGCGAAGTGAGGTTCTTCGGTCTGCCGCTCCGGGTGGCGGAAACGGCTCACCACCACCCGGCTCTCGAACACGAACCCGGCGTTGGCGGTGAACACCATGTCCGGCGCGTCCGGTGCCTGCTCGCAGAGGACGATGTCGGCGACCGGGGCGAGGCTCGCCACCAGCTGCTGCCATTGATCGTTGGCGGCGACGGCGTCCGGCTTGCGCTGCACGTTCATCCACGGATTGATCTCGTACCGGACCGTGAAGAACTCCGGGGCGCACATCAGCAGGCGGTTGCGGGCGGTCATCGGCGTCTCCATTCCTTACAGGTGGGATTCAGAAGCTCGCTGCGCGGCCGTAGGCAGGCGCTGGCGGCTGCAGCATGGCGAACAGGTCCCGCGGGTCGTCCGCGTCCGGAATCAGGTTCACTTCGGTGGCGCCGCGCAGATTCGCGTACAGCCAGTTCAGTGCCGCGTGGTCTTCCAGCGCGAACCCGACCGAGTCGAACAGGGTGATGGCTTCAGAACTGAGCCGGCCCGCACGCCGCCCACGAGCGATTTCGTGAAACTCTGTCACCGCCAGATCCGAACCCTGAATCTCGCCTTCGATACGGGTCTGGGGCTCGTACTCGACGATGATGTCGCAGGCAGGCAGCACGGCCGGGTCAAGTTCCGTCTTGCCCGGGCAGTCGCCCCCCACTGCATTGATGTGCATTCCGGGCCGCAGCATGGCCGGCGTCAGCAGGGACTGGTGGTCCTTGATGGCGGTGGCCACAGTCACCACATCGGCGCCGGCAACGGCCTCGTCGAAGGAAGCGCAGGGCAGCAGCTCCAGGTTCTGCTCCGCCATGTTGTGGGCGTACTTCTCCATCGCTGCCGGATCCACGTCATAGAAGCGGATCTGCCGCAGCGGTCGTTCGTTGCCAATGGCCAGGGTCTGAAACTCGGATTGTGCCCCGGTGCCGATCAGCGCCAGCGTCTGGCTGTCCGGGCGGGCGCAGTGTCGCACCACCATGGCCGAGGTGGCGGCGGTCCGCAGGGCGGTCAAGAGCGTCATCTCCGAGACCAGCAGCGGATAGCCGCTGGCCACGTCGGAGAGGATGCCGAGGGCGGCGACGGTCATGCGGCCGTCCTTGGGATTGCCCGGGTGGCCGTTGACGTACTTGCAGGCATAGCGGGTAGCGTCCGCCACCGGCATCAGCTCGATCACCCCGTGGTCGAAGTGGGTGGCGTGGCGGGGGCTCTTGTCGAACTCGTCCCAGCGCACATAGGCCGCTTCGATGGCGTCCGTCAGCTCCGCCAGTACGGTTTCGACGCCGCGCCGGGCCACGAAACGCTGCAGGGTCGGTACGTCGATGAGTCGCACCATGATCGAACTCCTTTCCAAGTTCCGAGAAACTTTATTCACCGGGCCAATCTAAGCGCTTTTGTGTTGATTTGGAGCTAAAAAAGGTCTTGGCCTGCGCACTTCGTGCGCAATTTCAACTGGAAAGATGCAGAAAGTTTCGCGCCGGGGCAGACTGCGGGGAATCGCCTGCCCATGGAGTCCGTGAGCATGGATCTCGATCGCACCGACCAGCGCATTCTCAGCGTGCTGCAGGGCGATGGCCGCATCTCCAATCGCGACCTCGCTGAGCGGGTGGCGCTGAGCCCGAGTGCCTGCCTGAAGCGGGTGCGACGGCTCGAGCAGATCGGCGTCATCCGGGGTTACCTGGCGGATCTCGACCTCGCCCGCATCCGCGATTCGGTGACGGTGTTTGCCGAAGTCACTCTCGGACGCCATCAGGTGGCTGATTTCCGCCGCTTCGAGACGGTCATTGCCGCCATCCCCGAGGTGGTGGAGGCCTGTCAGATCAGCGGCCGCTTCGATTTCCTGCTGACCTTCGTCTGCCGCGACATCGACCACTATCGGGAACTCACCGACAGCCTGCTCGACAGTGATTCCGGGGTGAGCACCATCACCTCGAACATCCGCATGAAGGTCTCGAAGGGTTTCAGCGGCTATCCGCTGGCCTGAGTCGCTGCCACCCTCTCGAGGCCACCCTCTCGAGGACGGGAGGAAATGAGCCATCAGGCCAATTTTCGGCGCAAACTTGAGTAGAATCCCGGGCCACCGTAGCCGACCACCAGCGATCAGGAGCCCTTCCCCATGACCCGTGCCCCCGCCGAGCGCGCCGAAACCCTCAGGCTGGAACTCGAAGCCTTCATGGATGCCCACATCTACCCCAACGAGCAGCGCTATCACGACGAGCTCAACGCGCTGCCCAACCGGTTTGCCACCGTTCCGGTAATGGAGGAGCTGAAGGCCAAGGCGCGGGATGCGGGTCTGTGGAATCTGTGGATGCCGGCGGATCACGGTGGCCTCAGCAATGAGGAGTACTGCCCCCTGGCCGAGATCATGGGCCGCGTGCTCTGGGCGCCGGAGGCGTTCAACTGCAACGCTCCGGATACCGGCAACATGGAAGTCTTCCTGAAGTACGGCACCGAGGCCCAGAAGCAGGAATGGCTCGAGCCCCTGCTCGCCGGCGAGATCCGCTCCTCCTACTGCATGACCGAGCCCGACGTGGCATCCAGCGACGCCACCAACGTGCGCACCTCCATCACCCGCGACGGTGACGAGTACGTCATCAACGGCAAGAAGTGGTTCATCACCAACGCGCCCTACGAGCGCACCAAGATCTTCATCGTCATGGGCAAGTCCGACCCGGACAATGCCAACCGCCACCTGCAGCAGAGCCAGATTCTGGTGCCCAAGCACACGCCGGGCGTGAAGATCGTCCGTCCGCTGACGACGCTGGGTTACGACGATGCGCCGCTGGGCCACGCCGAGGTGCACTTCGAGAACGTTCGCGTCCCGCCGGCGAACATCCTCCTCGGCGAGGGCCGCGGCTTCGAGATCGCCCAGGGG